>CAYLMT010000066.1:2784-9708 GCA_964384855.1 uncultured Salinivenus sp.
TGTTCATGGACCTCTGGGACCTGGAGCGATTCTACGAGTGCGAGAACTGCGGCCCCAAGCGTCGCGAACGGCTCCGGCGGATGAACCATTCTCAAACGAGGCAGCCGCCGGTCCGCTGCACCTGCGATAATCGCCAGAAGTGAGCCCCGTGCCACACTCACGTCCACACTTCGACGGAGATTGGCCCGTGGCAATCTCCAACCGAATGTGCAGAACACAGTCCATGTCCCTTTGAACGCTTTCCGATGGATCAGATCAACGCCGACGTTGCCATTTTCGGCTCCGGCTTCGGGGGAAGCATCACGGCACTGATGCTGGACAGTATCGGGCTTGCTCCTGTCGTGCTCGATAAGGCGAGCCACCCGCGCTTCACGATCGGCGAGTCGTCGACGCCGACCGGAAACATGATCCTTCGCGACCTCGCCGACCGCTACGATCTTCCCGCGCTGCGCCCTCTGTCTGCGCACGGCCCCTGGCAAGAGGCATATCCTGACGTGACCGGTGGACGGAAGCGTGGCTTCAGCTACTTCCGCCACCCCCGCGATGAGCCCTTTACGCCGGCAGCCGACCACTCGAACGAACTGCTCGTGGCCGCGAGCAGCGACCCATACCACTCCGACACGCAGTGGCTCCGGGCCGACGTCGACGCCTTCCTGGCCGAGAACGTGCGAGATGCGGACATCCCGTTGCTGGAAAACACGACAGTGACCGATGTCGACCGCGGCAACCGATGGCACGTTCGGGCCACCCGGAACGAGAGATCTGTCGAGTGCATGGCGGACTTCATTGTGGACGCCACCGGCGGCGGCCAGGTGCTCCCTGCACTCGGCATCGCCGAAGCCGACACGTCGCTACAAACCCACTCCCGAGCCCTCTTCGGGCACTTCAGAAACCTGCCACGCTGGCGCGATTGGATGGACATGCATGGGGCTCGCATAGCGGACCATCCGTTTCCCTGCGACGAGGCGGCCGTTCACCACGTCCTCGATGACGGCTGGCTTTGGGAAATTCGATTTGACGACGGGCGCGTGAGTGCCGGTCTCGTGCTGGACGCCGAGGCGCATCCGCGGCCCTCTACACAGACACCTCGGGAAGAGTGGCAGACCCACCTGCGGGCCTACCCTTCGCTCGCCCGTCGCTTTGAGAAGGCACGGCTCATAGCCCCTCCTGGCCAGATCGTCCGCACCGGTCGACTTCAGCGACTCGTGGATCCGGCCGCCGGACCGGGCTGGGCACTGCTCCCATCTACCGCTGGTTTTGTCGATCCCCTTCACAGCACTGGCATCGCACACACCCTTAGCGGCGTCGAGCGGTTGGGCCGCCTCTTCGAGCAGCACGGCACAGCCCTTCCCGCCTCGGCCCTCCACTCGTATAGCGAGGCCGTCCGCCACGAGCTTCAATGCATTGACGACCTCGTGCGCCTCTGCTACGACGCCCTCCCCTCCTTCCGTGCGTGGACGATCAGTACCATGTTCTACTTCGCTGGCGCCACGACCTACGAGCACCAGCGGGCCCGTGCCGAACGAAGCCCCGATACGCCCCCGGCATTCCTCTGCGCCGAAGAGGACTCGTTGTGGGCTGGAGTTCGACGCGCCTTCCAGGCGGTCCCCGCCGAGAACGCTCCCTCAAAAAGGACGCTCGACACCTATGAAGAACAGGTCAGGGAATCCATCCGTCCCTTCAATACCGTCGGTCTCTTTGCTCCTCCCATCCCGAACATGTACCCGCACACGGCAGCGCCCCCCACTGACGCATACTCCCCTTAACACCCCCCTCCCATTGTTCTGTCCGAACACTGACCTCGCAGCGGGTTCCAAGTGCGACGGATTGTCGGGGTGATTCTACAAATCCTCCCGGATGATGTCAGACCCCCTCCCGTTCCCGACGGCGCATTGCCGAAGTGACAGAAACCGACCTGAGCCCATCGGCTTGGTGCGGATGTTGCTCGACAATTAAGGTGTCGCTCGACGTTGATTCCCGAACAAGTTGTTTCGCTCTATGCACTACTGCCTGCAGGACCCTCAGGATCAGGTGGTTGGATTTGCGCTCGACGCCAACCATCTCGGCCACGAGATCTATCGCATTCTTGACTGGGCCGACGAGCACTTCGGGTCCTATTCAGTCGACCAAACCAACGGACGCGTCTACGTCCGGTCCGACGCCATCGAGGACGAGTCGGATCTCCATCCTGAGCCCCTCTCCGTGGGCAATCGCACTCCCGCCTCCGACAGTAGCCGCAGTGAAGACGGCGACGGAGGACAGGCCGAACCCGTGGGAATGTAGTCTCTTGTTCGGGATCGACATGTGGACTGGGACGATCCATTTCGCCCACCCACAACTTCTCTCTACAATACCCCCGGCGTCCGAGGGTCTCTGGCTGAAGCCCCCACGCGCTCCACGGCGCACCATAGCACAAGTCGTCCCGTAGGAGAGGTCTACTGATCGTTTCATTCCGTCCCCACAGCGGATGCCTCCCCTCCTTCCGTTTCGCACCTCTATCCAGGTGCTCTTTGCCTCCCTCCTCATTGGGGCGTGCCTTGTCGTCGTAGGAAGCATCCCCCCCCAGGCATCAGCGCAAGACGTTCGGATGGGCCTTCGCGCGGGGCCCACGTTTGGATTCCTAAGTGATGGTGCAACTCCCTTTGCCGGGGGACAAAGCACTACCAACGCAAACCCCCGGCTCAACCTGCACGCCGGAGCGTTTCTGCTCCTCCCTCTTACCGAGGCCCTTTCGCTCCAGCCAGAACTGCTCTATATCCAAAAGGGCGGCCATTTTTCCCAACCTCTGTCCGAGCGCTACTCCGTTGAGCGATATCGCCTCTCGTACGTGCAAGGCCTGATGCTCGGGCGAGGCGCTCTGCCCCTTCGAGGGCGCCTGTCCGCCTACGCCGTTGCGGGGCTTTCCCTAGACCTAGCTCTCGGCGGCACCGTGCGGCGCGATGCACGCTCCGCGGAGGGCACGTTCAAGGACCGCATCGACCTTATGGCCCACAACCATCTCCGACGGTGGGACGTGGGGCTCGTCGTCGGGGCGGGGCTGGGCTACCGGGTCGGGGCAACCGGCCGCCTGAGCATCGATCTTCGATACAATCCAGGCCTCCGCTCCGTCTTTTCCGACTCCGAGGAGGCCCTGGGCCCTTCGACGAACGCAGATGTATTTCCCTTGCCCTCCTCCCCCTCTACTCTCCGCCATGACGTGGTCACCGCCAGCCTCACGTACACCGCTCCCGTGTCGTCCCTCTTTTAGGACTGAAACTGCACCTACCCGTCGCGGGAGGCGAAGAGGGTGCCCCGTACGTACGGCCCCGCCAGCGTGATGAGTCGGCCCACCATGAGCGTCGTAATTCCCCACCAGACCCCGACGAGGCCCCAGCCCATCGGGTTCACGAACAACAGCACAGTGGCCGCTATCAGCGCCGTCCCAATCATCGCCTTGGCGAGATACGGAAACGCCTCTGCCCCCATGTAGATACCGTCCCCCACAAAGACGAGGCCGTTCAGGGGCTGAAGGACCACCACGAAAAAATACACGTCGAGAAGCGCTGCGACCGTGTCGGGGTCGTCGGTAAAGAAGCCCGGCAGGAAGGGTCGCAGGGCCCAAAAGCCCAGGCCGAGTCCCACGCCTACGGCCAATCCCCATTGCACCAGCCGATCGGACACCTCCCAAGCTGCCTCCGGATCCTCTGCCCCAAGGTGCTTCGAGACGAGGGCCTGCGCCGCAACGGCCAGTGCGTCGACCAGGAGGGCGAGAAAGGTCCAGAGTTGTGCCGCCACCTGGTGCGCCGCGACCGCCGTCACCCCCACGCGGGCCGCCATGGCCGTCGCCAACGTCATAATCCCCACGAGCGAGGCCGTCCGTAGAAACAGGTCGCGCCCCACTTTCAGGAACGGCACCAGCGTGTGGAGGGCCGGCCATCGCAGGTCGATGTGGAGCTCGTCCCGCCGCGCGTGCAGAAGCAGATAGAGAAAGGTGAGCGCTCCCACCCACTGACCGATGGCTGTCGCCGCCGCAGCCCCCGCCAGGCCCCAGTCGAAGACGAAGATGAGAAGCGGGTCGAGCCCCCCGTTGACGACGTTGAACCCGAGAGTAACCACCATCGGCGTCCGGGTATCCTGATATCCCCGAAACGCCCCGTGGCTGGCCGTGATCAGCAGCACTGCAGGGCCGGCCAGGGCACGAATGCGCAAGTAGGCCAAAGCCGGCGCCATCAATTCGTCGCTTGCCCCCATGAGGAGAAGGATGGGCCGGGCCAGGGCCTGAAGAACAACGACAGCCACGACGCCCGCCCCGACTGCAAGCACGAGGGCCCGCACCACCACTCGTCCTGCTTCTTCTCGATCGTCATTGCCCACGGCCCGTCCCACGCGCGGCGTTGTGCCGTACGCGAGAAAATTGAAGATGACGAACGTCATCGAAAAAATCGACGTGTTCACCCCGAGTGCTCCTAGGGGCACGCGGCCCAGCTGCCCCACGAACGCAGTATCGACCAATGAGACGAGCGGCCCAGCGGCGAGCCCTGCGAGAGCCGGCACCGCCAGGTCCAAAATGTCGCGATCGTAGGGACTCGTAAGGACCAAGTGCACCGACCCGCACACACGTTCGACTCAACCACGAAACCGCCTTTCTCCACGTGCCCCATCGCCGATAGTTCACCTTCTCGATACGACCGACCTCCACACTTCCAAGCGCCACCGAGGGCTGCCTGCCCCCTCCATCCTGGACCTCAAGGTTTATTACGAAGCGCTTTCACCAGATATAATGTACATTATTTCTTTTATTTTGGAAACGCTTCTTTCCAAAAACAGCCCTGAGCGGCGTTTGAAGGGAGTATGATCAAAAGCGTTTTCAGTACATTGGAATCGCTTACTTCAAATTCTGTACACGGGAAATGCATACTTCTCTGGTCAAATCCTGCCACTTTTCAGGATGCGCCTCGTAGCGGCTCATGCATCGACGGGTCGGCTCAGGCCTGCTTCGGTCTGAACGACCGGGCTAACCTGGGCGCGCTCTCCGGGCCGAGCTCATCCTATGGGCTCGGGTCAGACAGGGCGCAGGCCCACTTGTTCGCACTCCATTCACAATCCACGCCGCTACCATGACCCGACGACTTCGCCACATACTTGCGCTTTTCGCACTGGCCGCCGCACTGCTTCCGATGGATGCCGCTGCCGTGTCCACCGATACTACCGACACGACGCCGGCCCTGGAGGAACGAGCTCTCGAACGGGCTCGGCTGATGCAGCTGCTCAACTCCGATTCTATGGAGAAACAAGAGCGTGCGGTTCGCCAAATTGGGACCTACGCCCACACGGGTCGATACGACGAGGAGTTCTATAGCCTTCTGGTGACGCCCCTTCACGGCGTGGTGGCCACGAGCAACTCCAACGGCCTCCGGATCATGGCCATCTCGGCCCTCTCCTCCATCGGAAGTGATGCTGCAATCGAGGGCCTGCGTGCGCTGATCCACGAGCTCGACTCGGACCGCGTGCAAACCATCGCAAAAGCCGTGATTGTGGCGTCGGAGGCTCCGCGCGTCGCCGCCCGAACGCAATCACAATAACGAAGCCTCAGGCAGGAGCTGTTTTTCAGGTCGGGACCGATGGTTTCGGCCCGGCGGGGTCTCCTTCCACTACGTCATCCCTGGGCGTCCTGCGCCCAGCGGATGGCGTTTTTTATTGGGGACGGGACCGTTCACCCTGCACTGGCCCTCTACACCTGCAAAAAACTGGAAAAGGGTGGCACTGGAGACGGATGATAATAGTTCGATAACAACAGCACAGCGTATCTGAAGGTTGGACTGAACGATCTACGCTCTTCGGCATGATTGGCCTCGCACACTGTGACGGAACAACAACTCGGAACGAAGGAGTCGACCATTCTTGTCGTCGACGACGAGGAAGACCTGCTTAGCCTCGTGGAGTACAATCTGGAGCAGGAAGGCTTCGACGTGGTGCTCGCCCGCGACGGAGTGGAGGCCCTCGAACAGGCGCGCGAGCACGAGCCGGACCTCATGATCCTTGACATCATGATGCCCAAGATGGATGGCATTGAGGTGTGTGAGAAGCTGCGCAAAGACGCCCACCTCCGCACCATCCCAATCATGATGCTCACCGCTCGAAACGAGGAGGACGACAAGGTGCAAGGCCTCGACGTAGGCGCCGACATCTACCTCGGCAAGCCGGTCTCTGTGTCCGTCATCGTGAGCCAGGCCAAAGCCCTTCTGCGCAGTGCTCACCGCTACGAAGACCCCCCCGACCAAATTGAGGTGCACAACCTGCGAGTGGACCGCGATCGGTACCTCGTCTACCAGGAAAATGGAGACGGCGAGACGGAGATGCGCTTTCCCCGCAAGGAATTCGAGTTGCTCTATTTTCTCGCCTCGCATCCCGGCCGCGTGTTCTCCCGCCAGGAAATCCTCGACGAAGTGTGGGGACGAGACGTCTATGTTGTCGACCGTACCGTGGACGTACACGTGCGTAAGATCCGCGAGAAAATCGGCAGCGAATACATTGAAACGGTCAAAGGCGTTGGCTACCGGATGAAGGAATAGGGTCGTAGCACGACGAAAAGGGCTTTCTCTTGGCCCGAATGAGCGTTATGATTGAGGCAGCGTATTTTCCGCTACCCTTCTCTCCACTCCCTCCCCTCTACAATGATTAGGTTGCGTCCCTCACGATGTTGTTCGGCGTCCCTCTCGGCTCTCGTCGGGGTCTTTGTGCTAGCGCTCGTGCTCGTCGGCTGCGGCGGTTCGTCGGTCGACTCGGTGAGCATCGATGGCTCCAGCACGGTCTTTCCCCTCACGGAAGCCGTCGCGGAGGAATTTATGGAAGCGAATCAAGGCGCTCGAGTGAACGTGGGGGTGAGCGGCACCGGAGGCGGATTTTCGAAATTCCTGCGTGGAGGGACGGCCATCAACAACGCCT
>CAYLMT010000067.1:0-4567 GCA_964384855.1 uncultured Salinivenus sp.
AGCGCCTCATCCGGAAGGGCATGGCTGCGGCCAAGCCCGTCATCACGGCCACGCAGATGTTAGAGAGCATGGTGGAGAACCCGCGTCCGACCCGCGCCGAGGCGAGCGACGTGGCCAACGCGGTGCTCGACGGCAGCGACGCCGTGATGCTGTCCGCCGAGACGGCGGTGGGGAATCATCCGGTACGGGTCGTGGAAGCCATGAACCAGATCATCCGTCAGGCGGAGGCCTACTGGGAGGAGCAGCGTGGGTCCCTCACCATGACTCCCGATCGCTTTGAGCAGGGGGCGAGCGTGACGGAGAGCGTCAGCTTTACGGCCTGCCGACTCGCCGAGCAGGTAGGGGCGGAGGCCATCTGTTGCCTGACCAACTCGGGGGCGACCGCCCGATCCATCGCCCGGCACCGTCCCAGCATGCCCATCTACGCCTTCACCGACAACAAGCGGGTGGTTGCGCAGCTCGGCAGCCTTTGGGGCACCGAAGGCTTTTACATTCCCTTCCAGCAGGACACCGATCAGGGCATTGCGCGCGTCCATAGCGTACTTCACGAACACGACCTCGTGGAATCGGGCAGCCAAGTGGTGTTGACCGTCGGGATGCCACTGCCCGCCCGGGGACGCACCAATACCGTTCACGTCAGCACCGTTCAGTAGGGGATTTCTGGGGCGCCGAGCGGGTGTGGAGGGATCCCGTGGCGGCCCACTTCCATTGTAGAGGCCAGTGCGTGTTTTCTCTTTTCCGACGCGACTGGCGTGTCGTCATGGGTCGCTTTTCTCATCGGGTGCGGGCACGGGTCTGGGCGCTGTGCGGCCTCGTACTTCTTCTCGCCGGGGCCGGGCTGGTGATGAGTTGTGGACGCGGGTCGTTCGTCGGGCGCCAGTATGACGACCTCACGGCCTACTACAACACCTTCTACAACGCCAATCAGGCCTTCGAGGCCGGCCTCGAATCGGTCAGTGAGTCGGAAGGGGACATCGATCGGACGCGGTACCTTTCCGTGTTTCCCGCTCCGCAGGGTGCGGCCGGTGAGTCGTCCTTCGAGAAGGCCATTCAGAAAAGCGCGGACATCCTGCGCGAGCACCCGAACTCGGAATGGGTCGACGACGCGCTGCTCCTCATCGGTCGGTCTCGCTACTATCAGCAGAACTACGTCGGGGCGGCCCAAAAATTCCGCGAGGTGATTGCGCTGGACGCGGAGCGGGAAGGCGAGGCCCGGTTCCGCCTCGCTCAGACGCTGGTGGCGGCCGACCGGTACTCGGAGGCCGCGGAGGTCCTTCGGGCTGGGCTGGATCAGTCGGAGGACTTTGGACACTGGACCACCCGGATGCGAGTGGTCCGGGGGGAGCTCTACGTGCGTCAGGAGAACTGGGCGGAGGCCGAGCGGGCCCTCGTTCGGGGACTGGAGGGGGATTTGCCGGACGACACGGGGGCGCGGGCGGCGTTTTTGCTAGGGCAGGTGCGCGAGACCCTCGAAGACTTTGAGGGCGCCGAGGCGGCGTACCGGCAGGTGTTGGAGTACGACCCCGCGTACCCTTTGGCGTTTGCCGCCGAGTTGAGCGCCATCGAAATGCAGGGGCTGCACGGCGTTCCGGAGCGGGCCTTGGGACGCCTCGAGTCCCTGGAACGGGACGACGACACCCGCGAGATGCGAGCGGAGATTGCTCGGGTTCGGGCCCGCCTGTATCGGGCGCAGGGCCGGCCCGACCGGGCGAAACAGGTGCTCACGGACGTCTTACGGGGGGACGATTCGCCTCAGGGGAGGGGGGAGGGACGAACCCACTACGAGCTGGCGACGCTCTATCGGGACACGTACGAAGACTTTACCCGGGCCGCGGCACACTTCGACACGGCCGCGACGAGCCTGTCGTCTGGCCGCGGCGGGGAGACGGGACGGGACGGCGAGCCGCAGGTGCTTCCCCGGGCTCCCTCTGACGCAGCGGCCCAGGCGGATCGCTTCCGGGGCCTTGCCGGTCGTGCCCAGGCGGTGGCGCGGATGGATTCTCTCCTGCGTCTCGGCCGCATGCCGCCCGCCGAGTTTCAGTCCGTCGTGGAAGAGATTCGCCAGCGCCGATTGGAAGAGCAGGAGGCGCAGGAGCAGCGCACCCGTCAAGAGCCGCGGTTTCGAGGCGGCGGACGGGGTGGGGTGAGGGAAGCGTCCGCTCCCCCGTCCGAACAGGGGGCGGTGCAGACGAGAGAGACCGACGCCGGGTTTCTTTTTCATCGCGACCCGGCCCTCGTGCAGCAGGGACGCCGACAGTTTGAACAGACGTGGGGCGACCGGCCGCTCGTGGACAACTGGCGTCGCGTCGAGGCCATCCGAGGGCGACAAGACGAACGGACGATCGCTGAAGGGCCCGAAGGGGAACCGGACCCCCAATCCTCCGCGGGGCCGTCCGCGACGACTCGCGTTGTGGATCTGTCGGCCGTGCCGCGCGACTCGGCGAGCCGGGCCAAGATGGAAGACCAGCGGGCCGTCGCGCGGTACGAGTTGGCCAATGCACTCTTCCGGGCCGCCGGCCGTCCCGACTCGGCACAGACCTGGTTCCGTCGGATTCTCGACGAGACCCCGGAGCACCCGGTCGTTTCCCAGGCCCTTTACGGGCTGGCCCAGGCGCATCGGGCGCAGGGCGATACCACCGCCGCGAACGACGTTTATCGCCGCCTCATTGAGGAGCATCCAGGCACGCCCTTCGCTCGGCGAGCCCGGGAACAAATGGGACTGGAGACGACTGATGAGGAGCCAAGTCGCGAAGGGAGCCAGGCGGACTCGGCGTACGCCCAAGCCTACGAGGCCTGGCGGAGTGGGGCCCACGACACGGCCCTCAAGAAATTTTTGGCCGTGGCCGATGCGTACCGCGAGACCAGCACAGCGCCCCGCGCGCTTCTGGCAGCGGGGGTGGTGTATCACCGAACCGCCCGAGACGACACCAGTGGGCTTGGCCGGGTCCGGTTTGAACGCTACGTAGATTCTCTGGCGCAGGCCACCGAACCCAGTCCGTTGCGCGATACCACGGACGAGTCCTCTCAGAGAGCCTCTCCCTCTGAGCGTCCACGCACAGATTCCACCGTCTCCGCACCAGCACGCTCCGCCGACACGACGAGCAGCTCTGAGCCTTCACGCGTCGCCAACCCGCCGGCCTCCGATACGTCGGACGCGGACCCCCCTAAGGGCCCTCCGCGCCGGGTGCTCGACTCGACGGCCGTCGCCAATCGAGAATCTCCAGATTCGCCCCCGGACAGTGCAGGGACACCGTCTCCTCCTTCCCGAGACACGATCGCCCGGGTAGAAGAGACTCCGTCTCCGGACACCGCCGGAGCGGACACGACTGTAGCGGACACGACCGGGGCGGGACCCCCGGCGGACTCCGTGAGTGCCGCGCCTGAGTCGAAAGAGGAGTCGGCCGATCCCTTTGAGGTTCTTCTAACCCACCTCACGGATCAGTACCCCGAAACCCCCGAGGCCGAGCGGGCTCAGGCCCTCCTCACCCAGCTGCGAGAACAGCACGCCGCTCGGGAACGCGCCGCGGAAGATTCAACCGCGGTAGAGTCGACTCCCGATCGGCGAGCCGAGGCAGATACTGTGACCGCTGCCTCAAGTGAAGACACGACTGCCGCCGAGGACGCGGCCCAGTCCCGCGGTGCGTCGACGGATTCTCTTGCGCGTCCTCGGCGCGGTTCCTCCGACACCACTCGGACCGGAGAGGACCCGTCTCTGCCACTTCAGCACCGTGATTCATCCACTACCCCCGTTCGGGCAGACTCCTCCCGCCGTCCGTCGCCCCCCGACACGAGCCGGGGCGGACGAGACGGAGGACGCCCTTCGCTCTAGTTCTTGATTCTGCCATGGCGTCATCCGACATCACACCCTCGGATCCCGGCCCGTCCCCGGACGGTTCTGGCCTACCGCAGGTGTGGGCCCTCTTGCGCTCCCAGTACGTGCTCTGGATTGGGGGCGCCATCGTCCTTGCTCTCCTCGTACATTTCGGGATCAAGTGGCAACAAGCGACCGATCCCGTCTCCATCGAGTACAGCACCTTTCTCGAATACGTGGAGTCGGGCTACGTCGAGCACGTCGAGATTGTCAACGGCGAGCGAATCGACGGCACCTACACGACCGAGGCGGTGCAGGACGGTCGCGTTGAAGTGTCTAATCCTCCGACCGGATTTCTCGGGGTCGTTGCCGATCGCTCTCGGCGGGCCTTCGTCACCCGCAAGCCCGGCTCCCACGAGCTGACGGCGTTTTTGCGTCGCCACAACGAGGTAGCGGCGGAGGCGGGAGGGGCCACGGTTACGTTTACAGCCGCGCAGGAGGGCGACTGGGTCGAAACCTTTCTTCTGTGGGGACTTCCGCTGGGCCTGATTGTGGGGATCTGGGTGTTCTTCATGCGACAGATGGCGGCCGGGGGGCGTGGAGAGCAGATTGGCAGTGACGCGGAGGTGCTCTTTAAAGAAGCGGACGGCGGGCGCGTGACCTTTGATGAGGTGGCGGGTCTGGACGAGCCGAAGGAGGAGGTTGCGGAGATCGTCGAGTTTTTGCGAGACCCGCGCAAGTTCACACGGCTGGGCG
>CAYLMT010000067.1:4667-9667 GCA_964384855.1 uncultured Salinivenus sp.
GTTGCGGAGATCGTCGAGTTTTTGCGAGACCCGCGCAAGTTCACACGGCTGGGCGGGGCCCTGCCGACCGGGGTCCTCCTGGTGGGCCCGCCTGGCACTGGCAAAACCCTGATGGCGAAGGCCGTGGCCGGCGAGGCCGGGGTGCCGTTCTTTTCCATTTCCGGGTCGGACTTCATGGAGATGTTCGTGGGCGTGGGGGCGAGCCGGGTTCGGGACCTCTTCGAACGCGCCAAGGAGCGGGCGCCGTGTATTATTTTCATCGACGAGGTGGACGCGATCGGACGCACTCGGGGCGGGCGTGGCGGAGCGGGCACCGGCGAGCGTGACAACACCCTGAACCAGTTGCTCGTCGAGATGGACGGGTTCGACTCCGACGAAGGTGTGGTCATCATGGCGGCCACCAACCGGCCCGACGTGCTCGACTCGGCCCTCCTGCGTCCAGGGCGGTTCGATCGACAGATTACCCTCCACAAGCCCGACCGCCTCGACCGGACGGAGATTTTTCGGGTGCACGTGCAGAATCTCCGGCTGGACGAGGGGGTGGACCTTGAGGTTCTGGCCCGGCAGACCCCGGGCTTTGCCGGGGCCGAGATTGCGAACGTCTGCAACGAAGCCGCCCTTCTGGCGGCACGACAGGGCAAGACTGCCATTCAGATGGTGGACTTTGAGCGGGCCCTCGACCGCGTCATCGCGGGGCTGGAGAAGAGTAACAAGCTTATTTCGCCGGAGGAACGGAGAGTCATTGCCCACCACGAGTCGGGGCACGCGATCGTCGGGTGGTTTCTCGAGCACACCGACCCGGTCGTGAAAGTCTCGATCGTGCCGCGCGGCGTATCCGCGCTCGGTCATGCACAGTACCTCCCCGAGGAGCGAGATCTATATTCGAAGGAGGCACTCATGGATCGCATGACCATGGCCCTCGGGGGACGTGTGGCCGAGGAGCTCGCCTTTGGGCGGGCGACGACTGGCGCCCAGGACGACCTCGAACGGGTCACGAAGTTGGCTTACGCCATGGTTGTAGACTACGGGATGAGCGAGCGAATTGGGCCTCTCAGTTACAACCGCGCCGAGCGCCGCGACAATAGGCCCCTCCTCGGCAAGCCCTATTCGGATGCCATGGCCGAGGCCATCGACGAGGAGGTGGCGACACTTGTCTCCGAGGCCCGGACCCGGGCAGCCGACCTCCTGCGGGAGAAGCGCCCCCTTCTCGACGACATGGCTGAGAGGCTTCTGCAAGACGAGGTGCTCGGGGCAGAGGCCCTCGTGGCGCTTCTGGGGGACCCGCCCTACGGCGAGTACGTCCCGGTAGAGAAGCACGATGGACGGTCTCCTCGGGGGCCGGCCTCGGCGGATGGGACGTCCCGACCGCCGCAGGGATGAGATGGAAGTTCGTCTGAATCCGACGAAGTGAGGCGGCTTCGGGAAACCCCGACGAACGTCGTTCCGTAGACCCCTTCTGCAAAGAGGAACGGATGCCCGGCGCAACCGAAAAGTTTTGGCAGGCGAGTTTCGACTCGCCTTTTTCTTTGCTCTCCGCTCGCGAAAAAGATTGATCAATCGATACAGAGCAACGTATCGAAATGCGGTGCGGCCGAGTGCGCTCTGTGTTGGACTGAGCCGGGGAATTTCTTTTCATTCCTTCTTTGCTCCGCATTTAGGACCCCACTCATAGGGAGGGCGGTACTTAACGAGTGTGCGCACTAGGGATCACGCCAGTGCGCGTCTGTGACGTTTTTCCGACATCGTCCCGACAAACGACCAACACCGACGTGCCGACGACTCAGCAGCTGATCCGAAAAGGACGAAAGTCCGAAGAGGAAAAGAGTGATGCCCCTGCGCTTGAAGGCAGCCCGCAGCGTCGCGGGGTGTGCACGCGGGTGTACACGACTACTCCGAAGAAGCCGAACTCGGCCCTCCGGAAGGTAGCGCGTGTGCGGCTGACCAACGGCAACGAAGTGACCGCGTACATCCCGGGCGAGGGGCACAACCTACAGGAGCACTCCATTGTGCTCGTTCGGGGCGGTCGTGTGAAGGACTTGCCGGGTGTGAAGTACCACATTGTGCGAGGGGCCCTCGACACCGCCGGCGTTGAAGAGCGTCGTCAGGGCCGCTCGAAGTACGGCACGAAGAAGCCGCGCGACTAGTGCGCGCCCCGCGTCCCGATATCCGAATTTGACGACAGCCACTTTCCTTATGCCACGAGACGAGGCTCCCGAGCAGCGCACGACTCAGCCGGATCCTGTTTACCGGGACGACATGGTCTCCCGGTTCGTCAACGCCATCATGCGGGACGGGAAGAAGAGTCTGGCCCGGCGCATTGTGTACGACACGTTCGACGTGATCGAGGAGCGCACCGGTGAGGAGGGGCTGGAAGTGTTCAAGAAGGCCGTGAACAACGCCGCGCCCCTCGTGGAGGTACGCAGCCGGCGCGTAGGTGGAGCGACCTACCAGGTCCCCACCGAAGTCCGTCCCGAGCGGCGGATTACCCTGGCCTTCCGCTGGATCATTCAGTATGCCCGGGCCCGGAACGAGAAGAGTATGGTGAATCGCCTCGCGAGTGAGTTGATTGACGCCGCGCGAGGGGAAGGCGGTGCCGTAAAGAAAAAGGACGACACGCACCGCATGGCCGAGTCCAACAAGGCCTTCGCTCACTTCCAGTTCTAGATTTGCTGGACAGATTGGGTCGCCCCCCGATCTGCACTGAGCGTTCGAGCACGCAACTTTGAGCTTATACCCATGGCTACGCAGAAAAACGAAGGCTTCCCACTTGAGAAAACCCGGAATATCGGCATCATGGCCCACATCGATGCCGGGAAGACCACGCTCACGGAGCGTATTCTGTTTTACACCGGGCGTCTGCACCGGATGGGAGAAGTGCACGAGGGGGCGGCCACCATGGACTTCATGGAGCAGGAGAAGGAGCGGGGGATCACCATTACCTCGGCGGCAACGACCTGCTACTGGGATGACCACCGTATCAACATTATCGATACCCCGGGTCACGTCGACTTTACGGTCGAGGTGGAACGTTCCCTCCGTGTGCTCGACGGCGCGATTGCCTTGTTCTGTGCGGTCGGCGGTGTGGAGCCGCAGTCCGAGACCGTCTGGCGGCAGGCCGAAAAATACGATGTGCCGCGGATCGGGTTCGTAAACAAGATGGACCGGACGGGAGCGGACTTCGAGAATGTCCTCGACATGATGGAGGATCGTCTCAATGCGAATCCAGTGCCGGTGCAGTACCCCATTGGGGCCGGCGATATGTTCCGTGGAGTCATCGACCTCATCGAAGGCAAGGCCATCGTTTACGACGACGAGTCCCAGGGCATGCAGTGGGACGTGGTTGAGATTCCGGACGACCTGAAGCCGAAGGCGGAGCACTGGCGCATCAACCTCCTGGAGAGCGTCGCGGAGTACGACGACGAGCTTCTGATGAAGTACCTAGACGAGGATCAGGAGGTGGAGCCCGCGGAACTGGAGACAGTAATCCGCAAGGCCACGCTCAACCGCGACATGACGCCCATGTTCTGCGGCTCGGCCCTAAAAAACAAGGGCGTACAGCGTGTGCTCGACGCGGTCAACAGCTATCTGCCAAGTCCGGATGACGTCCCGGCAATCACGGGGCATCATCCCCAGGACGACGAGGAGGAAATCACCCGCCATCCGCGGGAAGACGAGCCCTTCAGCGCCGTGGCGTTCAAGATTACCACTGACCCGTACGTGGGAAAGCTGACCTTCATTCGGGTCTACAGTGGCACGCTGGAATCCGGCTCTCGTGTTTACAGTCCCACGCGGGACGAAGATGAGCGCATTGGGCGCATGATGTTCATGCACGCCAACAGTCGGGAAGATGTGGACATGCTCCGGGCCGGTGACATTGCCGCCGTCGTGGGGCCGAAAAACCTGAAGACTGGAGACACGATCTGTGATCCGGACCATCCGGTGGTGCTCGAATCCATGGAGTTCCCGGAGCCGGTGATCCGGATTGCGGTTGAGCCCAAGACCAAGGCTGACCGGGACAAGCTGACCAATGGCCTCACCAAGCTGGCCGAGGAGGATCCGACGTTTAACGTGCGGACCGACGAGGAGACCGGGCAGACGATTATTGCCGGGATGGGGGAGCTCCACCTCGAAATCATTATCGACCGGCTCAAGCGCGAGTTCAAGGTGGAGGCCAACGTGGGGCAGCCGCAGGTGGCGTACCGCGAGGCCCTTACGCAGACGGTCGACGAGCACTATGTGCTGAAGAAGCAGACCGGAGGTCGTGGGCAGTTCGCCGAGGTCTACATGGAGGTGGGGCCAATTTCTGAGGAGGAAGAAGAAGATTCGGGCCTCGTCTTCAACAACGAAATTAAGGGTGGGGTCATTCCGAAGGAGTTCATTCCATCCGTCAAGCGTGGCATCGAGAGTGCAATGGAAGATGGACCGCTTGCCGGATACCCGATCGAAGGCGTGCAAGTGCGACTTTACGACGGAGACCACCACGAGGTCGACTCCGATCAGAACGCCTTTGAGATTGCCGGTCGACTCGGGTTCCGCGAAGCCGCCCACCGGGCCAATCCGGTTCTCATGGAGCCGGTGATGGAGGTGGAGGTCGTGACGCCCGACGAGTACATGGGCGACATCATCGGGGACCTCAACGGCCGGCGCGGTCAAATCGGCCAGATGGGCCAGCGGAACGACGCACAGGTCATCAACGCCGAGGTGCCGCTCTCGGAGATGTTTGGCTACTCGACGGACCTCCGCTCGTTGTCTCAGGGACGGGCCATCTACACGATGCAGTTCGGAAGCTACGAGCCTGTCCCCGAAGAGGTTGCCTCGGAAATCATGGACGAACAAACCGTGGGTGCGGCGGCATAGCCCACCTGCGGCGCGGGACCCCGGTCCCGCGACTGCTTTCTTTTCTGCCACATTCGAATCCACACGCACACACTGACCACACATCACCATGGCCAAGGAAGAGTTTGCGCGGGAGAAGCCGCATGTAAACGTAGGAACGATCG
>CAYLMT010000068.1:0-9407 GCA_964384855.1 uncultured Salinivenus sp.
GGACGCCAAAATCTTCGCCAGCCCGAAGTCCGTGATCACCGCCTGGCCGTCCGCGCTGATCAGAATGTTGCTCGGCTTGAGGTCTCGGTGCAGCACCCCGGAGCCGTGGGCGTGCCCCACGGCGGTGAGAACCTGGCGGAGGAGGGACAAGGCCTGGGGTGGCTCCAGTCGTCCCTGCCGCTGCAACACTGTCTGCAGCGACGGCCCCTCGATGTGTTCCATGACGAAAAAGAGGGCGCCCTCGGTCTCGCGCAGCGTGTAGACGTCCACAATCCCGTCTGCATCCAGCCGGGCCAGGGCCTTGGCCTCCTCACGGAAGCGCCGCACGAACGTGTCGTCGTCGGCCAGATGGGGGGCGATGACCTTCAGGGCGACGGTCTTTTCGAGCGCCAGGTCCGTGGCCCGATACACGGTTCCCATGCCCCCGCGGCCAATGACCGCGTCCAGGCGGTAGCCGTCCAGTACGTCGCCGGTGTCGGGCATGGAAGGAAGAGACGCGGAAAAAGACGAGACGACAAAACTCTATTACGGGCCTTCCAACAAATCGATCACAGGGACTTTAGGGCCCGGAGAAGTACCGAAGCATCGTTTTCACGAGACTCTCTGTCCGGTCTGTGAACGGGGGAAAGACGGCCCGGAGGAGCGATGCACCGTACCGACGGCGCAGGACCGATCGCTCATTCGAGAATGCTCGGAAGCCGGCTTCTCCATGTCCCCGCCCAATCCCGCTGTGGCCGGCTCCGCCAAAGGGGAGGTTCGGGTTGGCAAAGTGAAGGAACCCCTCGTTGATGCAGGTGCTCCCGGCCGTGGTGCGCTCCAACACTGCCTCGACCGTCGCGTCGCGCTCACTGAAGAGATACATGGACAGCGGATTGGGGTGCTCGTTGATGCTGTCCAGGGCCTCGTCGAGCGTCGAGACGGAAATTACGGGCAAGAGGGGGCCGAAGATTTCCTTCTGCATCAGCGGGGTGTCCAGGGGCACGTTCGTCAGAATCGTGGGGCTCACGTACCGGGTGTCCGCTTCGGTCTCACCGCCGAGTGCCATGGTTGCTCCCGAGGACACGGCCTCCTCCAGGAGTGAGACGACGCGTTCCCAGTGGGCGTCGTCGATGAGGCGTGCGTAGTCCGCACTGTCTCGGCGCAGGTCGGCGGTTGCCCCATAGAACCGCTCCACCGTTTCGGCACACCGGTTGACCAGCGCGTCGTGCACCGCGTCGTCAACGAGGACGTAGTCCGGGGCGATGCAGGTCTGGCCTGCGTTCGTGAACTTAGACCAGACGATGCGCTCCGCGGCGAGCTCCAGGTCGGCGGTCTCGTCCACAAACGCGGGCGACTTGCCCCCGAGCTCCAGCGTCACCGACGCCAGGTGGTCCGCCGCGTCCTTCATCACGAGTCGGCCGACGCGGGGACTGCCGGTGAAGTACACATGGTCGAACGGCTGATCGAGTAGCGCCTGGGCGACTGCTTTGCCACCGGGGAGCAGGGCCACCTCGCGTTCCTCGTATACCTCGTCGAGCATCTTCTTCAGGACGACGTTCGTACGCGGCGTCTTTTCGGAGGGCTTGAGCACCACGCAGTTGCCCGCCGCGATCGCTCCGATGAGGGGCCCGAGCGTAAGTGTAAGGGGGTAGTTCCAGGGAGACAGGATCAGCGCGACCCCTTTCGGCTCGTAATGCACCGCCGAGCGGGTGCCGGCAAAGAGGAGGGGACTCCCCCGCCGGTCCGGAGCCATCCACGCGTCGAGGTGGTTGATGGCGTGCTGCGCCTCGTCGAGCACGGGCTTTAGCTCCGTGAGGTCCACTTCCGCCGGGGCCTTTCGAAAGTCGGCGTGGATCGCCTCCTGAAACGCAGAGCGGTACGTCCGAAGTCCGTCGCCGAGGCGCTGCAGCTTCTGTTTGCGTTGGTCGGCCGTCGTGGCTCGGACGGCCGGCGCGTGGGCCTGTTGGGCGGCGAAGACGCGCTCGATCTCTTCGCGGTTGGCAGGGGAGAGGGACGCGGTCATCGAGAGGGACAGAGGGATGAGTCAATACGGGTCGTGTCGAACCCTCCGTCCGACCGCCGTGATCCGCACGATCTCGGGCAACAATGTTCGCCGATTGGGATTCGAATTTGTGAGATCGGGGACGTGTCGTTCCCGGTGCGCGCTCGCGAATTTCCTCACATCAGTGACCGCCTATTTGTTATGGATGCACTACTCATCGTCGATCTTCAGAACGACTTTTGCCCCGGCGGTGCGCTGGCGGTGCCGGAGGGGGATGCCATCGTGCCGACGGTGAATGAGTTGGCGGAGGGGTTCGACCACGTGATTCAGACCCAGGACTGGCACCCGGCCGGGCACCAGTCGTTCGCCTCCTCGCACCCCGAGCATGATCCGATGGACGTGATTGAGGTGGACTACGGTGAGCAGGTTCTGTGGCCGGACCACTGCGTGCAGGGTTCGGAGGGCGCGGAGTTTCACCCAGACCTCGACACGACCCATTCGGAGCTCATCATTCGCAAGGGATTCCGGCCCGAGATCGACTCGTACTCGGCCTTTTACGAGAATGACGGCGAGACCCCGACGGGCCTGGCGGGGTACCTGCGCGAACGAGACATCGACACGCTCTACGTGTGCGGCCTGGCGACGGACTTCTGCGTGAAGTGGTCGGCCGTCGACGGGCGCGAGGAAGGGTTCGACGTGTACGTGATCGAGGACGCGACCCGCGGGATCGACCAGGACGGCTCGCTGGCACAGGCGTGGGATGAGATGAACGACGCCGGTGTGCAGGTCGTGTCCTCGGAGGCGGCGCTGGACCTGGCCGTGGCGTAGTCCTGGCTTCCCATGGTTTCAGGAAAGTGCCTCAAGAGCTGATCCATCGAGACATAATATATCTACCGTCTCTCCATTCCACCCACAGTTCAACCGTAAAGGGAATGGGGCGGCTTAATCCGACAGCCGAATCAACGTTTTCAGAATGTCGAGCGTCGTCTGCTCGACCGTGCCCTCCGTCCCAACCCGCACGTGACGCGGGTCTTCCAGGGCGTCGGGGGCCTCGTAGCGCTCGGTTAGTTTCTCGAAATCGCTGGCCGTGGCGTCCGAGGCCATGGCGGCGTCGGTAGAGCGCTCGCGCAGGCGGTTTTTGAGAGCGGCGTCCTCGGCCGTCACCTCTACGAATACGTACGGGACATCCGCGGCGCGGAGGGCGGTGCGCAGCTGCTCCCGCTGCGCATAGCGACTGTATGTCGCGTCGAGCACCGTGCCGTTCTGCTGACGGGCTCGCTCCAGCGCACGAGTGCGGAGGGTCGCGTATGTGACCTCCGTCATGCGGTCGGTATAGAGGCGCTCGCGCGTGTCGGCGTCGGCCCGTTCGTGGAGCGGGACCCCCGCGTGCGTCTTGCGGATGCGGTCGGAGGCGAGGTGGGGCCAGCCGACAGCCCGCGCCACCGCCTCGGCTTGCGTACTCTTGCCGGTGCCGGGGCGCCCCATGATCACCACGACGAGCGGCTCGCTCCCCGCCACCGCGTAACGGAGGGCGAGCTGGTAATAATGCCGGGCTTCAGCACGGCTGCGGGCCCGATCGACCGGGGGCACCTCGTCCTCGGCGGCCCGGAGCCCGTGAACCTTTCCCCGCACCTGGGCCCGCTGGCTTTTGTAGAAGTCGATCACCGTCGACAAACCCGGGTCGCCCAGTCCCTTGGCCATGCGGTGCACGAAGCGACGGGACAGGTCCGGGTGCCCCTTTCGGTCGAGGTCCATGGCGAGGAACGCTACGTCGTTCGCCACGTCGAGACGCCGAAACTCGTCGTTGAACTCGACACAGTCGAAGATGGCGACGCGGTCGTCCGTGATGTGGACGTGCTCCAGGCGCAGATCGCCGTGCCCCTCGACGATAAACCCGCCGGCCCGGCGCCGATGAAGGCGGGCGGCGTGCTGGTCGTAAAAGTGATCGGCGTAGAAACGAAGGGCCTCGTGGGCCGGGCGCGAAAGGAGAGTCCCGACGTGTCCCTCCGCCTCCACGAAATTCTCCTCGGTGACCGCCCGGAGCCGCTCGATGCGACCCGCCTCCGCTACCTCGGGTGTGGAGGGGCGCGACTGGTAAAACTCGCAGAGCGTCCGGACGACCCGGTCGACGTGGGCGGCGGAGGTGTCCCCCCGCGCCAGCCGCGCATCCAGAAACTGGTCCGGGGCGAGGTACCGCATTTTCACCGCCACCTCCACGACGGATCCGGTCTCCGGATCCCCCTCCACACGAAGGCCCTCGTCGGTGTCCACAATGGGCACCACGCCCTCGTACGTGTCGGGGGCGAGGCGGCGGTTGAGGCGCACCTCTTCTTCGCAGAAATGTCGCCGACGCTCCAGGGTCGAGAAGTCGAGGAAAGAGAGGGAGACGGGCTTTTTGATTTTATAGACCCAGGGCGGGACGAGAGCGACCAGCGAGATGTGGGTTTGGACAAACTCGATCCGCTCCGGGTCGTGCGGGTAGGCGGTGGGGGAGGAGAGGGCCTCTTTGAGGGTGGAGATGGAAGACGCCATGCGCTTACGAGTAGAAGGTCGTGTCCTGAGAGGCGTGGGTCTGGAGGCGGTCGGCGGGGCGGAAGCGGTCGCCGAGGCGGTCAGTCAGGCGCTGGAGGGTCTCGACGATCGCGTCGGCACCCTGGCGGTCGACGTGCCGGAAGGGGCCTCCGAGGAAGGGTGGGAAACCAAGTCCGAAGACGGCCCCGAGGTCCCCATCGATGGGGGCGCGGAGCACCTCGTCTTCCAGGCACCGCACGGCCTCGTTCACCATCATGAGCAGGAGGCGGTCCTGGACGACCGCGGCGGGGGGCGTCGTGCGGGAGGGGGCACCGCTGTACTGGTACACCGCGTCGTTCACGTCCTGTGGATCCTTGTCGTCAGCGTCGTCGTCCGCGTCGTACTCGTAGAAGCCGAGGTTCGTCTTCTGGCCCAGCAGATCGGCCTCGGCGAGCTGGTTTGCGGCCTCGCTGATTTCGACACGATCACTAGACAGGGCCTCCCCCATCACATCCGTAATTTTGGCCGCCACGTCCAGGCCCACGAGGTCGAACAGCTCGAACGGACCCATCGGAAATCCAGCGTCCTTCATCGCCTCGTCGACGGTCTTAATATCGGCCCCGGACTCGAAGAGCAACAGGGCCTCGTTCATGTAGAGGGCCAGGATGCGGGTCGTGTAGAAGCCTGGGCCATCGTTCACGACGATGACGGTCTTGTCCTGCGCGAGGCCCGCGGCGTAGGCGGTGGCGAGGGCCTCGTCGGACGTCTCCTCCGTGGTGACGATCTCCAGCAACGGAATGTCGGGGACAGGGGAGAAGTAATGCATACCGAGCACGCGGGACGGGTCGTCCACGCCTTCCGCAATGTTCGAGATGGGCAGGGCGGAGGTGTTGGAGGCCAGCACCGTGTCCGCGTCGACCACCGCCTCCACCTCCGAGAGCACCGTGTGCTTGATCGACAGGTCCTCGGGCACGGCCTCGATCACGACGTCGGCCGTGCGGAGCGGGGCGTAGTCGGCGGTGGGGGCTACCCGCTCCACGATCTGGTCGCGCGTGAACGCATTGATGATGCCCTTCTCCTTCTGCTCGGTCACCGCGGACCAGACGGCCTTCTTTCCCTGGGCCGCCAGTTCCAGCGACTGGTCCTTGAGCACGACATCGAGGCCGTTCTGAACCGACACCTGAGCGATGCCGCTGCCCATGAGGCCCGCCCCGAGCACGCCGACCGTGTCGACCGTCCGTGCCCGATCGGGCTGAGGGTTTGTCTCGGCATCTCGCTTGGCAAAGAAGAGCGAGACGAGGGCCTGCGACTCGGGCGTGAAGGCGAGCTCGCCGAAATGTTGCCGCTCGGTGTCGAGGCCTGCTTTCAGGCCCTCTTCCATTCCCGTCCGCACGGCGTCGATGATGCGGGGTGGGGCGGGATAGTTGCCGCGAGTGCGGGACTCGGTCCGTTTGCGGGCCTGCCGGTAGATGACACGGCGGCTCACGGGATTGCCTTCCAACAAACGGTCGCCCAGCGAGAGAGCCTCGCGGTCGACGGTCCGGTTGCCATTGGCCAGTTGACGCGCCGCCCGGCGGGCCGCGTCCGGCAGGCCGGGCGGGTGGATGAGGGCGTCCACGAGGCCGATGCGCCGCGCCTTTTCCGGGTACGTGTTTTTGCCCGTGAGCATGAGCGAGAGGGCCTGCTGCACGCCCACGAGGCGGGGGAGGAGCTGAGTGCCGCCCCCGCCGGGGAGGAGGCCGAGCTGCACCTCCGGGAGGGCCAGCTTGGTCACGTCGGCGGTGGAGGCGATCCGGTAGTCACAGTTGAGCGCCAGTTCCAGGCCGCCGCCCATCACGGGACCGTGGAGCGCAGCGACGGTCGGTACCGACAGATCTCGGACCCGCTCGCCGAGCGCGTGCGCCTCGCGGCTCAGCCGACGAGCCTCCGCCGGAATCTGGAAGTCCTGAAGGATCGCCAGGTCGGCGCCGACGATAAACGAGTCGGGCTTGCCACTGGTCACGACGAGCCCCGTCAGGTCCGCGTGGGTCTCGATCACGTCCAGGGCGTCTGAAAAGGCATTTAGGGTCTCCCAGGAGATTTTGTTGACCGACGCGTCCGGATCGTTGAGCTCCAGTGTGGCCACCTCGGTTTCGTCCACGGTTACGGTCAGCAGGTCGGTGGGGACGGAGAGGGCTTTGGGCATGGGCGTGGAGGGCTGAGGGGAGAGGTGGATGAAAAGGGCCGACGCACCGACGGGTTACGCCGCCGACCGTTCGAGGAGGAGGGCGTGGCCCTGCCCGCCGGCCGCGCAGGCCGCGACGAGTGCCCAGCGCCCGTCTTCGTCGTGGAGACGGTTTACCGCACTCATGACGAGCCGCGCCCCCGTGGCCCCGAACGGGTGACCCAGGGAGAGAGACCCGCCCCGGGTGTTGAGGCGATCCATGTCGATCTCCCCGACCGCCTCGCTTCGATTTAGGTGTTCCTCGGCGAACGTGTCGGAGCGGAGCGCTTCGAGTACGGCCAGCACCTGTCCGGCGAACGCCTCGTGAAGCTCGATCACATCGAGGTCGTCGAGTGCGAGCCCGGCCTCATCGAGCACCTGCGGGATGGCGTACGCCGGGCCCAGCAGCAGCTCAGTTTTGGGATCTTGCGCCACGTACGTGTAGGTGCGCAGGGCGGCGCGTGGCGTGAACCCTTCGGCCTCGGCCACGTCCTCCGCCATCAACAGGGTCGCCGAGGCGCCGTCCGTGAGGGCGGACGAGCTGCCGGCCGTGATGGTGCCGAACGGCTCCACGAACGCGGGGGGAAGGTCGCGGAGCTTGTCCATGGACGTGTCGTCCCGGATCACGTTGTCGGTCGTGATCGGGTCGAACTCCGGCGGCACCGTCGCGGGAGCAAGCTCCTCGTCGAGGCGCCCGTCGTCGCGGGCCGCCGCGGCCTTTTCGTGGGAGCGGAGCGCGTACTGGTCCTGCGCCTCCCGCGAGATCCCAAACATGGCGGCGAGCCGGTCGGCACTCTCGCCCATGACCTCGCCGGTCGAGAACTCGGCGATGGCCGGCGTTTCGGGCAGGAGGTCGCCGGGGCTGAGGCCGTCGAGGAGTTCGAGATAGTCGCCCGTACTTTTCGCGCTACGCGCCTGGAAGAGTCGCTTCCGGAGGGGACGCTTCAGACGGACGGGTGGGTCGCTAAGCGTTTCGGTGCCGCCCGCAATCATTACGTCCACCTGCCCGGTGCGAAGCAGGTCCATACCACTCGTTACGGCCTGATTGCTGGAGATGCATGCCATCGTGACCGTGAAGGAAGGCACGTGGGGTGGAATGCCGGCGGCGAGGGCCGACTCCCGTGCCACGTTGCTCGTGTTGACGTCCTGCACGACCGTTCCCATCACGACGCGCTCGACCCGCTCGGCGGGCAGGCCGGTCCGGGTCAGCAGGTGGCGGAGGACCATGCGACCCATGTCGTAGGCCATCAGGTCCGCGTACCCGGTGCCAGCTCGCTGGAAGGGAAGCCGACAGCCGTCGACGAAGACCGCGGTGCGGCCGGGGGAGGAGGCAGGCATAGAACTGGGCTCTTGGGAAAAGGCAGGGTCTCCATACGGGCAGCAGTTTCCCCCGTTCGGTGCGGAGCGAAAACGGGTCAAAGAGTGGATTGGATCGTGAACCTCGTCTCGATCCCGCTGTTGCGTGTCCCGGGGCGAGTTTCTACGGGGGGACACCTCGTCCGTCGGCAATTTTTCTGTACCAAGCAATTTTCGCACATGAGTGCGTCAGACACCTCTACGCTCATCGGCCGCGAGCCCGTGCTCGAAGCTCTGCAGCGGGACGATCTCGGCATTGAAAAGGTCATGCTGAAGCAAGACGCCAGCGGTGCCCAAATCGGGGCCATTCGGGCGGCTGCCGAGGAGCGGGGCACGCCCGTGCAGTACGTGCCCGAGGCGCGGCTGCGGCACGAGTCCGACGGTGCTACGCATCAGGGCGTGGTTGCCATCACGGCGCCGATTCGCTACTGGGAGGTGGACGAGATGCTCTCCGACATTGCCCCCACCTGGGACGCGGTGCAGACCAAACAGCCCATGCTTCTGATCGTGGACCGAGTGACGGATCCCCGAAATTTTGGGGCGATCCTGCGGAGTGCGGTGGCGGCGGGGACGGACGGTGTGATCGTGCCGACGCGCGAGATGGCCCCGTTGAATGCGGCTGCGATCAAAGCGAGTGCGGGGACGGCCCCCCGCATCCCCATCGCCCGGAGTGATGACTTGCCCCGTGTGCTCACCCAGCTGAAGGAGCGCGGGTATTTCGTGTACGGGGCGGAGGGCACCGCGGAGACGTCGCTCTGGGACTGCGACTGGGACCGGCCCGTGGCGGTGGTGCTCGGGAGTGAAGGGGAGGGCCTCGCGTCCGAGGTGGCCGAGGCGTGCGACGAGCTTGTGTCCATTCCCATGCGGGGTCCGGCGGAGTCGCTCAACGTATCTGTGGCGGCGGGGTTGTTGCTCTTCGCGGCGGCACAGCCGCGGATGTAGTCCATGGAGCACACCCATCATCCCAGTTCCATGTGGGCCGGGCAGTTCTCGCCGAAGAATCGGAGTTGATTGTTTGCGTCCATGATCCAAACCTCTTCTGCACTGGCTTCCAGGTAGAGGACTCGCTTCTCGTTAATTTTCCCCTCAGTGTTTGCAGGGCTTAGGATTTCAACTCAGAGTTCTGGGGCGAACATTGTCGGATCGCCCGTCTTCTTCATCTTCGTCCTCCGCTTCTGACTCACCCAGACGACATCGGGGGACTTCGCTCCTTCCAGGATTGCACTAGCGAATTCACGTGGCGCTGTCCTTCCGGAGCGTGCTCTTTTGTAGCGACGGTCTCGGGAGTGGGCGTAGTTGGACTACCCGATCTCGGATGGAATTAGGTAATTGCGGGCAACTGCCGTGAAGGCCTCG
>CAYLMT010000069.1:0-9157 GCA_964384855.1 uncultured Salinivenus sp.
CGATGCCGAGGAAGCTGTCGGACGCGAGGCTGGCGCTGCCGATGAGCCCCCCGTCGATGTCGGATTGGGAGAGGAGCCCGTAGGCATTGTGCGGCTTCATGCTACCGCCGTAGAGGAGGGGCACATCGTCCGCCACCTTGCTTCCGTACCGGTCCGCGAGATCATCGCGAATCACCGCGTGCATTTCCTGCGCCTGCTCGGGGGCGGCCGACTCGCCGGTGCCAATGGCCCAGACCGGCTCGTACGCCACGACCAGCTCGTCCGCGTTGTCGATCGAGACGCCCGAGAGCGCCCCGTCCACCTGTCGTTGTACCACCGTCGCGGCCTCTCCGGCCTGCCGTTGCTCCAGCGTTTCACCGACACACACGATCGGCACGAGGCCGTGGGCCCGTGCCTGGTTTACCTTCGCATTTACCTCGGCGTCGGTCTCGTCGTAGTACTCCCGGCGCTCGGAGTGACCGAGGATGACGGCGTCACACCCGATCGAGGTGAGCATGGGGGCAGACACGTCGCCCGTGTAGGCGCCTTCGTTTTCCGCGTGCATGTCCTGGGCCCCCACGGCGGCGCGGGTGTCCGCCAGCGCATCAATGACGGCTGGCAGGTGGACGTACGGGGGGCAGACGAGAAAGTCGACGCCATCAAAGTTGGAAGATCCGGAGGAAAGGCCCTCCGCGATGGAGTTGGCGAGCGCCCGGCCTTCCGGGACGTCGGTGTTCATTTTCCAGTTGCCAGCAACCAGCATGAACGAGGGGACGTAGTGGAGAGAAGAGAGAGAAACAGGAACGGGCGCTACTTCCGGGCCTCGTAGGCAAACATCGTCGGGGGGATGTTCCGGGGTTCGTATTCCTTCGTGACCTCCGAAAAGTGTTCGCGGAGCGGGGCCTCCAGGTGGTTGTAGTTCTGATAGACGAGAAACTTTCCATCCTCCGCGAGAACGTCTCGCGTTCGGGCGAGGAGTTCATGCCTCTCGTCCTCGTCGAAGAAGGAAAAGGGAATGCCGGACACGATGTAGTCGACCGCATCAACATCGTGATCGTCAAGAATCTCGACGATGCGTTCGGCCCGATCTTTCACCACCACGGCCCTCGGATCGTCAGCGGTCATCTCCTCTAGGGTGTCGACAAAGTCCGGATTGCTTTCGACGAGGAGGAGGGTCGAGTCTGTCGTCATGCGGTCGAGAATAAATTCGCTGAAGACCCCATTCCCGGGCCCGTACTCGACGATGATCTGGTCGTCCTCGAAGTCGATCCATTTACAGACGCGCTGGACCAGGAACGACGAGGAGGGCGCAATCGCCGCGACATCCTGGTCCTGGAGGAAGTTCTTAATGTAGGAGAAGGTCCCGGAGAGAACAGACGGCACAGTAAGGTTGGGGTGATCACAGAAGACAGGTGACGAACGACATACCAGCACGAGGCAAGTACGCGGACAGCGTGGCTTGTTTCAAGGCCTTCACGGTCCGATTCCGTAAAGGATCCTCTGAAAAAATCAGGGAAGCGACAGCGGAGAGACGCTCGACTGCTCGGCCCGAAGAAGCTGGGTGAGGCTTTGTCGGAGGGCGGGAAAGTCACTCGCCCGGTAGCGGTCGACGATTGCTCCCTCGCTGTCGATGAGAACCCAACTGGGGAGGTGCACGGCGTTGTACCGGGTTACGAGTGGGTCTTCGGCGCCCTCGGCAGCGATGACCCGATGGCCCGGCAGGCGGCGCTGTTGAAGGAACGCCCGGTTGACGAGCGTGTCGGGCTCGGTGGAGATGGAGATAAATGTGACGGAATCCCGTCGGGTGGCGTCGTACAGGGCGTTGCGGAGGGGGCGCTGCAGCGTGTAGAGGTCGAGGCCGGGCCGGTAGTATTCGAGGACAACAGGCCGGCCTCGGAGCGAATCAAGGGAGAGGGTGTCGCCTTGAAGCGTTTGGAGCGTCAGGTCGGGCGCAGTCATGCCCGGCTGCAGGTGCGTCGCCTCGTACTCGGTGCGGTCAGCCCACCGGGCCCACGACGTGCGCGGAAAGTCGTCGCGGAGCTGCTGAGCCGCCGACAGGGCCGCTTTGACTTGTGCGCTGTCCAGGAACGCCTGGATCCGTGCGGCTTGGACCCCGACCTGTCGTTGGGAGCCGGAGGCACGGGCCTCAAGGGTGTCGAGGAGCGTCAGGGCGGCCCGGTGGCCGTGGAGGCGGGCCTCGGCCCGACGGGCGATGTGGACGGCGTCGATGTAGCGCGGGCTGGAGGGGCTAATCTGCCAGGCACGAGCGACGACCAGCGAGTCGTTCCAGCCCTCAAGCAGCGAAAGGGATTCGACGGCGGCGAACTCTGCCGCGTAGGTGCCGGGGTATCGGTCCCGGAGGTGCCACAGGATGCTGCTGGTGAGGCGGATGTTTTGGACCTGTACGTTGGCGCTGGGGGGCTCGTCCTGGAGCCGACGAGACAGGAGGCGTCGGTGCATGGTCATGGCGTTGCGGTACGCCTGCAGGGCCCGGTTTTCGGGGGAGATGGGACGGAGTTTCTGTCCTCGGAGCGGAAGTTCGACGCGGAGCGTGGCGGTGTCGCCGGGGGCCACCACGTACTCGGTACTTGCGAGCTGCTCACGGCCGCCGTGCCCCCAAAGGGACAGGGAGTAGACGCCCCGCTTCGGCGCGGAGATTGGCATCCGAAAGTGTCCCTCGGAGTCGGTTCGGGCGTGGCCCAGCGTATCGAGGCGGCGGCCGTCCGGCCGAACCACGAGCACCCGCACGTCGCGGTACGCGTCGAGGGCCCCGGCCGACGAGTCGACGATGACCTGGCCCTCCAGGTGGCTGTGGATCGAGGAGGAGGGCTGCTGGCAGGCACTGCCCAGGACGAGAAGAAAGAATGCCCCCAGAAGGCAGTGTCCCGGGCAGACGGCCCCGGAGGAATCAGAAGGACGAGAAGAAAAGGGAATCATCGGAGCGGCTACTCGTCGACATTCGCCGTGTCCCGCCGCGCATCGAGCTTTTCTCGGAGGAGTGACCGGACCATCTCCGGATCGGGGGAGCCGTCGAAGCGCTGCATGACCTGCCCGATAAAGAAGCCGAGGAGGCCGTCTTTGCCCCCCAGGTAGGTGTTCACCTTGTCCGGATGGTCGTCCAGGACGTCCTCCACCACGGGAGCAATTGCGCCTCGATCGGTGACCTGGATCAGGTCCTGCTCGTCGGCGATGCGGCCCGCGCTCTTGTTCGGCTCGTCGAGCATGGTTTCGAAGACCTCCTGGGCTCCGTTGGAGTTCACCTTATCCTCCAGCCGTAGGAACACGAGCTGGGCCAGGCGCTCCGGGTCCACCGCTAACTCGTCAATGGCGAGATCGCGCTCATTGAGCACACGCATCACCTCGGTCATGACGAAGTTCGACACCGTCTTGGCCTGTGCATCGGTGTCACCTCCCTTCGTACGCTTGTAAAGGTGCCGGAGGGTCTCTTCGAAGTAGTCGGCCACGGCTCGTTCCTCGGTCAGCACCCCGGCGTCGTACTCCGGGAGGCCAATTTCCTCAACGAATCGATGGCGGCGGGCCCGGGGGAGTTCGGGAAGGCCCTCGCGCACCTCTTCAATCATGGACGGTTCCACCTGCACCTCCACCAGGTCCGGATCGGGAAGGTAGCGGTAGTCGTGGGCCTCCTCCTTCGAGCGCATGGGGCGGGTCGTGCCCGAGTCTGCGTCCCAGAGCAGGGTCTGCTGCGTGATGGACTCGCCCCGTTCTTCGGCGGCGATCTGACGGGTGATCTCGTAGTCGAGGGCCTGCTCCACGTGCCGCATCGAGTTCATGTTCTTGAGCTCGGTACGCGTCCCAAACGCCTCTCGGCCGCGGGGGCGCACACTCACGTTCGCGTCACAGCGCAGAGAGCCCTCCTCCATGTTGCCGTCACTGATGCCCAGGTAGCGCACCAGTTGGCGCAGTCGCTGCAGGAAGAGATATGCCTCGCGCGGAGAACGGAGGTCCGGCTCGGTCACCAGCTCCAGCAGTGGCACCCCACACCGGTTGTAGTCGAGTCGGGTGGTGTTTCCGGCCGGGTCGTGCATAGACTTCCCCGCGTCCTCCTCCATGTGGATGCGCGTCAGCCCCACGCGGCGGGAGTCGGGGCTGGAGGGGCGCGCCTCCTCGTCCTCGCCCGGGAAGATCTCCACGTAGCCGTCGTAGCAAATCGGCGTGTCGTACTGAGAGATCTGATATCCCTTCGGGAGGTCCGGATAGAAGTAGTGCTTGCGCGCAAAGACCGAGCGATCGGCGATGGAGCAGTGGGTGGCCACGCCGAGCCGCAGGGCGTATTCGACCACCTTCTCGTTGAGCACCGGCAGGGTGCCGGGGTGGCCGAGGCTGATGGGATCCACCTGCGTATTGGGAGCGGCCCCAAATGCAGTGGCGTCGGGGCTAAAGATCTTGGCGTTGGTCTGGAGCTGGACGTGCACCTCCAGGCCGATGACCGGCTCGTACCTCTCGTAAGCCATACGTGTGGAGCAGAGTCAAAAAGAGATGAGTGGAGACGGGGGCGTCGCGGGCATCACACAGGAACGAAAATACCCGGGGGGCGGAGAAATGTTCGGCCTGGACCGTACGAATCGCTGCTATTTCGGCGCAAGACCGATGCGTGCATCCGATTCAGTACAGTCATCGTTTGTCTGCGGGATCTGGGGAGACGACTGAGTAGCAGGCTGGGATCGGCATCCGTCACGAGCATGTCGGTGCGACGGGTGGTGGGTTTGGAAACGGCGGTCCGTGAGAATGGCGCGGGTTTGAGGAGATGGTTGGGCGAGGGTCTCCGAAGTGTCGGCAGAGTGGGCCTCGATCCTTGAATCTACGACCTCGGTCCGGGACGAGTCCGCAGGAGGGGGCGAGGAGTTGACCTGCATCACCGCACACGACCAGCCGATGATGCCTCCGACGTACGCGAGGATGACGAGGGCCAGGCCTGCGTACTGGCGGTACGGAGGGGGGCCGTCGGACACGGGACGAGAGGGATCGGAAAAAGACGACGATCAGGGCGGTATCGGAGATTTCCCACCGCTAAGAGTTCCGAGGTGGGGTCGGCGTGTCGCGTGACGGGGTGGGAGCGGAGGCCGACGGGTCCCCGGACGAGGAAGGAATGCCGGCGAGGGCGGTCGGAAGGAGGTGACGAAACCACGCCGTGTAGCGGTGAGGATGGGCGGCTACGTCGTCGCGCAAGACCGAAGGGGACACCCAGGTCCAGTCGGCCACCTCGTGGGCACTGGGGCGAATGTGTGGTGCGTCCGCCGTGCCGACGAACACGTGGTTGTACTCGTGTTCGACGAGATGATCCCCGACGGAAAGGTTGTAGCGGTCCTGAAAGGCAGGCGTGAGGGAGGCTGTGAAGCCGAGCTCCTCGGACAGCCGACGGTGGGCTCCGTCGAGCGGCGCTTCCCCGGGCCGAGGATGGCTGCAGCAGGTGTTTGACCAGAGGCCGCCGGAGTGGTATTTGTCCTCGGTGCGGCGCTGAAGGAGGAGTCGGCCGTCGGGGTCGAAAATGAATACCGAGAAGGCGCGGTGAAGCCATCCCTCGGTGTGTGCCTGGAGTTTGTCGGCGGTGCCGAGCGACCGGTCGTCCTCGTTTACCAGTACGACTGGATGGGACATGAGCCGTGGGAGGGGGGATTGCGATTGAAACACCACTGGCCATATGGAAGGGAGGTTGGGGCAAGTTGCCCATCGGCCCCACAAATTACGGGTTTATTTCAAAGCGCTCCCTGAACCCTTGGTGCGGGGCCTCTGGGGCACGGAGGCGAGCCGGAGCCCCTGCTCGTCTGAAGCAGGAGCCGGCTGCACGGTCGGAAGGAATCGGGCCCGGGGTTGACGCGCTCGGCTCGGATTCGTCTTTTTTAGGCGGCACCTGTCGTGTGCCGGTTCACGCGTTTTCGCCAATCAGCGATCTGCTCCTATGTACGAGCTTACGATTGAAGGCGTTGGCACCTGTGACGTTGAGGAAGGCACGCGGCTCGTTCGGGCCATTGAGGACTGCGGGGTTGCGGTGGGGCACCGTTGCGGGGGACAGGCCCGGTGCACCACGTGTCGGGTGGAATTTGAGGAGGGGGAGCCCCAGGTCATGACCGAGGCCGAGTACGACAAGCTTACCGACATCGATCAGTTTGGGGACATGCGCCTCGCGTGCCAGATTGTGGTCGACCGTGACATGACGGTGACTCCCCTCATGACGGTCGAGGAGCAGGGCTGGGACGATGCGGGTCCGGAGCCGGCCCTTACGGTGGAGCCGGAAGCGGAGTGGTTCCCGATTGAGACGTTAGAGGAGAAGTGAGCCCGATACGGCGGGCATCCTGGTCGGGGGGAGCCGCCTCGAACAGAGATCGCCAAATTGGACCGACTTACGACGTTTCCGTCTCGGCGTCGGCGTCTGCGTCGTCCGAGTCGGGAGCTTCCTGTTTGGGGCCGTGTTCGTCGTAGTCGTTGACGTGGAACCCCTCGCCTTTGAAGATGACGCCGGGATTGTCGGTGATAATTCGTTCCACGTCCTGTCCCGTCTCCGGGCACGTGTCGAGGGGGTCCTCAGTGATGGGCTGGTTGACCTCAAAGGTACTTCCGTCTTCGCGGCGATACGTGTAGGTTGGCATTGTCGGGTTTGTCGGCGGTCTGAGAGAATAGAGACTTTCGGAAACGACACGCGGGTCCACCCTTGTGGGACTGGACCGGGCCCTGTTACTTTTTGAATTTCGATTGTTTCCGGAGCTGGGGGCTCCCCCGAGAGAAATTCAAGGAGTTCCGGGTGGGGCATCCGGGGACGTGGGGGTGGTAAAGGCGTGGGTTGAACCTGTGTGAACATTCCTCGCGCCCGGAACCCCACGGGTCGTCACTGTTAGATATAGACGCACTTTTGAAATCGACGGTCCGGTAGTTCAGTTGGTTTAGAATGCTGCCCTGTCACGGCAGAGGTCGCGGGTTCGAGTCCCGTCCGGACCGCTCGGCCCTCGATTCCGACCCTTCGGGATCGAGGGTTTTTGTCGTTTGGGCCCTGTGGGAGGCGTCGGGGAGCGCTCTCTAGGGGGATTGCGTCTCTCGTTCTTTCCCCTCGAGCCCCAGGAATTCGGCCCCGTTGCAACGTCTGCCCCACGCGCGTTCGCTGATTCTTGCTTCGCATCGGTGTCCAATGCCTTCCTTCTCTCTGCCCTCGCCAGTGCGCTTGATTTCACCGATCGGGTGGGGGGGCGCCGGCGCTCTCATCGGCGCATTGGGGCTTGCGGTGGCGGCGTCGCTCTGGAAACTGTTGGCCATTGGGGCCACGGCGTTCATGGCCATGGCTGGGGGCGCGTGGCTGGGGGCGCGGTCGGAAGCCGAGGGTCGGTCGGGCAGTGTTCAGCAGGCGCGTCGGCTGGCCTGGGGATACGGGGTCGCGAGTGGTGCCATGATCACGAGCACAGGGGCGTTCCTCATCCCGAGTGCCATCGGGCACGACCCAGCCGTCGGCGGGTTCGGGATTGCGGCCGGGGTGTTTGTCGGGTTTTTGCTGCACGCGGCCCAGCATCAGTTGGCTCATCTGCACCTTCCGTTCGACGGCACGACGCTGGAGCTCACGGCCCATTCGCTGGCCGCCGGGCTGGTCATTGGGGCTGTCTACGCGACGATGCCGGCTCTGGGCCCGGCGCTCGGCCTGGCGATTATCTCGCACAAGGCGCCGGCGGGCTACGCGGCGGCGCGGCGACTGCACCGGGCCGGCCAGCCCGTGTCGGTCCTCCTGGTGCCCGCGGCCGCAGTGGCGGTCGCGGCCATTCCGGTTGGGCTCGCGTCCCCTCCCGGCAGCGATGTCGTTCACGCCCTCGTATTTGGCATTGCGACGGGCGTCTTCCTGCACGTGGCCCTCGACTTTCTCCCGCGCTGTGAGATTGGGGGAGAGGTGTCGGAGGCCGCGGGGTTGACCGACGGCGAGGCCCCCGAGGGAGAGTTCGATGCCCATCATCACCTGCTCGATCGTCTCCGCCTCCACGCTGTGGCGAGTGCCGTCATGGGAGGGGGGATCGTCTTTGTCGCGTGGTGGATTCTACATCCATGACGGTGCGGGGGAGGGGGGCTCGGAAGGGCTCTGCAGAAGGAGGGAGAGGTCATTGACAGGCGGACCCCTACTGCCTATTCTTACCGTGCCCCCCACGGGGAGCGAATCCGCGCACCCTTTCCCCACGCTGCCACAAATCAACGTCCCAAGACAGCCATGTTTCAGTCTCAACGTGTTTCCCTCCCCTTCCTCGCCTTCGTGTGGGGCGCGCTTCTGCTTTTCGCCGGCTGCGGAGGTGGGGGCGGCAACGGCGTACAAATTCAGACAGGCGACCGGTCTCCAGCCCTCGACGGCGCCACGGCTCGCGTGACGGCTCCGGCCGACAGTGCGGTTGTGGACAGTGCGGGTGTCGACGTCACCATTGAGGCCGAGAATTTTGAGACCGGCGTTCAGACCGACACAGAGCGGTCCAACGAGATTGCCAACTCCGGCAACGGGCAGCACTTCCACGTTATCGTGGACAACCAGCCCTACATGGCCAACTACGAGGCCGGAACCTCCTTCGAGCTCGGCGACCTGGAGCCGGGAGCACACACCCTCGTCACCTTCCCGAGTCGCTCCTACCACGAGAGCGTGAAGGGGCCGGAAGCGTATGATCTTGTCAACTTCTACGTCGAGGAGGAGTCCGGCGAGTTCATGCTCGGCCCCAGGGAGCCGGCTCTCATCTACAGCCGGCCGAAGGGCACGTACAGTGGTGCCGCCGCCGACCGGATTATGCTGGACTTCTACCTTCACAACGTGGAGTTGAGCTCGGACGGATACCAGGCCCGTTACACCATCCGAGACGGGGAGGGGAGTGAGGTCGCGTCGATCACGCTGACGGACTGGGCCCCGGCGTTCGTGACGGGACTGGAGGCCGGCACCTACGAGGTGAACCTCCAGCTCATCGGGAGCGACGGCAACGTGGTCCCGGGTCCATTCAACGACACGACGCGTGAGATCGACGTTCGCCCCGGAAACTGACGCTCTCCTGGAGGTCTCGATGATGAGGTTTGGCCGCTCGTCCTGGCGCTGGGCCCTCCTGCTACTGGTGGGGGGAAGTGTCCTGGTGTGGGGCAGTGGGGCGTGTGCCCAGCCCGCGCCGGGCCCCGCCGCCCGGCCCCAGCCCGGCATCGACGTGCAGGACTACGACTTTTCGCT
>CAYLMT010000070.1:0-9150 GCA_964384855.1 uncultured Salinivenus sp.
TCAAGACCTCAATCGAGGAGATGTCGTTCGGATTGAGGTTTTGGATGCTGCTGTATTGAACACCGTCTACGATGAACAGCGGCTGATTTGAGGCCGTGATAGAGCGATTTCCACGAATCGTGAAGTCCAGCCCCGCACCGGTCTCCCCACTAGTCTTCCGAATGTCCATTCCGGGGACTTCGCCCTGGAGGGACTCTAGAACGTTTGAAGCAGGAGCTTCTGTGAGCTCCGCCTCGTCAATGGAGGTCACCGACGCCGTAAGCTCACCCCGTTGTGTCTCCCCGTATCCGACCACCACCAACTCATCCTGCCGCAGGGTGCTCGCAAGAAGAGTGAAGTTTAGTCGGGTCGTCTCACCGGCTTCCACCTCTACGTCCTGGGCGACCTCCGGGTCAAACCCAACAAAGGATGCTCGGACCTCGTAGGTGCCCGGATTAATGCCCGAAATCGTGTAGTTTCCCTTCGCGTCCGTTGCAGCTCCTTTCTCGGTGCCGACCAGCTGCACATTGGCTCCAGGGAGCGGAGCATTGTTCGTACTATCCATGACGGTCCCGGTAATGGTGCCCTGTTGGCCAAGAGCCGTCATGGCGATAGGGATGACCATGAACATGACCGCCACCAGAAGAAAAATGTGCGGTGCCTCTTCTTGAAGCGCTTTCAAGACTCGCTCCAGAAATGGTTGGTGATCAGTCGAGCTCGGACTTGATGCTGTATCGGAGTGACAAATCATTGGGCTGAGCTGGTTCATGGAGTCTTACCTATACGGCGTCATGTACGGCGACATCGCTACCAGACTGTCGTAGTAACCGGTTACTTTACCGGTAGTGCTAATCAGAGTAGCGAAGCGCTTTCAGCAGTTCAAGCGCACAAACCGAGTTAACCTAAGCTTTAAGACTTCTATACACTTATAGCCCATAGCCGCGACACGGGGCTCCGGGCCGAAGCGGATCTGCTCCGGTCGGCGAAGATGGGCCCTCCAAATCCTGGCTGATACACGGAGCCATGTGGAAACGTCCTCCTGTGGCATCGAGAAGCCTCGCCTGTGAGAATTACTAGGGACGAGGTCGATGAACCCCGTCCCGGAGCAGCCCCACCACCCGAAGAACAAGGACGAAGAAAATTCTCCGGGAAGAGAGGCATCCCCTCGCTACCAGAATGCAAACAGAAGGTCCGGGGGGTCTCGTCCTATCCCACATGCACGAAAGCCTCATCGGACACATCCGCGCCGAACTCGATCGCCCCTTCGGCCACAGAATTGTCGATGCGAACGTCTGCCGTCTCTCCCCCGGTAACGACCAACGGTGTCCCGCTGCCCGACAATTCCAGCCATCGTAGCGTCACGTCCTCACAGTTCGCGAGTTCGAAGACGTTTCCGCTTGCCTCTACCTCGGCCTCAGTCAAGGTGAGACCGTTTACTCGCTCGCAGAGGACGCCCTTGTCGGCCTGGATCGTGACATTCTGAAGGGTGAAGTCCTGCACCCACTCCTCCGGCAGGCCGATGAGGTCCACCCCCATCGCCGCCCCATCGACCTGCACGTTCCGAATGTTAATATTGCGGAAGAGTGGGGGCGGGCCCGTCGCTTCGCCACCGCTGTAGAAGCTGTTTATGTTGATGGCCTGGTTGGCCACGTCTCGCATTTCCACGTCCTGGATGTAGAGGTTTTCGACCACCTCGCCCCGGCCGCGCTCGGACTTGAGGCGAATGCCACGGTCGGTCTCCACGAATAGACAGTCGTGCACGTAAACGTTCTTGATGCCGCCGGAAGTCTCGCTGCCCATGACGATGCCGCCACTTCCAGTGCGCACGTCGCGGGCGTCAATGTGGCGCACGACGATGTTTTTGCTGGGAATGCCCACCCGGCGCCCGTCTTCGTTAAGGCCCGACTTGATGGGGACCGCGTCGTCTCCGGTCTCGAAATGGCAGTACTCCACCAGCACGTTCTGGCACGAGTCCGGGTTCACCCCGTCACCGTTCGGTGCGTCGAGCGACTGGACGTGCACGTCCCGCACGACCACGTTTTCGCAATACACCGGATGGATCGTCCACATGGGCGTGTTTTGGAGGGTGATGCCCTCCACGAGCACATTCTGGGACTTCCACGGCTGGACGAAGCTAGGCCGCAGGCCATGCTCACCATTGCCGTACTGCCGTTTGGAGAGAGGCCGCTTGGCATCCTCAATGCGGCTGTAGCCGTCGTGGTGCTCCTCGAAGTAATTCCACCAGTGGGCACCATTCCCATCGAGGGTGCCGGTACCGGTAATTGCCACATTCCGGCAGTTCGGGGCATAGATGAGTGGGGAGTAGTTGTAGACCTCCACGCCTTCGATCCGGGTATGCACCACCGGTAGATAGTCTTTCCGATCCTCACTGAAGCGAATCGTCGCCCCCTCCGTAACCCGCAGGTTGACGTTACTGCGCAGATGGATGGGGCCGGTCAACCAGTCTCCGTTCGGCACCACGACCCGCCCCCCACCTGCGTTGTGGCACGCCGCAACTGCCTCGGCGAAGGCGTCGGTGTTTTTGGTCTCGCCACCCGGCTCGGCCCCGTAGTCCCGAATATCGAACGACCGGTCCGGAAAGGTCGGGCGGGATAGATCAGACATCTCGAAGGGGGCGTTGATCGGGGCAATCTCCTCGGGTACTTCCTGCTTCCGGAGCGGACGTACGGCCGCCGACTCCGTGTTCGACGGATGAGCGGTGTCTTTGCCCGGCCAATCAAGCAGCATGGACCCGGCCCCGAGAGCTGCGGTCTGTAAAAAATCGCGGCGATTGAAGCTGTCCATGGCGAGAAGAAAAGGTTGGTGAGTTGGATTAATGGTTCGGAGTCCGCGGGGCGACCAAATGTGGCGTAGCGGGCTCGGCCCGTGGCGCGCCAGAGGCTGTTCAGGTGCGCTCCCCCGCGTCGAGCATCAGCGCGCTTGGGCCGTCCATCGAGGCAGAGAACCTTTCCCGCAGCGCCAGCGCCACCGCCTCGAACGGTTCGGCCTGCACGAATCGATCGTGGCCAGGCGGGAAAAGCCGAAGCAATATCTCGCCAAAGGTGAAATCCGTCATGCAAGTCGGGAGATGGAGCAGAGGGTGCGGACGTGTTTAACGTGGAACCATCTCTTTGGAACGGTTGAGAGCATGTGAGAAGACCTAGGGTACTCCGAGCCCGAAGGCGCGTTGACGGTACGGCGGAACCAGCGGGCGTCGGCCGTCATCGTCACCTCGATCGCCCCGAAGCTCCCCTCCAGAAGCACCTCGGCAATTGGAGGCAGCGCGGCCGGATCGCCGGTCAGGAATACAGTCACTGCCTTTTCCTCCGGCAGACCGTCTACACTGCGGGTCCGGGGCAGACGATATGTTCTTAGAAGGAGCAGTCATCCCTGGAATAGTCACGTTGTCGGAGGCAGTCACATACTCATCCAAGTCACGTTGCTCAGAGCGTCTTCGACGAAAAGCCTCCGTCGACCGCAATGTTGGCTCCAGTGATAAAGGATCCTGCGTTGTCGGAGGCAAGAAGGAGCGTGGTGCCAATCAGCTCCTCGGCCTCCCCAAACCGGCCCGCCGGCGTCTGTCGCATGATGTCGTTGACCCGCTCCTCCGAGAGAATCTCGCGGTTCTGCTCGGCGGGGAAAAAGCCGGGCGCGATGCAGTTGACGCGGATGTCCTCCGACGCCCACTCCCGCGCCAGATTCTCCGAGAGGTTCACGAGCCCCGCCTTCGACGCCCCGTAGGTAAACACCTTCGAGAGTGGTGTCAGCGCGGCCATCGAGCTGATATTGATGATGCTCCCCCCCTCTCCCTGCTCTAGCAGATACTCGCCAACGACCTGGCACGCCAGAAAGACGCCTTTCAGATTGACGTCCATGATGTGGTCCCACTCGTCCTCGTCGATTTCCAGGAACGGCGTGTCGGCATTTACCCCGGCACTGTTTACGAGCACATCGATGCGCCCGAACTGCTCGTCCACCTCGTTAACCATCGATTGCAAGTCCGACTTGGAGGTCGTGTCACACCGGACGAAGGTCGCGTCGCCAGCGTCCGGAACGTCGGAGAACGCAGCGGCCCTCTCCTCCCCCGTCTCGGCGTTACGCCCCACGAGAACGGTATTGGCCCCGGCGCGGCACAGGCCCTCGGCGATGGCTCCGCCGATCTCACCGGTTGCACCGATGACGACAGCTGTCTGGCCGTCGAGACCGAACTGTTCGCTGAGAAAATTGCTCATCCGTTGAGATTGACAGATCGATTCATAATAGAGGGCGAGAATTGGAGAGGCGAGACCGTCTCCGACCTACTGGGCAAGCGTGCCGACGCTCTCGATGTGGTGCCGGAAGTGGTTTTCGAGGGTGTCGAAGTGATCCTCCTCGTGCTCATTAAGGAACTCAAGGAACCGATCTTTGAAACGCCACCCACCATCCTGTTTCGCGGTCAAGACCGAGCCGTAGGTGATGTGTAGCAGCTGGCGGCCGTTGTTCTCGTCGAGATAGGTGGCCTCCAGGTCTGCGTCGTCCACGTCACCGGGAGTGGGAATGGCATCTAGGTCCGTGCTCACGTGATAGGTCTTCCGATCCGCCTCAAAGCGTTCGAACGCGTAGTCGACGATCTCGCGGAAGAAGTCCGGCGCGTGGCGGGCCGGGATGCGGAGGGCCTCCAGGTAGCTCGTGCCTGCGGTCTTGAGGTGCACCTTCGGGCCCGCCTGACGCCCGAGAATCGGAAACACCGTAAACTTGTCACTGCCGGAGTGTACGCTGAGCTTGTAGCCGCCGAACGCCTGCAGGATGATCACGTGCTTCTTCAGCGTCGCCTCGAAGTGGTCGGGATCGCCAATAAAATCGATCCCCTTCTCGAAGTCCCCCACAAAGCGCGGGGCGAGGCTCGTCACCTCAACGCCGAGGCGTTCCAGTTCCGCCGCCACGAAATAATGCTCGCGAGGATGAGTGGGCTGGTCGGTCTCGTCGACGGACATCTCCAGGTCGTACTCTTCCCCCGGCCGATCGGCCGCGTAGCGCCTGGCGAGGTGATCGGCCATCGTACTTGTGTGGGCAATGGCGGCGCTGTACTTCACGGCGGCCCGCTTCAGTTCTTCGACCCCGAAGTCGATCTCAAGCGTTCCGGCCTCACTCTCCAGAACGATCGAATCGCTGGCGTATCGGTCCAGATATTTTTCAGCGGTGAGGCCCAGCGTATCCCAGGGCAACCCCTCGAAGCGACGGGTCAGTTCGTCGTCACCCAGGTGGTCCGCCTCATTGTCCACGTGATCCGACGGGTCGATCGTGTACATCGTATACCCCGTCTCGACACACCGGTCGATGTCCTCGGGGGTCTTGAGGTGATCGGCGTCGGCCCCATAGCCCTCGGTGTATCCCTCTTGAAAGACGGACCAGGTCACATCGTCGATCACTTCCTGGGGCGACCGTCCGGTCCGCTCCATCTCGCGGATCGACTGCTGGGCGAGAACCGGCCGGGCCCCTTTCTGTCGGCAGGCCCGAATGTGTCCGGGGGTGGCCACCCCCAAACGGTCGCCACATCCAATCACGGGGGCTTTGCCGAGGGGAATGGGCCCTGTCCAGGGAAATTCCTCCCGCAGGAGACGCGCATTTTCCGCCGAGCAAGGACACAAAAAGACCCTTTCCGCCGAGTCCCGCAGGATCGCCTCATGGGTGAAGGAAACCTCCTTGGCCTCCGTCGAGACCACGAGCATTTTTTCCCGACCCCGCCGGGCAAGGAGGTAGGTCGCACCGCGTTCTTCTCGCAGGGAGTCTTCGTAGATCCGCCACTCTGTGTCGATGTGCCGGGTCAGAAGTTCCCGAATTTCATCGATGGCGGGGGAGGCGTCCATGGACGTAGACATTCTCTTGGGCAAATACTGGAAAGGGAACAAGGGAAATCAGCGGAAGGTGAGGCTGTTAGAAACCGAATGCTAGAAGCCGAACAGGCGAGGCAGCCAGAGACTGAGTTCAGGCGTGAAGGTGACAAACAGAAGCGCGACGACCATTGCCGCAAACAATGGCAGGAGGGGCCTCACCAAATCCTCTATGGTGGTGTCAGCCACAGCGGCCCCCACGAAGAGGACGGTTCCCACCGGTGGCGTACAGAGGCCAACACACAGGTTGAGAACCATCATGATGCCGAAGTGAATCGGGTCCATTCCTAATTCGGTCACCACCGGGAGAAAGATAGGCGTAAAGATCAGCACCGCCGGCGTCATATCCATGAAGGTCCCGACGACCAGAAGGATCAGGTTGATGGACAGGAGAATCAGGATCGTGCTGTCGGTGAGCCCGAGGAGCCCGGCGCTGATCTGCTGAGGAAGATGATCGTAGGAGAGGACCCAAGACATCGCGATGGAGGTGCCGATGAGCAGCATCACGATGGCCGTCGAGCGCACCGTCTCTAAAAGGATGTCCGGCAGATCGTCCACCCCGATCTCGCGGTAGACAAAGGCGAGCACGAGGGCGTAGAACACGGCCACAGCCGCCGCCTCCGTGGCGGTAAAGATGCCGGCTACAATGCCCCCGATGACGACCACGAGCATCAGCAGACTCGGGAGCGCCCACAGTAAGCGCCAGAAGACCGTACTCAAACTGTGGGTCTTGCCCGTCGGATAATCCTCCCGGTATGCCCAGACGGCCGCTACGGCCATGAGACTGAGTCCCACGACGAGGCCCGGCACGTAACCCGCCAGGAAGAGAGCGCCGATCGAGAGGCCGCCTCCCGCCAGTGAGTAGACGATAAGGATGTTGCTGGGGGGAATGAGCAGCCCCGTCGTGGCCGACGTGATGTTGACCGCCGCCCCGAAGTTTTTGTCATAGCCCTCCTTCTCCATCTGCGGCCCCATAAAGCCGCCCACGGCGGAGGCTGCCGCCACGGCGGAGCCAGAGACGGCTCCCATCAGCATCGCCGCCACCACATTGACGTGGGCAAGCCCACCGGGGACCATCCCGATGATCGACTTGGCGAACCGCACGAGACGACGCGCGATTCCCCCACGGTTCATCAGTTGTCCAGCCAGGATAAAAAACGGAATGGCCAGTAGGGCGAAGGAGTCCAGTCCCGTTGCCATCTGTTGCGCGATGGTGGTGACCGACGGCACAACGGCGATGCTTAGCAGCATCGTCGCTACCGAGGCCAAGCCGATGCAAAAGGCCACCGGCACGCCCAGAAACAGCAGCCCGGCAAAGACCAGTCCTAGGACGAGAAGAGCAGTGAGTGCCATGAGCTATGCATCGGTCGATGGATTGGAGGAGGCAGAACCGGGAGCGGTTTCCTCCCGGAGCGTCCGAAGGTGCCTGCGGATGTGAACCAGACTATAGAAGACCATCAGGACACCCGTCAGGGGCAAGACGAGATAGACGTAGCCGAGGGGCACGTTGAGGGAGGCGGAGGTCTGACCGAGACTGAGTTGAATGTAAACGAGACGGAGGCCGCCCGCGACCAACACACCCCCAGCAAAGAGCAGAATGCAGCCCTGGATGACGATCCGGAGCCACGCCCGGGCTCGGCCTTCGAGCCGCTGCGGTAGCAATTCGAGAGCCAGATGGTCGTGCTGCCCCACCCCGTACCCGGCCCCCAACACCCCCACCCAGATCAGTAGAAACCGCGCCAGCTCTTGCGTGAACGAACTCGGCGCTCCCAGCACATACCGACTGAACACCTGCCACAGGACGTTGATAACGGCCAGGCCCATGAGCCCAACTAGTACAGGGCCCAGGATCCGGTCGACCGCACGTTTTGCTTGCTCCATGGTTTGCTTGGACCTCTCAGCAGAATCTCAAATCGTTCTTCGGTTGGATTCCCGCTTCGGTACCTCCCAATGTTACCTCGCCGGCGGCTCGTTGCTCGCTTTCGTCTGTGCCGACGTGTCAACCTCCACCGCCCGCACCTCCTGGGCCAGCTCGTAGACCTGCGGCTCGTTCTCCTCATAAAACTCGTAGACCGGCTGCACTGCCTCGACAAATGGTTTCTTGTCGGGGCGGATAACTTCTACGCCCGCTTCTTTTACCGTCCGAAGCGCCTCCTGGGTGGCCTTCTCCCAGAGTTTCTTCTGGTACTGAGCCGACTCGTCGGCCGCCTCCTGCAGCCACTCCTGCTCCTGTGGGGTGAGCCGCTCCCATAGGTGTGTGCTTGCTAACAGTACGTCCTGCGGAGAGGTGTGCTTATCGAGAATGTAGTAGTCGCACAGCTCATAGTGATTGGTCAGGTGAAAACTCGGCGGGTTGTTCTCCGCTCCGTCCACCACCCCTTGCTGCAGCGCCGTGTACAACTCCCCAAACGAGATGGGCGTGGCCGACCCTCCCATCTCGTTCACCATGCGAATGGCCACCGGACTATTCATCGTGCGGATCTTCATTCCCTTTAGGTCGGAGGGCTCCCGAATAGGCGTATCGGTGGTGTAAAAGCTGCGGCTACCTGCGTCGTAGAACGTGAGACCCCGAAGCCACACGTCCTGGCTGGAAAGCAGAATTTTCTGTCCGATCTTCCCGTCCATCACCGCGTACCGATGGGCGTCGCTCCGGAAGAGGTAGGGAAGTCCAAAGACCTTGTAAGGATCAGAAAACCCCTCCATGACCGCCGAGGAAACCTTCGTGATGTCGAGGCTCCCGACCTGCAAAAGCTCCAACAACTCTCGCTCGGAACCGAGCTGCTCACTCGGATAGATCTCTACGCGCACCGTCCCGTCGGACTTCTTAGCGAGGCGGTCGGCCATGTCCGTCATGGCCTTATGTACGGGATGAGATGGGCTCAAGGCATGACCGAGGCGAATCACCGTCTCATCCTGGTCGGCGCTGCACCCCACGCTGACGCAGAGGAGCAGGGCCAACAAGAGCGCTGAACAGAGTCGAGCGGTCCAGATGTGGATCACAGAATGGGCTCGTATTGGGAGCGCTTCCGACTCGCAGTTACCGATTACTTTATCGATAAAGCCAACGAATAAGACAATCAAGATCTACTAGTATTTCCGTGTTAAGATATCGATAAGACGAATAGATTGCAGGAATTGCCGTCCCTTGACACGGGCACTTATGACCACCCTCAAGACTCACGCTGTGCTCGAGTCGCCCGTAGAAGCTCAGCAACGACGTGAGAGTGGGGGTGAATCCCTACTTTTGTAAAAGCGCCGGCGAGATAGAAAAAGATGCTGTGTTGCTGAACGTCAAGTTCCG
>CAYLMT010000071.1:0-9142 GCA_964384855.1 uncultured Salinivenus sp.
TGGCCACGAGCGACTGCCCGATGGCGGTAAAGGCCTGGGTCTGCGGCAGAAATCCATCCGTCAGGCCCGTCTCTCCGTCGGCGTCGAGGCTGAGCGAGCCGGTCACGAGTCGGCCCAACGTGGTCCAGTCCTCGAGCACGGCCCCGGCCTGCGCCTCCTGAAGCTCAAAGTCGTACGAGAGGGTCGAGGTGGGGGCGGGATTCAGTGCAGGCGCACGCCCTGGGGATGCCGCGGCGAGCCAGACGGAGCCGGCCCCCGACTCGGCAGAGGCCGACGTCGACGCCCGCTGATCGAGCGTCAACGAGCCGGCGAGGGTCCCCTCGTAGGTGGTCGCGGTCAGATTCTGCACCTGCAGCCGTCGGTCGTCCATCTGCACGTCGAACGCCAAGTCGTCGTAGCGCTGGGGCTCATTCAGCAGGGTCCCAATCTCCACACGGCCGTCCACGGCGTACGCCGGGAGTTCGACGTCCCCGTACAGCTCCTCGGCCACGGCTTCGGGCGACTGTCCGGCCACCTCAGACCCCGAGAGGTGAGCGGCAAAGAGTTGAGAGTAATACACGTCCGACGTATCGCTCTCCGGATAGAGGGCCACGAGATCGAGGCGGTCGGCCGTGAGCGTAAAGGTCGTGGACACCGCTGGGTCGGTCTCCGCCAACCCCTTCGAAATGGGAAACAGGTCCTGTACGGTCGCCTGCAGCGACACGGCCTGATCGCCCGAGCGGATCGTAAACGGGTCCATCGAGAGGCCCGTGCCGGTAAGCTGTGCAGTTGCGTCCGGAATCTCGACCGCGTGGCGGAACGACTCGTAGGGAACCTGCACGTCGGCGAGTTGAACCGAGCCGCGAGGGCGGATCGTCTCGGGCGCATCGAGCGGACCTTCAAACTCGACGTCGTACTCAGCCCGTCCCTCGACCGAGCCCGTGGCCTCCTCCCCGGTAAGTGCCACAAGACGGGGCAGATCCGCCGTCCCGGCCAACTGTCCCTCCACCTGCGGACGGTCGAACAGCTCGTGCACGTTGACCGTCCCCGAGACCGGCTGACCCAGAAGTTGCCCCGAGAGGTCCTGCACCGAGACTGCCGTCCCCGAAAATCCGACCCCCGCCTGGACATCCCGGAGGAGCGGCTCCCCACCATAGTTTACGCCCACCCCGGCAAGCCGTCCGGACCCGTTGATTGTGAGTTGCTGCATCGACGCGGCATCCGAGGGCAGTGGGCCACTGGCCGTCGCGTCGAGGCGGAGGGTTCCCTGCGGGTTGTATTCGCCGACCTGCTCCGGCGGGGCAAAGGCGGCGAGGTCGGCCAAGTTCATCGCGCCCGTTTCCAGCTGGAGAGCAAGACGCGGATCGGATCCAAGATCGTGCACCGATACGTCACCGGTGAGCGAGGCGCCTAGCAAGCGCCCCTCCACGGAGCGGGCAGCCACCGAGTCAAGTGCGAGCGACAGGTCGGCCCTCAGGTCGCGGAGCAGGGCCGTGCCCTCGTAGTCGACCCCCGCCCCGGCGAGCTGCCCCGAGGCCGATAGCTTGAGACTCTCCGTGGTGTCCGACAGTGGGCCGGCAAGCGTTCCGTTAAGGGCGAGCGTTCCCTGCGGGTTGACCCCCTCCACCGCCGCGGCGGGCGCGAAGGCGGCAATCTCAGCGAGGTCTGTCTGTCCCGTCTCGAACGCAAGATCGATCGTGGGCCGTTCGTTGAGTCCAGAAATCGTCCCGTCTGCCGACACCGTGATGGGGGCCGTGTCGACCTGGAGGCTCCGGAGGTCGACCTGTCCGGCGGACGGAGCCACACGGACGTCGTAGGTGGCCCGCGCATCTTGGACCGCGAGAGTGTCGGGCCCCACGCTCGGCAATAGCGCCCGTACTGAATCCAGGTCGACGGTCCCCGCACTCGTGACGGCAGGTCCGTCGGGGAGGGCATTGAGCTGCGCGTCAAAGTCAAGCCGGAGGGCCTGGCCGCTGGAATGGTCGGTGTAGTGCAGCCGTGCCTCAGAGACGCGGAAATCCGAGACCGGAATGCCGGAAAGTGGAGACTCGTCGGTCGTCGCCGCGGTCGTGTCGCTCGGGCCCAAATCATCGAAGTTGGTGGCCCCGTCCTCGGCTATTTCATATCGCACCACCGGCGCCTCCAGGGCCACGGCCGTGGGCCGGATGTTTAACAGAAACAGGGGCCACAGGGCCACGTCCACGTTCAGTGTCCGGGCCTCTACGGCGGGAGCCGGCCCGTAGCCCTCGGCGTTGGCGAGCCGAAAGCTCGAGACACGAACGGCAGGGAACGGCAGCACGCGCAACCCGATCGCATCAATCTCCACCTGCCGCCCCGTGGCCTCCTCCAGGGGCGGGACCACGTACCCCTTCAGTTGCTCGGACGTGAAAAGGCGGGGCAGAACGAGGGCCGCCACAAGGAGGAGGACGGCGAGGCCACCGAGGAGGCCGCCCCCCCACTTCAGGAGGCGACGCGTGCGGGTGGAGGTTGCATCGAACGCATCGGGACTTGACTCGGGCATGGCCTTTGCGAGGGAAAATTGAGAAATGAGGTGAGCATCTCGAAGAGATGTATGTGCTTGTTAAAACCTCCGACCCGGCCGTCCGATCCGACGATCTGCCACAAACGGCTCGTACTCCCGAACGGTGGCCTCGTAGGCCGCCCGTATTCCGAACAACCAGCGAATACCGTACCCGTATCGGAGCGTGAGTCCGTACATCCCGAACTCGACCATTGCCCATGATCGAACTGGGGTATCTTTTCGCACTTGGCGTCGCCTGCCTCCTGGCGTGTTGGATTGCGTACAACGCCTGGTCGAACCGGGGAACGACTGGTGCCGCTCCACTTGTCGGAGTCGCCCTGGCCGCAGCGGTGTGGGCCGGAGCAAACGTCGGTCTCGCCCTCGACGCGTCCCTATCCGTGAAGCTCCGGTGGCTTCAGGCCTCGTATCTTGGGATGGTCGCTGCCCCCATCACGTTCATCATCTTGGCCCTTGAGTACACCGGGCACAAGCAGTACCTGACCCCGTCGATCGTTGGCGGCCTCTCCGCCCTCGGCAGTATCATATTAGGACTCGTCTGGACGAACCCCCACCACCATCTGTACTGGGCCCGGGTCGAACTCGCCCCCGAAACCCTGGCGGGCATTGCCACAAGCCCAGGGCCCGCCTTTTGGGGATTCGTGGCACTTACGTACGTGTTGTTGCTTGTCGGCTCAATCCTCTTCGTCCAATACGCCCTCACCGCGCCGCATCTCTACCGAGGACAGACGATCGGCATTTTGATTGGGGCTGCAGTTCCCTGGGCCGCGAATATCCCCCATGCCTTCCAGTACATGAGGGTCGACCTGACGCCCGTGGCTTTGTCGGTAACCGTGGTGGTACTCTGGGTCGCCATGTTCCGGTATCGACTGACCGACCTCGGTCCTATCGCCCTCCGCACGGTCTTTGAACGCCTTTCCACCGGGGTCATTGTATTGGACCATAACAACCGGATTGTCGACGTAAATTCGACCGCACGGAAGATGTTGAATATCCCCGACGACCCGGTTGGCACGCCGGTCGAGGACGTCCTGCCCAACGATGCGCTCCGCGAACACGTCCGGGAGAGCACCGACCAGAAGAGCATCGTTCGCATCGAAGAGGCCCGAACGTCCGGGGACGGCGCCGACTCGTCTCGGTACTATGAGGTGCAAGTCACCCCCATCGAACCCGCCCAGGACGCAAAAGGTGGGCGCGTTCTCGTCGTGAACGACGTCACCGAGCAGCAGCACCGGCAACAGCAACTCGAATGGCAAAACGAGCGCCTCGAAGCCTTTACCTCGGTGATCTCCCACGATCTCCGAAACCCCCTCAACGTAGCCGCCGGCAACGTCACCCTGGCCCGCGAAAATGGGAAGGCCGATCATCTGGCGCGGGCCGACCAGGCGCTCGATCGAATGGAGACCCTAATCGACGATCTGCTCGCACTCGCCTACAGCGGCAAATCCATTTCCGACCCCGAGCGGGTCTCCCTCGAGACCGTGGCCACAGACGCGTGGCAGACCGTTGATACGCGATCCGCAACGCTCAAGAACCGGGCCGACGCCTCCATCTTGGCCGATCGGTCCCGGCTCCACCAGTTGATCGAAAATCTCTTCCGCAACGCCGTCGAGCATGGCGGCGACACGGTAACCGTCGCGATCGGGGACCGGCAGAACGGCTTCTACGTCGCCGACGATGGCCCCGGCATTCCGGCCGACCAGCGAACGGATGTGTTCGACACCGGCTACTCCACCCGCGAGGCCGGAACGGGATTGGGACTTAACATCGTTCGCGAGATTGTGGAGGCCCACGACTGGACCGTTCATATCAACGAAAGTGCAGAGGGGGGAGCTCGGTTCAACGTCGGCGGCGTCGAGTTTGCCGAGTAACTGACATGACCGGTTCTGCTTTCCGGAGGCCCGCTGGGCGCTGATTGCGGCAGACTGCCTTCCCTCGCACTTAAAGCTTTTTCCGTATGTCTGTCGACACGCCCGACTGGTTCCGCGAGATCGACCACACGGGCGACGTGGGCATCCAGATCACGGCCCCGACGCTGCCGACACTCTTCGAGCGGGCCGCCCACGGCATGTTTCGGGTTCTCACCGACCTGGAGACGGTGCAGGCATCGGATCCCACACGAATTACGGTCGACGGACGCGACCGGGAGGCCCTCATGGTGCAGTGGCTCTCCGAGCTCAACTACCGCCACACGGTCGACGACGTGCTCTACCGGGCATTCAAGGTCGATCCCATTGACTCCTCCAACGACACACTCCACCTTGCGGCCACGGTCCACGGTGAGTCTATCGATCTGGACTCCCACACCGTCTACACCGAAATCAAAGCCATCACCTTCCACGGCATGGAGATTCAGGAGACGGACGACGGGTGGTCCGTGCAGATCATTTTTGACATGTAGATTGGGACGAGCATGCTTTAACTGGGGTTTGCCAGTCTGCAGCCTGGGACAGCTCCCTGCCAGATGGGTACCGCGTAGTTCGTATTGCGTATTGCATTTGAGCAATGGATTATGCACTACGAAATACGGAATACGGAATCTTCCCCCCGCGCAACCTCCCCCCTGCTCGGGCCGTTTTGTTTTTCCCGCTCGTCCCCCTCACCCGACCCGGTCTCCACCATGCCCGACTACGACCTCGAGAAGCTCGACGATTACCGCTGGCAGATTCCTCAGACGGGGGGGATGCGGGTGCCGGCCCGACTTTATGCCTCCGAGGAAATGCTGGAGGACATCCTGTCGGACGACGCCCCGCAGCAGGCGGCCAACGTGGCCCACATGCCCGGCATCGTCGGCGCCTCCCTGGCGATGCCCGACATCCACTGGGGCTACGGCTTTCCCATCGGTGGCGTGGCCGCGTTCGACGCCGACGACGGGGTGATCTCCCCCGGAGGCGTGGGCTACGACATCAACTGCGGGGTGCGCCTGATGTCGAGCAAGCTCACGAAAAATGACATCAACCGATCCGAGATCGAGCGGCTCGTGGATGCCCTCTTCCGTCGCGTGCCGACGGGCGTAGGCTCGTCTGGCGCCCTCCACGTAGACCACTCAACCCTCCCGCAGGTCCTGCGGAAGGGCGCTGAGTGGGCCGTAAATCAAGGCTACGGCTCCGACGCCGACCTCGACGTCATTGAGGAGAACGGTCAGGTGGACGGCGCCCACCCCGACGCGGTCTCGGGCCGGGCGAAAGAGCGTGGGCTCGACCAAATTGGCACCCTCGGCTCCGGCAACCACTTCCTGGAGGTTGGGTACGTGTCGGAAATTTATGACGAGGCCGCTGCCCGTGCGATGGGGCTCGACGAGGGGAGCGTCACCGCCATCATCCACTCCGGATCGCGGGGCTTTGGCTACCAGGTCTGTGACGATGCGCTGTCGGACATGGACCGGGCGATGAACACGTACAACATTAATCTGCCCGACCGCCAGCTCGCCTGCACGCCCATCAACTCGTCGGAGGGACAGAAATACATCCGCGGCATGCACTGTGCCATCAACTACGCCTTCGCCAACCGGCAGGTGATGGCCCACAATACGCGGCTGGCGTTCGAAGACGCCCTCGACCTCACCCCGAGGGAGCACGGCCTCCGCACCGTCTACGAGGTGGCCCACAACATCGCCAAGTTCGAGACGCATCAGGTAAACGGCACGGAAGAGGAGGTGTGCGTGCACCGGAAGGGAGCCACGCGGGCATTGCCGGCAGGGCACCCCCTCGTCCCGGGCCGCTACCAGAAGGTGGGTCAGCCTGTCCTCATTCCCGGGGACATGGGCCGTTACTCGTATGTCCTCGTGGGGACCGACAAGGCGTTGGAGGAAACATTTGGCAGCACGTGCCACGGCGCCGGGCGCAAGATGAGTCGTCGCCAGGCCCGCCAGACGGCCGGCAACCGCAACGTCACCGCCGAGTTGGCCAACGAGGGCATCATCGTACGGGGCGAGAGCAGCCGCACGGTCCGGGAAGAGATCTCCGAAGCATACAAGGACGTGGCCGACGTGGTGGAAGCCGTGGAGGGCGCCGGACTGTCCAAAAAGGTGGCCCAGCTTCGCCCCTTAGGCGTAATCAAGGGCTGAGTCGTCCCTCAACTCTTCGATGCCCATACCGCCACTTGCTGCGGTGGTGTATTCCTCGAAGAATCTGACCGGGACCCGGGCACGTCCTTCGTCCTCTCTCACCCGGAAAATCCCATCCTTCTCGCATTCGCTGCAACCGCCCCTGAAGACGCAAACCCACCTCGTAGGGTCTCCCAGTCCTCCCTTCTCCCTCGAAGCGTTTTCTTACGAGGTCCTGACAGTTGTCTTTCCCGGGGCCCACGCTGTTTGAGGCTGAACTCCATACACCTCTCACCTGCCTCACCGTCCCTTCCCCGTCGCACTCCGTACCGCCTCCCTTTTGTCCTCTCCTCCTCCATCCCCGCACAGAGTGATGCTCGTGGGTTTCGTCCTCGGTGCGTCGCGACGACACTCCCCCGTGCATAGGCTCACGCCGCGGAGGTCAATCGCAGAGCACTGGGGTAATCGGCGTCATTCGTCAATGGAAGCACTCTCCACCGTTCTCCCCTGGGAACCGACTATTCCCTCCCTAGACGCCAACCCGTTGGAAGACGATGCACGGCGGTAATCATTTCGTGAAGAGTCTGCCGATGAGTTACAAGCCGGGGCGACCCGTCGATAAAGGAACTAGTAGTCCGAAAAGGACTCGTTTCTCGTTCATTTCGATCAAACAGGCAAGTATGATGTCGACCGGTAAGTTCTCCCTCTCGTCTCTCTACGTGGGCATTCTCGCATTCGCCCTGACTCTTGTTCTCGCCCCAAAGCCGGCGCAAGCACAGTCAAACGACCTTAACGTCTACGGCTTCTTCCAGACGCAATACAGTCACATTGATGGTGAATTCGGGGGCGAAGATACGGGATATGGCTCGTTTCGACTGCCCCAGCTCAACGTATACTTCGCAAAGGATCTCGGCTCCAATTTTAGCGCATTCGTCAGCACCGAGTACTTGAATACCTATAATTCGGGCGAAGACTGGGGAATCGCTCGTCTCGGCGAGGGATGGGTCCGATATCAACACGGACAGGCCCTCAAAGTGCAGGGAGGACTGCTCATTCCCAAGTTCAACAACCTGAATGAAATCAAGAATCGTACGCCGTTGCTCCCCTACGTGACCCGACCCCTCGTCTACGAACAGTCGTTCAGGGGCTTGGCCAATATTCAGGACTACGTCCCCCAACGGGCCTATGTACAGGTGTATGGCACCCTTCCTGCCGGGGCCGTCGATTTTGATTACGCGGCCTATGTCGGCAACAGTGAATCCGGATACATTGCCACCGGGGAGTCTGGGTTATACGTGTCCAGTACCGACACCACCTATGCTAAGCTCTTCGGAGGACGAGTTGGGGTTCAATATCAGAGCCTAAAGGTTGGGGTCTCGGGAACCGTCGACGAGACGAATATGCGCCAACTTGATTTCTTTGGAACCTCGATACCAGCGGGTATGGGCGACGTGGATCGGTACCGGATTGGCGCCGACCTGTCGTTTGACGTGGCTGACTTCTTCGTCGAGAGTGAGATTATTTCCGTGCAGCATAGCCTCACCGACCAGCAGAAGGCTCAGTGGGACGCATTGAACCAGCAGCCGGGGCTGGGAAGCCTCCTCGGGGAAGATCTCGATCAGCTGTTCTACTATGGGATGATTGGATACAATATCACCAACGAGGTCGACATTCATGCCATGTATGACACCATCGAAGAGAACAGGACGGATATCGCGATCTCTTCGTATGGAGGAGGAATTTCATATCGTCCGGTCTTCCCCGTACGGCTGAAGGCGGAGTATCGGTACTCGAAGGCGCGAGACGACAGCTTTTCCCAGAACACCCTCAGCGTCGCAGCCAGCGTCACCTTTTAAGTGAGCGTCCCAAGGAAGGGAGCACGGTCCCAAGACGACGGTGCTCCCTCCCTGCGGACCCGGAGATGGGCCGAGACGCTCATCGTGCCCCCCGCTTTTCCCACCGCTCCCATTCTTTCATCACAACCGATAGAATCATGAAGCGCCTACTTCTTCTGTTCACCGCCCTCTTGTTCCTCGGCTGGGTCGGGACAAGTCACGCCCAAGTTGCGGTCATCGCCAACAAAGATGTCCCCGTCGACCAGGCCGATGCGGGGACCCTCGAAGACATTTATCTCCTTGAGCAAAACAACTGGGACGATGGATCGCAGATCGCCCGATTCGACCTGAACACCGAAAACGACACCAAGACGGCGTTTTTTGGCTACCTCGGCCAGGAGGTGAGCGACGTGAAAAAGGTGTGGCTGCGAAAGAAGCTCTCCGGAGAGGCTCAGCCGCCCGAGAAGGTTTCCCCCGACCAGATCGTTGATAAAGTAAGCAGCACCTCAGCTGCGATCGGATACGTATCGGCTGATGCGGTAACGGACGCCGTGAAGGTCATTGCGACCGTCGAGTAGTACTGGGCCTCCGTTTCCCTCCCTCATCGACGCAACAAAGCCCTTTAGGTTATGATCGACCGATTAAGTGAATCCCTCCGGGCCAAGCTGGCTGTCGGCTTTGCCGTTCCGTTTGTCGTTCTCGTCTTGTTCGTATCGATCTACTACCCGCTCAATCAGCGGACGG
>CAYLMT010000072.1:0-8836 GCA_964384855.1 uncultured Salinivenus sp.
TACTCCTCTTCCTGGAACGGATACACGTCCTGGAGCAGCGCCTGCAGCTTCGTGCGACCGCGGTTGATGCGGCTCTTGACGGTGCCCATGGGCAGGCCCGTGATCTCCGCAATCTCGTCGTACGCGAGCTGCTGGATGTCCCGCAGGACCACGACCTCGCGGAAGGCCGGCGGAATTTCGTTCATGGCCTCCTGGATGTAGTGGTCCTGGATGGTGCTCTCCGCGTGCTTGTCCGGCGAGAAGGACTCGTCCGGAATCTCCATCTCGTACTCCTCATTGTCCCGGTTGACGGACTGGATCGACTGCATGCGCCGGCGCTTCCGCTTCCGGTATTCGGAGCGCGCCAGGTTTCCGGCAATGGTGTAGAGCCACGTCGAGAACTTGGCGATGCGCCGGTAGGAGTGCCGATTTCGGTGCACGCGCAGGAACGTCTCCTGCAGCAAGTCCTCGCACCGCTTCTTGTCGCCCAGGAAGCGGTAGAGGTACTGCATCAGGCGGTCGGAGTACCGTTCCACGAGGATGTTGAAGGCCTCCACGGTGCCAGCCTGAAACTGAGACATGAGGTCCTCGTCGCTCATTTCCTGCAAGGCCTCATGCTGGTTGAAGGCGCTGTTGTCCTTCGAGGCGGTTTTTTTGGTGACGACTTCTGCTTTGTCCTTCGCCATGTATGTGGGGGATCGTTCTGTGTGCGGGAGTGCCGAGCGTCGAGAGAAGCGGCGTCCTGAAAATATAATGTGGGAAGGATTCCGCTAAGTCGCAAGCGGAAAATGCCACAAATCAGCTATATAGACGCGTGTTCCCAAACGTGTAACATCAGGGCATTATTGTCCGGCAAAATGTGGTCCAGGGAGGGGTTTTTTGAAAAGTGGCCCCCAAGATTGTGTGAAGGAAGTGCAATTTCCGTCATAACGGCAGAAAGTGAGGTTAGAGACGAGGTACGAGTCCGACGATTCGTCGGGGTGTCAGGCCGAACGTGGGTGGCGATTCTCCGATCTATTCCACTATTTGTGACCGCAACACGCAAAGTATCCAACACACACGCGTCCTTTATTGACGACCATGTATGATCTTCCCCTGCGAATTCACAGTGCTCTCGTCTTTATGACGGTGCTCCTTGGTTGGGTGTGTCTGGTGCCCGTTACGGTGCAGGGACAGGGCGGTCCGGCATCCGAGACGGCGCTCGTCATCCACGGCGGGGCGGGGTCCCTGAGTGCCGACGAGATGAGCGACGAGCGGGAGGAGGCGTACCGCACGGCCCTCCGGGCTGCCTTGCAAGAGGGGAACGAGGTTCTCCAAAACGGCGGCAGTGCACTCGATGCCGTCCAGGCCGCGATCACGACCATGGAGACCGACACGCTCTTCAACGCGGCCCGCGGCGCGGTGCTCACGAGTGAGGGAACGGTGGAGCTGGACGCCGCCATCATGGACGGGGCCACCCGCAACGCGGGGGCACTCACGGGGGTGAAGACGGTCAAGCATCCGATCCGGCTGGCTCGGGCTATCATGGAGGACTCCTACCACGTGATGTTTGCGCAGGACGGGGCGGAGGCGTTTGCCAAGCAACAGGGGCTTGAGCTCGTGGAAAATGACTACTTCATCACGGCGTCGCGTCGCGCCGGGGAGGGCAAGGCGCCCGCCGATCCGCCCGAGGCGCAGGCGCCGGACGAGAAATATGGCACGGTGGGGGCCGTAGCACTCGACGCGGAGGGAAACTTGGCGGCGGGGACCTCCACGGGGGGCATCTCGAACAAGGAATTCGGGCGCGTGGGCGATTCTCCAATCATTGGGGCCGGGACATACGCTCATAACGCGTCGTGTGCAGTGTCGGCCACGGGGCAGGGGGAGTTCTTCATCCGCGGCGTGGCGGCCCACAGCGTAGCGTCGCGCATGCGGTTTGGGAATCTGCCTCTCGGGGAGGCCGCCCAGGTCACGATCGACGAGATTGAGGAGCTCGGTGGGGTTGGGGGCGTCATTGCGCTCGACCGCGAGGGCAACATCGCCACGCCGTTCAGCACCGGGGGGATGTTCCGGGCCTACGTCGATCCGGACGGCAATACGGCTGTCCGCATCTTCGACGCGGAGACCGGGGAATAACGCGCCGTTCTGAGATCACCCACCGCCCGAATTTCCTGGGGGGCCGTTTCCTCCCGACGGGTTCTCTGGCGGTCCCGTCTCGGGCGGTTTCCCAGTGCCGGGGCCCTTCCCGGGGAGGCCATTGCCGACGCCGGCGGGCGGACCACCGCCCGGAAAGGAGCCCTGGAAGAGGCTTTGCAGGACCGACGTGGCGGGGGTGCCGCTCGCGATCGCCTGCGCGGTGCCCTGGGCGAGGGCATCAAAGGGCCGATTGCTGTTCTGGCGGGCGCTCTGCAGGGCGGACGGGAGCTGACGAAGCGACTCGGGGCTGTACCCGGCGTCCAGGGCAGCGGTGAGCAGTTGCGTCGACGTTTCCGGCGAGGCTCCATTCCCCGGGAGATCCGGGAGTATATTGACGGCTGCGGCCACTTCGCCCATCGACACGGGTCGACGCTCAACCCCTTCCGGAAGGCCCGACAGGAATGTCTCAACGTGCTCGCGGGCCACACCTTGCTGCTGGGCCTCTGTGACCGCGGTGACCAATTGGGCACGGTCGTTTGCTCGGGGGGCGGCTTCGGACGGCCCCTCTTCTGTGCCCAGAAGCTGTTGCACCTCGTCGCGCTGAGTCCACTGGGTTACGAGACGGTCCGCCTGCTCGGTCTGGGTGCGGTACTGTTGGAGCACGGGTTGCATGCGAGACGGCGGGACCTGCTTGGCAAGGCCTTCGAGCGTCTTGGACAGAAGCGGATCCGAGGGGAGGTTTTGCTCGGCGAGTGCGACGGCGGGCTCAAGGAGCGACGCGGTCGCCTCATCACTCAGTCCGGCCCGGCGGGCCCGTTCGACGACCGTGCGCATCTGCTCGACATTGGCTCCCGACTTGGCCCCCTGGTCGAGAAGGGCCTGCACGTTGGCGGATTGGCCGAGGGCCGCATAGGGGATTCCGCCCCCGAGCACAACGACGAGAAGGGCCGTTCCGAGTCCGGGCCAGAAGCCCTGGAGCATCCGCATGGGACTGTGGGGACGAATCATGGGACTAGGGAACTGTGCATACGCCGTTCGAGCCGCCGAACGCATCGTCGGCGGTGTCTGCGTAAGACGGAAGGTCGAGCCAACGCCGCTCGTCGCCGTCGACGATCCGGATTCGGTACGCGTATTCGCCGGTCGGCACGGACAGGGTCGTCGTCCAGGTACCGTCGTTGGTCTGCGTGAGGGGCGTGCCGGGCAACGACCAACCGTTGAAGTCGCCGGTCAGGTGGGGCCTGCCGGGGCCGTCATAGGGAATTTGCACCTGCACCCCGTCGTCGACCTCCTCGCATACGCGGCGGCGTGGAGGCGACGTGGCCGTTCCCCCCAGCACGTGCTGAGTCTGGAGGCGAAGGCCGGCCGCGACGTGTACGTCGGGGGCGACTCCAGCCTCCTGGACGAGGCGAGCCGCCGACGCACGGGTTTGGGCAAAGACCGTGACTGACGCGCGGGGATGCCACGCAATTTTGAGGCCGCCCCGGCCGAGGCGGTCGCTGTCGGTCCTCGTTTCATACTGCACCTGCTCCACCCCCATTTCAGCCTCGACGGACCACTGATTGGTTGGCCAGTACGCTCCGCGCACGGACACGCCCGTGCCCCCGAAGGTGGCGTCCGTGGTGTTCGTGCGCCCGCTGCTCCAGTACACGCGGCCCTCCGCGCGGAAACGATCAGAAAGCCAGGACTCCACATTTAGCATGGCAAGCCTGCTGTCCTGGCGAACCGTGGTCCCTTGGCCCGTGGCAATATAGCGCTGGGTGAGGCCGCCTCGTGCCGTAAGGGTCGTGCGGGGAGTGGCAGTCCACTGCACAGAGGGCAGTGCCCACCAGCTCTCCTCCGACGAGCCGAGACGGAGTCGCGTCCCCCCGCCGGTAGCACCCACGGACCACGACGGAGACAGTCGGTATCGTGCCTGAGCGTGGCCCTGTACGAATTGTGGCGCACCGGCGCGCCGCGGGTACAGGCGCGTCCGGGCCGCGGCGGCGAGACGAGTTCGGCTCGCATCCCGCACGAGCCCCAGCTGCGGCGTCAGGGCCGCAAGGGTCGGGGCCGATGAACGGTCGTTCCAGGAGCGAAGCACAGGATCGAGGTAGGTGTTGGTTTGGTAGCCGCCGCTGAGGCCAAGGCTAGCGGTGCCGGTCCACTGTTGAGCGGAGGCCGGATGGGGGAGCACCCCCACGAGGCACCACAATCCGAGAAGAAGGCGCCACATAAAACGAGCAGTCTGTCAAGAACACGCTGCCGCGCTCAACTCCTAGAGCTTCAGGACGGCGTTCTTGGCCCCAAAGCCGTCGTCCTGTTTGACCGGAGCGAGCGGGTCGGTGACCCATCGTTCGCCGTCGATGACGAACTGGTACTCGTGCTCGCCCCGAGGCACCGGTACGAAGCCGGTCCAGACCGTTTCGCCGTTGACGGTGTGCGGGGAGAGTGGAATGGGTTCCCAGTCGCTGAAGTCGCCCGCCACTGCCACCGAGTCGGCTGTGTCGTTCGTGTAGACGAAGCGCGTCAGCACCGTGCTCCCCTGAGAGGTCTCGGTTGCAGCGCGCTGAACCGACGCCGACGATCCGGGGCCTAAATCAGGGGACCCGGGAGTGGATCCCGACGGCCAAATCAGCCACCCGACCGCAAGGGCGAGGGCGAGGGTGGCCAGGGTGTGAACGGGACGCACCGGAATGGTAATGAGCGGGCGGGACACGGCCTCCCACCACTCGTGAAACCGGCGAGCGAGCGAGGGGGTCGACGCCTCTGTTTCGTCTAGTTGCTCCACCGTGCGCGCAGCAAAATCCGGCGCGGGCTGTGGGGCCCGAGAGGCAGCCAGGTCCTGCGTCATCTGGAGCTCAAACTGGAGCAGCGAGCGCGCCTCCGGGTCGTCGGCAATGTGGTGCAGCGCGGACTGCACCTCATCGTCGGGCAGGTCCCCGTCGATAAACTGGCGTACGATCGTGTCAGGATCGGACTTCTTCATGGTAGGGCGCCAGTAAAGTTCGAAGTTTTTTGCGAGCGCGGTGTACCCGCACCTTCAGGGCACTTACCGATACGTCGAGCCGCTTCGACATGGCCTTGTATGTGAGGCCGTCGCGATATTTGAGGAGAAACGGGGTCGCGTACGTAGGCGAGAGCTCGTTGAGAGCGTCCCACAACTGGTCTCCCATTTCGTCGGCGACGAGCTGATCGTCCTGCGTCGCCGTCCCATTGTCTCGAATGGCCGCCTCGTCCTGCTCCGAGCGACTAAACGGGTATGTCTCTCGCCGAACGTTCTTTGCATAGTCACGTCCGCGATTGAGGGCGATGCCGTAGAGCCAGGACGCGAACCGGTCCGGATCTTGGAGGTCGTCAATTCGGCGATAGGCATTGAGGAATACGTCCTGGGCCAAGTCCTCGGCCGCTTCGGAGCTTTCGGCGTACTGGTGCGCAAGGTCGAACACCATGCCCTCGTACCGCTCGACAAGAATCTGGAAGGCCGACCGGTCCCCATTTTGTACGCGACGGGCATACGTGCCGTCGGGGGCGTCGTGTGACATACGAAACACGTATCGGGCGAAACAACAGACGAAAGCGCCCCAATTCGGCGCACTTGCCATTTACGGAGCATGTCGCAGAATGCGTGCCACATCTGCGAGGAACGGATTGCTTTCGGCCTGTTGTTTGCAAACACTACAATGTCGCAGAAGGGCAGGTTCATAGTCCTGGGTTGGCCCGTGCCGGTGTTCCCATAGAGGACGGCCACCGTCCCTCGGCGGCCGCCCCGTGGCTGACCGGTGCAATCGAAGGACACTTAGTTTTCGTCTCCGATGGTCTCCACCATGGCTTGCACGGTCGGTTTAAAGTTGTAGTCACTCGTTTGTCCCTCCTGGCCACGCGGGACGAAGGACTCCTCCACGCTGAAGTCCAAGGTGACGTCCACCGTATCCACGGACGAATCCACCGTCAGCGGCGAGTCGAAGTTCACCTTGATTCCCGTCTGAGAGCCACTGGGGACGAACAGGTTCGCTTGTGCCGTGTCTCCATTGGCCGTTTCGTAGGCTACGTCGAACTGGTCGGGGTTGGCCGTAATTAGCCGGACCTGGCTGTACGTGCCGGCCTCGATCTCAAGCTCCGCCATGAGCGTGTCGACTTCACCTTGCAGCTGCGTGAGGTCGACCTCAAAGCTCTCGTCGGTCAGCACAGACACACCCGTGTCGGTGGAGTCTCCGTCGCTGGTGTCCTCCACGGGAACGATCGAGGCGCTTTCAATAATCACATTCGCCTTCGTCACATCACCCGGGGCATCCGTTAGGTGCATCTGCAGCGTTGCAGGGCCATCGTCGGACTCCATCGATCCGGTTGAGTCGCACCCAACCAGGAGCCCGACAGCGACGGCGAAGGAGAGAAAAAGAGAAAGAGACAAGCGAGTCATAAGTGTCAATCTGGTTATGGCAAAAGGTGCGAGCGTACGGAAACAGCGGTATTTTCCGAGCACCGGAGGGGGCGCGGTTATTGGCGCCCCATCCCTAGAACCCGGTCGCTGGTCGTATGGCGGGCAGTGGACGAGCCAGGGTGTGAAGGGTTACAGGGATGATGTGTGAAGAAAATGTGCGGTTCAGGGGCATATGCGATTGGGCAGGGGAACGGGTGTAAAATAAGAATGCCCCGCCGCCAAAGGCGACGAGGGCATGCCTTGTGGAATCGAATGGGAGACCACGTTCGATTACGAGGCCACCGCGGGGGCGTCCCGCTTGAGGGCTTCGACGTGCGAGAGCTCTTCCCAAGGGAAATCGGGGCGCCCAAAGTGCCCGTACGCCGCGGTCTTCTGGTATCGGGGCTTTAGGAGATTGAGCCGGTCGATAATGGCCGATGGCGAAAGCTCGAAGTGCTCCCGCACCAGCTCGCAGAGTTCCGTGTCGGGCAGGACGCCGGTGCCGTTCGTCGACACGTCGATCGACACAGGCTCGGCCACACCGATGGCGTAGGCGATCTGCACCTCGGCCTCGTCGCAAAGATCCGCCGCGACCAAGTTCTTGGCGACGTGTCGGGCCGCGTAGGTGGCGCTCCGGTCTACCTTCGACGGGTCCTTCCCGCTGAAGGCTCCGCCGCCGTGGGCCCCCTTGCCGCCGTAGGTGTCGACGATGATTTTGCGACCCGTGAGGCCCGTGTCCCCGTGCGGCCCGCCCGTGACGAAGCGGCCCGTGGGGTTGACGTGGAGGATGAGGTCGTCGTCCAGGAGCTCGGTGGGGAGGGCGCGGGGGAGGAGAATGTCGCGCACATCCTTTCGGATTTCCTTTTGGGGCACCCCCTCGTCGTGCTGCGTGGAGACGACGACGGTGTGTACGCGTCGTGGGGTCATGCGGTCTTCTTCGTACTCGATGGTCACCTGGCTCTTTGAGTCGGGGCGCAGGTAGGGCATCTTGTCCGTCTCCTTCCGGAGGTAGGCCAACTCCTTTACGAGACGGTGCGAGAATGTGATGGGCATGGGCATCAGCTCCGCGGTCTCCCGGCACGCGTAGCCGAACATGAGGCCCTGGTCCCCAGCACCCTGTTCTTCACCGCCGTCGACCCCTTGGCTGATGTCGCCGCTCTGCTCGTGGAGGCTGCTGATGACCCCACACGAATCGGCGTCGAAACGGATGCGGGGGTCGGTGTACCCGATGTCCCGGATGACCTCGCGGGCAATCTCGCGCGGTTCCACGCGGGCCTGGGACGTAATCTCGCCGCTGAGCACGACGAGCCCAGACGTTACGAGCGTCTCGACGGCCACCCGGCTTGCGCGATCTTCCGCCAAGTGAGCGTCGAGGATGGCGTCCGAGATCTGATCGGCAATCTTATCGGGGTGGCCCTCCGAGACTGACTCGGAGGTGAAGAGGTAAGCCATGAGCAACAGTCGATCCGTGAGAAAACGTGTCGCTCCGAAGGAAGGGCTCTGCTCCGAAGGACGGGCAAACGGCTACGCCCAAAGCAGAGGCACGGGGAAAGTTTCAAGAACTGCTCGATAACATAAGGTGCGGGGGGCTCATTGCCAACGCCGGAGTGTAAAGAGACATCCAACATGGCCGAACAGGCGCGCTGCACGAGTGCGAAGCTTGCATCAAACGTTGCTTCTCCACGGGTCCCGTTGTAGTTTTGCGTGGCTGAATGCCCCTCGTCCCGGCGAGCCCGAGATTGGTTCGGGCTCGGGCCCTCCCAACGGAGGTGCTCTGTTCTCGGGGCGGCGGCACCACATATTCATTCATCTGCCTGATTCTCACTAACGAACTTGCCAACCATGGCCAGCGACATCGAAGAGACGGTCAAGTCGATCATTGTCGACAAACTGGGCGTCGACGAAGCCGACGTGACGTCGGACGCTTCTTTTACGAACGACCTGGGCGCGGACTCGCTCGACACTGTCGAGCTCATCATGGAATTTGAGAAGGAGTTTGACCTGACGATCCCGGACGAGGAGGCCGAGGAGATCGCGACGGTCGGCGACGCCGTGGACTATCTCGAGGAGAAGGCATAGCCCCTCTGCTCCTGCGTCCCGGCGATCTTCGTCCGCGAAAGGTCGGAGGCCTCGCCGGGCATTCGTATCTATAGGGCGCCGGGCCGAAGCGGGCGCGGACCGCGTACATCTAGGCAGTCGCATCCACACGAAGTATGGCAGGCACGTCACGTCGCGTCGTCATTACGGGCATGGGGGCGCTCACACCCCTCGGGCTCTCGGTGGACGAGTATTGGGAGGGGCTCGTGGCGGGGGAGAGCGGCGCCGACACGATCGAGTCGTTTGATC
>CAYLMT010000073.1:0-5329 GCA_964384855.1 uncultured Salinivenus sp.
GTGGCCCACACCGGACTCGTCTATGCTCACCCTGAGGGCGGACCGAACGGGGTCGGTCTCCTGCACGCGTCCCTCTCCGACGGCGTGGTGGTTTCGCCCGATCTTCAACGGTACGTTCAGACGATCGATCGCCAGATTGGTATGGTGGTGGCGCGCCCCCAGCCGGTCCCGTAGAGACAATTCGGAAACGCCCCCGTCCCACCGGAGTCTTCTCTGCTCTCCATTCACCGAGATTTTCAATTGACCATGCAGGACATCGAGTGCCTCGGCGTATACACGAGTGGCGGCGACGCCCCGGGCATGAACGCGTGCCTCCGGGCCGTCGTCCGCACCGCCATTGCCAATGACCTGGAGGTCATGGGCATTCGTCGAGGGTATGAGGGCATGATTGAGGGCGATTTCGTGGAGATGGAGCGGCGCTCCGTCTCCAACATCCTCCAGTCGGGGGGGACAATTCTCAAGAGCGCCCGCTCGGAGGCCTTCCGCACCGAGGAAGGGCGCCGTAAGGCGGCCGACAATCTCCGGGAAAACGGCATCGATGCACTCGTGGCCATTGGGGGCGATGGCACATTCCGGGGGGCCTCGAAGCTCTACGACGAGCACGGGTTCGGGGTCGTGGGGTGCCCGGGGACCATCGACAACGACCTCTATGGAACCGACCAGACCATCGGGTACGACACGGCACTCAACACGGCGATCGACAACATCGACCGCATCCGTGACACGGCCGATGCCCACAACCGCCTCTTCCTCGTGGAGGTGATGGGCCGGGACGCGGGATTCATTGCGCTCAACTGCGGCATTGGGGGCGGGGCGGAGCTGATCCTGATCCCTGAAACCATTACGGAGATGGACATGGTAAAGGAGCGCATCCTGTCCCTTATGACGGCCCAGCGGCGGTCCACGATCGTCGTCGTGGCCGAAGGAGACGAGCTCGGCGGGGCCCAGGGCATCGAACGCGCGCTGCGGGACGACGAGGCGTTCTCGGAGATCGAGCTCCGCTCCACCATCCTAGGACACACACAGCGGGGCGGAGCCCCCACGGCCAGCGACCGGGTCCTGGCCAGCCGCCTCGGCGTGGCGGCCGTTGAATCCCTACTCGATGGCCACTCGGACGTGATGGTGGGCGTGGCCAACAACGAGATCAAGCTCACGCCTCTCCGCAACGTCTACAGCCGGCGCAAGTCGATCGACTACGACCTGCTCAAACTCACACAGATTCTGAGCTGAACCTGTGCGACGGGGGGCTCCCTCTCCGAAGTCGCTCCAACCCGTGCATCAGTAGGAATCGAGCGTGGTCGTTGCGTCGCTGCCATAGTCCGCAAGGGTACTGATCCAGGCATTCCCCTGATTGCCCTGTGTCCGGTAGCGGACGACGTGACCCGGCACCTCCTCCGAGAGATACCAGGTAACCGTTCCGCCTCCCATGCCACCCGTGTACTCGACCTTCCGGGTCGAAAACGTGCCGGCCGGTGTGTCGAGCTCTTCCGTTCCCACCGTGGCACCCTCAATGCTTTCCTCCGTCAGGCGCTGCGGCGACTGATACACGGTCCGCTCCGTCACTGGCACTTCCCCCACGTTGCCCTCCGGATCCTTCGACCGAAGGCGGACGACCTCCCCTTGCTCCGGGTTGATGAGCGCCTCGTAGACCCAAGTGTCGTCCTCCTTCTGCTGAGCCTTTACGCGCCACCACTCGTTCCCGTCCTCGGTTGTAGTCAGGAACGCCCGCTCCAAGGTCTGGAAGCCAGCGTCTCCGTCGTCGGCCGTTCGGAACTCGTATCGTACCCACTCGCCCGCCTCGTAGGTCGCCTCCGCTGGCCACATCCCATTCGCCGCGAAGGCGTAGTTGAACAGCACCTGTGCCTGCGACACCATGAACTGATTCCACTGGGCGGTCCCGGCGGTCGGCAGATTGGCCGCAGACGCCACCCGCGCCCCAATGGCCTCCCCGACCTCTTGTCCTGCGGCCTCCCCCGCGGCCCCGACGGTGCTCTCCGCCGCCTCCTGGACGAGAAAGCAACCCGAAAGCAGCGTCGTAAGGACAATGGTAACGACGACGGCAGAAAGCGAGGATGCGCGAGCCGAGAAATCTTCGAAATGAGTCATGACGAGAGAGGAGACAACAATGAAGGCCATGAAGTAGAAGTGAAACACTGTTTACAAATAAGTAGACGACACGTGAAGATCAAGGCTGAGAACACCCCGGGACGTCGCTGCATGAGCAACACTGATTCAGCAATTCGTTTCTGTCTCACCCAACCACTCAGCGCCGGAAACGAGGACGAGTCACAACGGTCCCCCCCCCACGTACTGCGGACCCTTTTCGGGACCCCTGCTGTTCGTGGGATGAAATGTTTTGCCCGTTGGAGAGGGTAGACCCTCAGCCAGGCGTAGACGCCCACCGTTGCTTTTAGAACCCGCAGTTCTGATGCCCGAAAACTCACATCCCCCTATTGGCGAAACAGAGGGCAAGGCCGAGGCCGTCGAGGACATGTTCGACGCCGTAGCCCCACGCTACGACCTCCTCAACCGCGTCCTGAGTGTCGGCATCGATCAGTACTGGCGCTCTCGGGCCGTCCGGACGCTGCGCGACGAACAGCCGCGACGGGTGCTGGACGTGGCGACGGGTACGGCCGACCTGGCCCTCAAAATTCAGCGCACCCTCCATCCCCGCGAGACCGTCGGGATCGACCTCTCTACGGAAATGCTGGAGCGGGGACGGAAAAAGCTCGAGCGGAACGAGCTTTCATCGCGGATCACGCTTCAAAAGGCGGACGCCGCCAACCTACCGTTCGACGACGGCTCGTTCGACGCGGCGTTCGTGGCATTCGGCGTGCGCAATTTCGAGGATCTCGACGCGGGCCTTGGCGAGATTCTGCGCGTGCTCCGACCCGGTGGCACCCTCGTCGTGCTGGAGTTCAGCACCCCCCGCACCTTCCCCATAAAGCAACTGTACTCCTGGTACAGCCGCCACGTCCTGCCCCGCATCGGCGGTCTGCTGAGCCCCGATCAAGGCGCGTACGAGTACCTGCCCAGTTCGGTGGCGGCGTTTCCCGACGGCGTCGACTTTCTCCGGCGAATGGAGCGGGTCGGCTTCGCGGACCTGGAATGGACGCCGCTCACCTTTGGCATCGCCTCCCTGTACACGGGTCGAGTGTGGTGAGGCGCGACCGACAAACCGTGATGAAGTCTCGTCGAGGGAATGGATACGATTGAACTTACGCTTTCCATTCCGATCTCGGAGCACGACCCGTTTCTGGCGGAGTTGGAAGACCACGCCACGGGCTTCGTGCAGGACGACACTGAACTACGCGCCTACGTGCCGGCCGATCGATGGGCCGCCCTCGACCAGAAGCAACTGGAGGCCCGCCTGGCGGCCGACGGTTATCCTGATACGCTATCGATTCGGCCCCTGGAAGCGAAGAACTGGAATGCCGTGTGGGAGGAGACCCTCTCGCCCGTCCGGGCCGGGCCCTTTCTCGTCTGCCCCACTTCAATGGATGCCCCGTCCGCCCAGCCCGACGCCACAGAGCTCCGTATCGACCCCGAGATGAGTTTCGGGACGGGACACCACGCCACGACGCGACTGGCCCTTCGCCTCCTGGGCGACACCCTTGCCCCCGACGATCGAGTGCTCGACGTGGGTACCGGCACTGGCGTACTCGCCATCGCTGCCTGTCGCACGGGTGCCGCCAGGGCCCTGGGCGTCGACACCAATCCCGATGCGGTCCGCAACGCCCGTGACAATGTCCGCAAAAACGACGTGGCGACTTGCGTGACGATCCGAGAAGGATCGGTGGAAATCGTCCCGGAAACGCGCTACGACCTCGTGACTGCGAATATTACCCGGCGGGTATTGCTGGACCTGATGTCAGACCTCGTCGTCCACCTCGCTCCCACCGGGTCACTCCTCCTCTCCGGCATCCTCCAGCCGCACCGCGATTCGGTGCTCGACGCGGTCGCGTCCTACGACCTCCACCTCGACGCGGAGGCCACGGAGGACGGCTGGTGGGCCGCCCGCTTTTCCCGTTCCACGCCGTCCTGACACCTATGCGCCTCGCCACCATCGACATCGGTACCAACACGGCCCAGCTCCTCGTGGCCGAGCACGACGAGACGGGGCTACGGCGCCTCCATGCGGCCGATCGGTTTGTGCGACTGGGCGAAGGCCTAGATGCTCGTGGCCACATTGGGAGGCCGGCCCAAGAGCGCCTCCTCGACACACTGCGCGACCACGTTCAAACCGCCCACGAGTACAGAGCAGATCGGCTCTCGGTCGCGGGCACGAGTGCCCTCCGGGACGCTGCAAACCGAGACGCCATCCTTGCAGCGGTGCGAGAGGAACTGGGGCAATCCGTCGACATTCTCACCGGACGCGAGGAGGCGAAATGGAGCTTTGCGGCGGCGTGCGCAGCGTTCGACGACCTCTCGGGGAACTGCCTCGTCGTCGACGTCGGGGGTGGGTCTACGGAACTCATCGTTGGGGCGGATCCAGTGCGGCACCATCCGTCGTATCCGAACGCCATCACGGAGCACGCCAGCCTCGACATCGGCTGCGTGCGCCTGACCGAACGCTGCTTCACGTCGCTGCCCCCGGCTCCTGACACCGTTGAGACAGTCGAGCAGATCGTGGACAACGCGCTTTCCACCCACACACTGAAGGTCGGGGACTCCCCGACGGTTATCGGCACAGCGGGCACCGCCACCGCCCTGGCCCTCGTTCACGCCGGCCCTGAGAGCACCTGGGACGCTCTGCACGGCGACGGCTTTGTGCTCTCCCGAAACGAGGTATGCCACTGGCGAGAGCGCCTCCTCCAACGGTCCGTAGACGAAATTCTCGCGCTGCACCCAGAGGCCATGGAGGGCCGTGCCGATGTCTTCCCGGTCGGGGTGATACTCCTCGACCGCATCCTGGACCACTACGGGCAGGACGACCTTCGCGTAAGCCCCTACGAGCTCCGCCACGGCCTGGCCCTTCGCCTCCTCGCTTCGACCCCGACGCCCTCTACCTGAGTATTCCCCCGACACAACACATCCCTCTCATGTCCCTCCGTTCTTTGTGTTTTTCCGGTCCCCTTCTCGTCGTCCTAGGCGTTGTCGTTTTCTCGACGAGTTCTTCGTTCTCAACGGCCCCGTCGGCTCCGGCCGACCCCGATACGACAAAGCCCCTCCGTCCCCTCATGGTGGAATTGGCCCAAGACATGGACCGCATCGCGACCGGCCTCTGGCGCGAGGATTATCGCTTGATCCGACAGGGCGCCCAGAATATCGCGCAGCACCCAAAAATCGCCCCGTCGCAGCTCGCCGCGCTCAAGAAAGCGCTCGGCGA
>CAYLMT010000073.1:5429-8822 GCA_964384855.1 uncultured Salinivenus sp.
TCGTAAGATGAAGTAATTCGACGGGAATCTCTGGCCCCCAGAGGAACATCCGTCCGCCCCTGTGGTGGGGCATATCGCTGCAGTTTCCCGCTCCACCCAACCCCCACACTTTATGTCCGTCGCCCGCGAAGACGTGCTGGATGCCCTCCGACAGATCAAGCACCCGGAGGAGAACAAGGACATCATCCGGCTCGACATGGTGAAGGACCTAACGATTGAGGACGGCCACGTATCCTTCACTGTCGTGGTGAAAGACCCGGATGGCCCCTTTGCCAACCAGGTGGCCGAGGCCTGCCGACGCGTGCTGCACGAGGACGTGAGCCGCGACCTGGCGGTGGACGTGGAAGTGGACAGCGAGATGATTCCGCTGGGCGACGACGTAATGGTGGGCGACCAGGGACAGAAAAAGCAGCAAACCAGCGGCGAGGACGGCGTACAAAACACGATCGCTGTAGCCAGTGGCAAGGGCGGCGTCGGCAAAAGCACCGTCGCCGTCAACCTGGCGATGGCCCTTTCCGAACAAGGGTACGACGTAGCGCTCGTGGACACCGACATCTACGGCCCCTCGATTCCCAAGATGATGGGGATGGAGGGCGAAAAGCCGCGCGTCAACGACGAGCGCAAAATGGTCCCCCTCGAAAAACACGGCATCAAAACCCTGTCGATGGGCTTCATGGTCGACCCCGACCAGGCGGTCGTCTGGCGCGGGCCAATGGTGACGAAGGCCGTGCGACAGTTCCTTGGTGACGTGGACTGGGGTGACATCGAGTACATGATCCTCGACCTTCCCCCTGGTACGGGCGACGTGCAGCTCACGATCGTGCAAACGATCCCGCTCACCGGCGCCGTCATCGTCTCCACGCCGCAAGACCTCGCCCTGGCCGACGCCCGCAAAGGAAAGGCCATGTTCGACAATGTGAATGTACCCGTCGTGGGCATGGTCGAAAACATGGCCTACTTCTCCCCGCCGGACCAGCCGGACCGCAAGTACTACCTGTTCGGTCGAGAGGGAGCGAAGGAGCTGGCCCAAGAGCTCGACGTGCCCTTCCTTGGAGAGGTACCCATCGAACAGGAGATCCGCAAGAGCAGCGACCGGGGCACACCGATTGTCCGGTCTGCTCCCGACAGCGCGTCCGCCGAAGCGTTCGACGAGATTGCCGACCAGTTAACCGAGCAGGTTGCCCTTCGCAACGCCGAGTCCGATCCCACGCAGAAGATCGAAATCCTTTACGAATAGATTTGCCCCTCGACCTCCGGATCGGACCCTCTCCGGAGAAAGCCACAATTCGTGAACTCTCCGAACGTACCTGATCCCCGTCCGTTAATACGTAGAGCATCACGACGTCCCGGGTTACGCCGCCTCACGCAACCGCCTCGACGCCTTATGTCCGACGACGTGCCTTCGTCTCCCGACACCGAAGACGGGTCGCCCCCCCACATTGACCCGGAGCTGCGCGACGACATCGAGGAAGCCCTCGACACGATTCGCCCCTATCTCATGGCGGACGGCGGATCGGTCCGGCTGCTGAACGTCACCTCCGACTACGTGGTGGAGCTGGAACTGCTGGGCGCCTGCGGGTCATGCCCCATGAGCACCATGACCCTACGCGCTGGCATCGAGCAGGCTCTCAAGCGGTCGGTGCCAAAGGTGAAGCGGGTCGAAGCCGTCAACGCCACGACGGCAGCGTAAATCGAAGCGATTGCTCCCCGTCTCTGCCCATCCGTTAGAGCCTCTATCGTCTCCTCGTCCCAGCTCGTCAAAGCTGCACGTCCATTCCCAACCGGACGGTGATGTATCGGGTCGACGTGTTCGTCTCGAGCTCCGACCCGTCCGTATCCACGACGACGTACCGCGGCTCAAAGAAGAAGCTGTAGGTCTCATCGATCCGAAAGTCGATCCCGATCGCCCCGTGAAATCCCCTGCTTCGGGTTGATCGTTCCGGAAGGACGTTTCCATTCGGCCGAATCCGCGTCTCGGCGAGCACGGTCCGGTACAGCCCCACGCCACCCGATACGTAGGGATGGGCATCGCTTTGATTTTCGAGCGTATAACGGAATCCAATCGTTCCGTTCAGAACATTCAGGGCCCCTCCCTCCACTGTCGTTTCCAGCGACAGGTTCTCGTTGACGAGAGCCACGTTGTCGCCGTTCAGCGTGAACCGGTCGTAGCTGCCTTGTAGCACGATCTCCAGGCCCTCGTATACCTCCACCCCTGCCCCGAGTCCTAGGTCAACCCCAGAGTTCAATACGGTATTCAGCCCGTCGGGCGACTGGAAGAATGCCGCGCCCACATTCCCCCGAACCGAAACCGCCGGCTGGGCGGACACACCTGTGCTAACGAGAAGTCCAAGAAAGACAACGAGAGCGGCGGTTCGGCGCATGGGATCGAGAAAGGGGGTAGTCGGAAGCCCACGAAACCATCGAACGGAAGCGGCCCCGGTTGTCTACAACAATCGCCGGCGAGTTTCATGACGCTCGCCCTCGTCGCACCCGGAAGACATCCGCTTTGCACAACTTTCTAACAATCCCGTCCCGGCCTGGATCCTCCCCGATCTACTCGTTTTTCGGGCTCCGGTCCTGCTGCATGTGCAGAACGGGCCGCAGCGCCTTGAGGCGAGACTCGGCGTATTGGCGAAGCTCGGGCAGGGGCTCCTCCGTTGCTTGGAGAAACCGGCGATAGTAGCGAGCGGCCGGTGCCTTGTCCTCGTAGTGCTCGTCATACACCGTCGCCAGACGAAAATACAGCTCCGTCCGTCCCGGGCGCAATCGAACGGCTGTCTTGTACGAACGAACCGCCCCGGACACGTCCCCACGCTGGTTGTGCACAGCCCCCAAGTGCTCAAGGGCCTTCGTAATGGGCCCGTTCGCTTCCTGCTCAATGGTTCTCCGGAGATACGTCGTCGCCCGCTGCAGGCTATCGAGCCGTAAGTGCGCGACTCCCAAATAGAGGGTGGTGCGGGTATGCGACGAGTCTCGACGCAGGGACTGCTGGAGAAACGGCAGGGCCTGGGCATACTGCTGTCGACGCACATCGATGAGTCCGATCCGTCGGAAGACGGTCGCCGACGAGTCGCCCGTGGCGAGCGTCTGCGTGTACGACTGACGGGCCCTCTCAAAGTCCTCCCCCTGGAACGCCAGATCGGCCCGTCGACGCCACAACCGCGGGTCGGCGGGCTGATGAGACAGGGTGGTGTCCACGACGCGTTGGGCCGCTCCTAGATCTCCCTCTGCGCGGTGGAGCTGACTGAGGGATAGTGCCACCTCCGCGGACTGCGGCACCTGCCGATGCGCCCTGGCGAAGTGACGCCGGGCCCGATGCAGTTGATGAAGCTTCAGGTTGCACTGCCCGAGACGCGCCCACCAGCGTCCATTCGTGGAGTCCATGCGTACCAA
>CAYLMT010000074.1:0-4773 GCA_964384855.1 uncultured Salinivenus sp.
CCCCGGTCTCGACTGCCTCCACGATGGCCGTCATGTTGTCGATGCGCGAGTGGTTGGGCCCGCAGATCCAGATCGCGTCGATCTCGGGCGCCATCACCATCTCCCCAATGGACGAATACGCCTGCGCGTCGCCCACTCGGCGGTCGCGGGCTTGGGCCGCGGCGGCGTCGGCGTGCTCGCGGGTCGGGCTCCAGACGCCCCGCACGTCGGCGTGGCGGACGCCCTGCCACGCGTCGATGTGAAACTGTGTGATGAAGCCGCTGCCGATGAAGCCAACGCCGAGCCGCTGGGCCGAGGACATAGGGACACGAGAAACCGATGGTGGGAGGGAGTAGCGACCTGAATGTCCGGAATACGTCGTATGGAGTCAAGACGAACTTGACTCCGGGAATCCCTCCCTAAACCAGCCGGATGCCCGCCGCTCGTCAGGAGCAGCCGGAAGATCCTCGGACGCGGTCATCTCTCTTTGAGGCGGTCCCCGTAGGAGTCGTGCTTGTCAAACACCCTTCACCCTGTTTGAACCGTTCCCTTCCGCAGATCAACCACATACTTCTCGGTGTCAGGGTCTACATTCACGTCCACCTGATGCTCTCGATCACGAAGTCGGATCGTAAACGAGCGAGGTGTCTCTACCGTCAGATGCACAGGCGCAGTGGTGGAGGGGCGGCTTTCAGCTACGAGATTAACCGTGATGCCCCCGAAATTGAGGTCGCGTAGACCGACCTTCTCGTCCGTGAGGAGCATCCAGTCGATGCGATTATTTGGGACGTCGGGGCGGATTCCGATGTAGTGTTCGATGAGCTGCGCAATGGGCCCGTCGGCGGACCACCCCACGAAGTCTGGCGACGCAGGATCGCCGGGCGCTGCAGACTCCGGCGCATAGTTCTCCCAGACAGTCCCCGTGTCCTGAAAGACTTGCGAGACGTTGTCGAGGTGATTCACGACGATCGTACGCGCCAACTCGTGCCGCCCGTTCGCCGTCAACCCCTTTGTGATCATGTGGTTTGTCGGCGCCCAGACCGATCCTCGCCAGTAGTCGCCCTTTGGATCGTACTCGGGATGATCGGCCGCGAGGGTCGGGACACGGTGGGGACGATTGAACTCGTCCTCGTCGTTCAGGTGTCGGACGAGTCCCTCCACGTGTTTCTCTTCCGCAATGCGCCCCCACAGCGGCCAAAACGAGGCCACTGTTTTTTCTTTCAGGAAGGACCCATCCTTGTCGAGGTCCCAGTAGAACTGATCCGCGTCACTCCACATGTCGCGGTTTACGAGTCGCTTCAGCTCCGTGTGGAGGGCCCGAAACTCTTTGGCCACCCCCGTGTCGCCGATCACGTCGGCCATCTTCGCGAGGTAATGCGCCGCCAGCGCCTCGTTTGCGTCGTAGTCGACCCAGCCGTAGGGCGGATAGAACTCGTCGGCGACTGAGCGCGGCGAGTTGTCCATGCCGCTGCTCCATCCGGACCAGTAGTAGTGCCCATTGTCGTGGCGGCGATTCTCCTTGACCCACCGCGCGTAATCCCGCAATACCGGCACCACACGCTCGAAGCGGGAGGCATCTCCGGTCGTCTTGTAATACTCGTACTCGATCCAGGAGAAGAGATTATTACGGGTAAACCAGGGGGCATCTTTTGGTTGATCGTCGCTCCCGTCCGACTCTTCGATCACCCCCGCAATCGCTCCGTCCTCGTGCTGCTTTCGGTAAAAGTTGTCGAGACTCTCGATGCTGGGCAGCGCTCCCTGTCCGTACTTTGCCCAGGCAAGAGCGAAGCACAGGTCCCACTGAAACAGCCGGTTATCAAAGGCCTCGTCGATGTACCAGCGGACGAACCCATTCTGCGGAGTGCCATAGTGCGTTTGCTGATACCCGATCACCCAACACGCCTCGTACATCTCTTTTAGGTCCGGACGCTCCGGAATGACCGGCTCGGGGACCGCATCGAGCAATTTTGCTTTGAGCGCTGGAAGTTCGTCGTTCAACGTGCGGGGTGCAGCCTCGGCAGAACCGGAAAGGACATACGGGGCCAGCGCGGCGAGGGACGCAGACTGAAGAAACTGGCGTCGATCGAAAGCGGAAGATTCGTTTTCGGACATACAAGGGGGGGGTATGTTAGAAAATCGTATCGATGAAAGAACCGTAGCCGAGGAACGTGTCCTTACGCGTCCGCGGCACAGCGAAAGCTGAGATTCCCCGTAGTGCTGTCGGGCGTGTTGGCACTGCGGGCGGCCACCCGGTATCGATTGCAGTACGAGCGGTGGCACAAGTACGAGCCTCCCCGCATCACCTTCGCCTCGCCGTCAGCCGGGCCATTCGGGGTTTCGCGCGGCCCGTCCACGTGAAAGTCCGGACTAAACCAATCGTAGCACCACTCCCAGGCATTTCCCGCCACCTCGTAGAGGCCGTACTCGTTGGGTGGAAAGGACTGCACTGGAGCCGTGCCCCGATATCCGTCCTCCACAGTGTTGTGCTCGGGGAAATCCCCCTGCCAAATGTTGCACATGTGCTTCCCTTCGGGATGCAGCTCGTCCCCCCACGGAAATCGCTTTTGGGAGAGTCCTCCCCGGGCGGCGTATTCCCACTCCGCCTCCGTTGGAAGTCGGAGTCCGGCCCAGTCGCAATAGGCTTGTGCATCATTCCAGCTCACGTGCACGACGGGATGATCCTGCCGGTTGGAGACGTGCGACCCGCGCCCCTCCGGCCACTTCCAGCGCGCATCGTCCACTTTTACCCACCACGGCGTTTGCTGGACCCGCGGGGCCCACTTCGCGGTTTTGTCGTCCACGAAGTTCTGAAAGACGAACGACCAACCATACCGTTCGGCATCGGTCTCGTAGCCAGTGTCCTGGATGAAGGCCTCAAACTCGGCATTCGTAACGTGATGGATGTCGATGTAGAACGGATCGACGTGCACCTCGCGAACCGGCCCCTCCCCATCAGCCGGAAACCCTTCGTCCGAATCGGTCCCCATCAGGAACGAACCGCCCTCGAGGTACGCCATGCCCTCCGTGGGTGCATCCGGCGCAGACGTTGGGGGTGGTGCTTCAGTCGTGGTGGTGGGGTCCTCCGTGTCACTTGGAGGGCGGGACGACGGACAACAAGCAGCTTCAGACATAAGAATCCGGGAGTGAATACTCCATTTCTACTGGGGTGCATGGTACTCTCCTCGGGGCCCGGGTGTTGTCCTTCCTACGATGCTGCGGCCTCCCCACACGCCGGCACGTTCGACCTCTCTGGATCAAAGTTGGGATTGGGGGACGGCATGACGGCCCCGACCTCCTCCCGCCACGCCGCGTGCATCGATCGGAGACGCTCGACCCGTGTCGGCTGCTCCGCCGAGAGGTCGTGGTACTCCTGCACGTCGGAATCCAGATCATAGAGCTCCACCTCCTCGCAGCCGTAGTAATCAATGAGCTTGTAGCGCCCTCGTCGGATCACCCCTGCAGGCCGCTGTTCGCGCCAAGAGTAGTGCGGGTAGTGCCAGTAGAGGGCCTCTCGGGAGGGAGGGTGCCGGTCTTGCAGCAATGACCGCAGGCTCTCCCCCTCCACCGAATCTGAAGTCGTTCCGGTCACCAGGTCGAGAACCGTTGCGGGAAGGTCGTGACTAATGACCGGGTCCTCGACGGTGCCCGACCTCACGCCCGGACCGGTGGCGATGAGGGGCACCCGCAGGCCGCCCTCGTACAAGGTGCCCTTGCCTGCGCGAAGGGGCCGCGGAGGGCTCACGTCTGTAGGGCCGTTGTCGGATGTAACGAGCAGAAGCGTGTCGTTGAAGATGCCTTCCGCCCGAAGGGTATCGACGACACGTTTCGTGCTCCGATCGACCCCCTCTACCATCGCGGCGTAGGTGGCCCGGGCCTCGTCCCCCTTCGGCAACCGTTCGCGGTACTTCGCTACGAGGTCGGCCGGGGCCTCGTGGGGGCGGTGCACCGCGTAGTGGGGAAGGTACAGAAAGAACGGACCGTCTGCGTTCGCACGGATAAAGTGTTGGGCCGCCCGGCTCAGCCGATCCGTTAGATACGCATCGTCCGGCACGTCGTCGAATCCCGGCACGCCGTACGGGGGAAACATGCTCTCGTGGTGCTGCTGCCCGGGCGCTACGCTCTGGTCGAACCCCCGGTTGGTGGGCAGCGCCTCGCCCGAGCCCAGGTGCCACTTGCCAATACTGGCGGAGGTGTATCCGACCCTGCCGAGCCGATCGGCCAAGGTGGGGGGAGACGGCGGGAGCTGGTGCCGCCCTTCCGGCGGCTGCAACTGGGCGTGGGGCACGTCGCGGCCCGGAATGTAATCCGTGATGTTGAGCGCCGCCGGGGACTGGCCCGTGAGCAGGCTGGCCCGCGTGGGGGAGCAGTTGGGCGCGGCGGCATAGGCATCCGTGAACCGTGTACCCTGCTCGGCCAGCCGGTCGAGCGTCGGCGTGTCGTGGAGCTCATTGCCGTAGCAGCCGAGATCGGTCCAGCCCAGATCGTCGACGAGAATAAGGACGATATTGGATCGGTCTGGCGATGAAGCCGTCAGCAACTCGGGGGGGAAGCTCGAACTCAGCCCCGTCAGGCCCATCATTTTCAAGAAATCGCGACGCTTCACAGCAGTAGAAGCGGATCAGTATGACAACTGGTTACGCATCGGCCTTCTCTCGGCGACGCTTGAACCCGTAATAAACCGGAATCCCGAGGAGGATGAGCCCAGCTCCGAACACGGCGTTCTCCGGATTCGTCTGGATGGTGGAGTACACAGTGCTCACCACGACGAAGAGGGACGCCGCGATGAAAATAACC
>CAYLMT010000074.1:4873-8795 GCA_964384855.1 uncultured Salinivenus sp.
GGTGGAGTACACAGTGCTCACCACGACGAAGAGGGACGCCGCGATGAAAATAACCGGCAGCACGGGATACCCGATCATGCGGTATGAGTCCTGACCCGTCTCTTTCGAAGCGTCCCGGCGGCGATACACAAACAGTGTCCCAACAATCAGGGCAAACAGCACCCAGTCCCCAAACACCACGTAGTTGAGCAACTGGCTGAAGGTGCCCGAGAACAAAAGCAACAGGGACCAGCACGCCTGAAAGAGGATCGCCCACATCGGTGTCCGGTACTCTGGGTGGAGCTTCGCAAACGGCTTAAAGAGCAGATCGTCCTCGGCCATGGCCTGGGTCACCCGAGGAGCGGCCATGATGATTAGGTTCAGGATGCCGAAGACGGAGACCATTACGCCAATGCCAATCAGCTTCCCGCCTGCATTTCCGATGAGCGCCTCCATGGCGGCCGTGGCGGGAGCATCACTGCTGGCCAGGCCGTCAACCCCTAGCGCATGGAGGTACGCGTAGTTGGCCAGTAGGTAGGTGCCGACGACGATGCCCACACCGATGAGCAGTGAGAGCGGCAGGTTGCGATTGGGGTTTTTGATCTCCGCGGCGATGTGGTTCATGTGTTGCCAGCCCCCATGGGAGAACAGAACGGGCGTAAGGGCCGCCCCCATTGCCGCAATAATACCCCACGTTCCACTCGTGGCCCACACTGATTTCGCAGCCGTCTCGGTCGTCGTGAGCTCCCCGGCGCCCAACCACAACCCCGTCCCCACGAGACCGGCGAGGGCCGCGAGCTTCAGGACCGTGAACACGTTCTGCGTGAAGCTGCCAAACTCGATCCCGAGATAGTTAATTGCGGAGAGGAAAAGAATCGCAGCCACCGCAATACCCATCCGAGTGGGCCATACATTTGCCAAGCCCACCACGTCGATCGTGTAGTTGGCAAATACGATCCCAAGAGCGGCAATGGCTCCAGTGGAGCTAATGAACACCAGCTTCCAGCCATAAAGAAAGCCGAAGAGTGGGCTAAACGCTTCTCGAAGATAGACGTACCCGCCGCCGGCTTCGGGGCGGCGCGCGCCGAGCTCCGCAAAGCAGAGCGCTCCGATTAGCGCGATTGCCCCCCCGATGGCCCACGCCACCATAATGAGTGTGGGTGTATCGACCTTCTGAGCTACGACGGCAGGAGTTTGGAAAATACCGGCGCCGATGATGCCCCCCGCCACCACCATAATGCCGTCAAACAACGTTAGTTGACGGGCGTATCCGGTGGTTTCCGCAGTATCCGTGCCGGCGTCCGGAGAAGCGTCAGTCTCAGTCGTTTCCACAGTGGTAGAGAGATCGGGGAAGAAACAGAGAACGGGCTACGACATCGGGACATCTTTCCCCGTGGTATCGTCATACTGATCGCGAAGCGCCCGAAGCTCCGTCTTAAGATCGCGCACGACGTCCTCGTATCGGGGGGCGTCCACAACGTTTTGGAGTTCGTTCGGGTCGCGATGAAGGTCGAAGAGCTCCCACTCGTCAATTGTATAATAGTAGATCAGCTTGTACCGATCGGTACGTACGCCGTAGTGGGGACGGACGTGGTGCGGACCCGGATACTCGTAGTAGTGATAGTATAGCGGCTCGTCCCAACTGGGATCGTCACGCTGCTCCATGAGCGGGCGCAGGCTGCGGCCCTGCACCTCCTCGGGGACCTCTACCCCAGCCAGGTCCATGAAGGTGGGCGCAAAGTCAATATTGCGCACCACACGGTCCTCCACCGTTCCAGCCTCAATCATCGGCGGGAATCGCATCATCAGCGGGATTCGGATGGACTCCTCGTACATGAAGCGCTTGTCGTAATACCCATGCTCACCGATAAACATGCCGTTGTCGGTGGCATAGACGACAATCGTATTCTCCGCCAGCCCAGCCTCATCGAGGTAATCGAGCAGCTTCCCTACGCCCTGATCGAAGGCGGCGACGGTCCGCAGATAGTTCTTCATGTAGCGCTGGTAGTTCCAGTGCTTCCGCTCGATCTCTGACAGGCCGTCGGGCTGCTCGTCTCGCCAATCCGGCATGTTGGCAATGCTCATTCGCGCATGGGTCGCTGCGCTCGCCCGGCTGAAGTAGTCATCATTGAAGGTGGCCGGCGGCGGCATGGGCGCATCCGTAAAGAGATCCTCGTGCTCCTCGTCCGGAATCCAGCCGCGATGGGGCGCCTTGTGCCAGCTCAACATACAGAACGGCCCGTCGTCCCGATTGCGCTCGATCGCGTCGATGGTCTCCTGTGTAATAATGTCGGTAACGTACCCCGACTCTTGAATTCGATTGGGCTTCCCGTCGTCGTCCGCCTTCTCCAAAAACACCGGATCGTGATACCGACCCTGGTTGGGAAGCCGCTTCCAGTAATCGAAGCCCGCGGGATCGCTCTCCAGGTGCCACTTGCCAATCTGGAGCGTCGTGTATCCCTCCTTCTGAAGCTCTTTCGGAAAGGTCATCTGCGACGCATCAAAGGGCTCCTTGTCACCAAAGATGTTCTCCGTCACACCATGCTCGTGACTGTACTTCCCCGTCAGCATGGAGGCACGACTCGGCGCGCAGAGCGAATTGGTGACGAAGCAATTGTCAAACCGCATCCCCTCCTCCGCAATGCGGTCGAGATTGGGCGTCTCCATGAGCGTTCCGCCGTAGCAACTGAGCCCCTGGACCGAGTGGTCGTCGGTCAGAATAAAGAGGATATTCGGCTGGTCCGGCAACGAGGCCTGGCTTCCTGATTGCGGGGTGCAGCTACTTAGCGCCGGCGCTAGGCCGGCAAGCCCGGCCGCGCCCATGGCCTTCATGGCCTCTCGCCGGGACCATCCTCGCGAATCGGAAGTGGACGTGTCTTGTGAAGTCGTCTCGGTGGAATCGCTCATGCTCAGAGAATAATGGAAAACCTGAAAACTGATTCGGTCTTGGCTGCCCCAAAAGGAACCCTCCGTCGTCCGCCCTTTCGTCTCCAATTCAAATGCTGGGCTATTAGAACACCTCCCTCATTGCGTTCTGAAGAACGTGGGTCGAATCGGACTGCGAGACGTACACCGTCGTGCACGGGTACGATTGGACAAACGACGGTCCTTCTTTTACCCCGAGAATGCCGACCGTTGTGGCCACCCCGTCCGCTACAACGCCTCGCCGGGCCACGACCGTCGTGGTAGGCTGATCGGTCAGGCCGAGCCCGGTCCTTGGATTTATCACGTGGGAGTATCGCGCACCCTCGATTTTGACGTATTGCACGGCATCCCCGGACGTCGCGACCGCGGAATGAGCAACGGTAATGACGTTTGAACTGTCCCTCGCAACTTGATGCGGAATATTTACTGCCCAGCCCTCTTTCCCAGGTGGAGGTGCACCTGTAACCAAATCTCCCCCTGCCTCCACGAGCGCGCGTGAAATCCCATGCTCGGCGAGAACCTCCAACACCTGATCCAAAATATACCCTTTCGCCACCCCCCCAAGGTTGAGCTGCATCCCCTCTCGGCGAAACGCAACCGTCTGAGCGTCCTCGTCTATGGACAGATGGTGCCACCCCACCCGGCGCCCGGCCTTCTGCAAAGTCGTAGAGTCCGGAAGTTGCCTCGTGCGGCGCGCCTCTCGCCAGAGCTCAATGAACGGTCCAGCGGTCACGTCCAGGGCCCCTTCGGACCGCCGTGCAAATTCCTGGGCCCGGTCCAGGATCGAAAGTAGATGATAGCTCACAGTGACCGGCCCGTGAGCAGCCTGCCGATTCACCGTCATGAGCTCACTGTCGGATCGATAGCTGCTGAGCAAACTGTCGAGCGTGGTCACTTTCTCGTAGGCCCCCCGCGCGGCTCTCTCCGCCAATTCGTCGTCGGAGGCGTACAGTACGAGGCGAACTTCCATCCCCATGTGTCCCTGCCGGTACTCGAAGCGGTCGAGCGAGTGCTTCTG
>CAYLMT010000075.1:0-8775 GCA_964384855.1 uncultured Salinivenus sp.
TGTTTCACGAACCCTCCTTTTGACTGTGAGCGCAGACCCGAACAACGGTCGTCAAGCGACGAACGACGCGAGCCAGGCCTCCCCCAACTCCCCCGAAGACGAACGTCAGGAGACCGAACGGGAGGAGGCCGAGGCCTCGGCCGAACAGACCGATGACATCGAGGCCCTCACGGAAGAGATCGAGGCTCTCCGCGAGGAAGTGGAGGGTCTGAAAGAGGAGCGAGAAGAACTAAACGAGCGGCTGCTTCGCAAAGCGGCGGAGGTCGAAAATGTACGTCGTCGAATGGATCGAGAGAAGAAGCGCCGGCACGAGGCGGGGAAAGAGACGGTCCTCGAATCGATGCTCGAAGTGCTGGACGACTTCGAACGGTCGCTCGACGCGGCCCGCGATCTCGACACGTCCGAGGACCCAGCGTCGGCTTATGAGACCCTTAAGGGCGGGGTCGAGATGGTGTACCGCAAGTTTCTGAATCAGCTTCAGTCCCTCGGCGTGGAGCCAATTGAGGCCGAGGGCACCCCATTCGACGAGCAATTACACGAGGCGATGATGCGCCAGCCCTCCAACGAGGTGGAGCCCGGCACGGTCCTGCAGGAGGTGCAGAAAGGGTACATGATGGGGGACCGTGTCCTTCGCCACAGCCGCGTCGTCGTGGCCGCCGAGCCGTCGGAGGATGGCGAAACGGACGACTCGGAGTAGCTAGTTCGGGCGAGGGGCATGCCGTGCCGCCTCTCGCACCGTGATGTACCGATACAGCGGCCCGAAGCCGTATTCTTTGGAACGAACCGCTTTTGTACATGCCGCGCGACTACTACGACATTCTCGGAGTCGACGAAGATGCCTCCGACACAGAAATCAAGAAGGCCTACCGAGAGAAGGCAATGGAGTATCATCCGGATCGCAATCCGGATGACCCGGAGGCCGAGAAGAAGTTTAAGGAGGCGTCCGAAGCGTACGAGGTCCTGTCGGATCCGGAGCAGCGCCAGCGCTACGACCAGTTTGGGCACGACGGCCTTGATGGCGGGGCAGGCGGTGGTCGACGAGGCCGCGGGCGTGGCTTCCACGACATCGAGGACATCTTCGACGCCTTCAGCGACATCTTCGGTGGGGCCCGGGGAGCGGGGCGCGGGCGAGGTCGATCGGATCGGGGGCGAGGGCGTCCGGGCAGTGACCTTCGCGTGTCCCTTTCGCTAACGCTCGAGGAGATTGCGGAGGGCACGGAGAAGAACCTTCGGCTTCAGAAGTACCTGGAGTGTGAGTCGTGTGACGGCACCGGTGCCGAGGGGGGGATGGGCGGCCAGAATTTCTCGATGTGTCCGAAGTGCGACGGTACCGGCGAGATCCGTCAGGTGTCGCGCTCCGTATTCGGCCAGGTGGTGAACGTGCAGCCGTGTCCCCGGTGCGAGGGTGAGGGACGCATTATCGACAACCTGTGCGACGAGTGCGGTGGGGAGGGACGCGTACAAGGTGAAGAGTCGATCTCGATCAACGTGCCGCCGGGGGTGATGGAGGGGAACTATCTCACCCTCGCCGACGCTGGAAACGCGGGCCTTCGCGGCGGTCCAACCGGCGACCTGCGCATCGAAATTGAGGAGGAGCCCCACGAGCACTTTGAACGGGACGGGCTCGACATTTACTACGACCTCCATCTGTCCTTCCCGGAGGCTGCGCTCGGCACCGAGGTAGACGTCCCCACCCTGGAGGGCCAGGCACGCCTAGAGGTGGAGCCCGGGGTGCAGGCCGGCAAGATTCTCCGCATGCGCAGCCGCGGCCTGCCGGACCTGGAAGGAAGCGGGCAGGGCGATCAGATGATCCGCGTGCACGTGTGGACGCCGCAGGAACTCACCGCGGAAGAAGAGGAGCTTCTCGAACAACTCCAGGAGCACGACAACTTTCAGCCCCAACCTCCCGAGGACGACACCCAGAAGTCCTTCTTCCGCCACGTGTCCGATGTCTTCTCGTGATGGGTCCCATTTTGGAATGGATCCCTCCCGGTGAACGGCCCCGTCGCGGGTTCATTTAAAAATTCCCCACGCCGAAGGAGGATTTCGGGGAGTCGTCACACGGGACCTGCGCCATACACTGGGCACCCTTTTGCGTCATGGCCGACGACGAACCAAGCACATTCCGGGCGTCGATGCGCCGGGTGCCATCGCCTGTCGTCGTGGTGACGGCGCAGGGGGCTCAGGAGGCGCGCGGCATTACCATCGGGTCCTTTTCGAGCGTCGCGCTCGATCCACCGCTCGTGAGCTTCAACGTGGCCCACGACTCCCGCATGTTCGAGGTGATGGAGGCGTGTGAATGGTTTGCCGTCCACGTGCTAGGGGAGAGCCAGGCACACCTCGCAAAACGGTTTGCCGTGGCGGGCCTCAGCGGCCCCGAGCAGTTTGAGTCGGTGCCCCACGTGCGTGACGCCCACGGCACGCCCATTCTCGAAGGGGGCTCGGCCGTCCTGTACTGTCGCCCACACGACTCAATCCCCGCTGGCGACCATCGCCTATACGTCGGGCGCGTCGTGGAGGTGGAGGAGCGTTCGGATCAAGGAGCGGTCCTGTATTACAAGAGTGACTACCGGGGCGTCGGCAAAGAGCTCCCGTCGACCCGGTTGGCCCCCGTGAAGCGGGCGTCCAGCGACTCGTCCTGAGCTCCGACCCCGAAGAATGCAAAGTCGTACCGAGCGGGGTCCGACGCGCAGAAGTGCCGGCAGATGGTCGTGAGTCGGCGGACCGCCGTCCAGTCGTTGCTCTTCCGCTCCAGTAGCCCGAGCGCTCGGGCCTGGCGCCCCACGTGCACGTCCACCGGCAGCATCAGGGCCGACGGGTCGAGGATCGACCACAAATTGAGGTCGACGGGACCTGGCCGCACCATCCAGCGAAGGTACATGTTGAGCCGCTTGCAGGCACTGCCGGCCTCGGGGCGGGCTAGGTGCTTCCGCAGGCGCTTGGGGGTATCGTCATGGATCGTGAGGAGGGTCGTGCTCACACCCTGCAGCATCGTCGCGACGGGCGAGGCCTCCGGGTGGTCCGGGAGGTGCGCCTCGAAGAGCCCCTCGACCGTTCCGTGCTGGTCGAGGGCGGCGCTCAGGTTGGTGGTGAGCCAGACCGCGTCGAGGGGCTGGAAGGTGCGGTGGACGAACCCGTCGAGCGCCCCGGCGTCGGCATCCGGGTCAAACGTCCGTACGAAGCGGTAGGGGGCGTGGCCCATCCGCTCGCACAGTTCGTCGAGCTTGCGCAGCATCACGTCGCGCCGGCCCCACGCTAGCAATGCCGCGTAGAGCCCGATCACCTCCTGATCACGCGGCTCATTGAAGGCGTGGGGGATGGAGATCGGATCCCCGTCGATGAAGGCGGGGCGTTCATGTCGGTCGGCGAGCGTGTCGAGGTACTCGCGGAGGGCGTTGAGGGAGGCCACAGGAGCGACTTGGAACGGATGCGGAGACGGCACGGCGTACCCGGACGGTCACTGAAGAGGCGCGTTCCGGAATTCCATGGCCTAGCGTTGTCGGTCTCGTCCTTCTGGAAAACTTTGTGTGTCCGAAGACTGCCACTCCCCGAATTATTGCCATTCCCCTCCTCGGTCTGCTTATTTGTTTGAACCTGTAGCGTTGCGCCCCAAACCAACCTGCTCCCACCATGGCCGACGACGAACATTTGCTCGATTTCGAGAAGCCCCTCGTCGAGCTCGAGGACAAGCTCACCGAAATGCGGGAGCTGAATGCGGAGACGCAGGACGACCTCTCCAACGAGATTGAGGCGCTGGAGAAGCGGGTCGAACAGCTGCGGACCTCGATCTACCGCAATTTGACTCGATGGCAGCGGGTGCAGATTGCACGTCATCCACAGCGGCCCTACACGCTTGATCACATTAAGGCGCTTACGGAGGACTTTACGGAGCTGCACGGGGACCGAAAGTTCGGTGACGACCGCTCCATCGTCGGGGGCTTGGCGCAATTTGCGGGAAGTCGCTTCGGATATCGCGATCGCACCGTGATGATTCTGGGGCACCAGAAGGGGCGCGATACGAAGGAGCGCAAGTATCGCCGCTTCGGGATGCCCAACCCCGAGGGTTATCGCAAGGCGGAGCGGCTCATGAAAATGGCTGCCAAATTTGAGAAGCCTGTCGTCGTGCTTCTCGACACGCCCGGTGCGTACCCGGGCATGGGGGCTGAGGAGCGTGGTCAGGCCGAGGCCATCGCGCACAATCTCTTCGAGATGGCCCGGCTGGAAACGCCGATCGTGGTCGTCGTTATCGGGGAGGGAGCCTCCGGTGGTGCCTTGGGCATTGGGGTGGGGGACCGCATCCTGATGCTCGAAAACGCCTGGTACTCGGTGATCGCCCCGGAGAGCTGCTCCCAGATCCTCTGGCGCTCGTGGGACCACAAGGAGGACGCGGCTCAGGCACTCAAGCTCACGGCCACGGACCTGACGGAGGTCGGCATCGTCGACGAGATCGTCCCCGAGCCGGTCGGGGGGGCACACCGCGACCCGGAAACGACCTACCAGGCGGTTGGTGCGGCCGTTGCCGAGGCCCTCGATGACCTTGAGGACCTCGATTCGAAGACGCTCCTCGATCAACGGCTCGAAAAGTTTGATGCCCTAGGCGCCTACGAATCGGCCGAGCCCATGGCTGCGTCCGCCTAGAACCCCTCCGGTCCTCACCCCCCGGTTCGGTCACGTGTGCCCATGGCCTATACATACTCGCACTCACATCGCGTTCGGTACCGGGAGTGCGACCCGATGGGGGTGGTGTACCACACGCACTACCTCGATTACTTCGAGGTGGCCCGGACGGAAGCCCTGCGTCACGCCGGGGTTCGCTACCGCGACCTCGAAGCCGACGGCATCATCATGCCAGTCGTGCACGTGGAGGTCGATTACCACGGCCCGGCCCACTACGACGACCAACTCGTCGTGGATACACACTTCGAACAGATGCCCGCCGTGCGAGTCCCCATCGACTATACGGTGCGTCGCGACGGGGAGGACGACGCACTTGCCACCGGACACACCACACTCTGCTTCATGGACGCAAAGGCGCGCCGTCCTGTTCGCGCTCCTGCGGCGGTTCGTGACGCCTTTGCACCACTCCTTGAGGAATAATACGGGAGATCTCGGGCACCTCGAGCTTTTTTACTCTGCGGTCGGATCCATGACGGTGCCGAGGAAAAGAATCGTCCCGGAATGGTTTTCCCGAATAGCGACCACGAAGGGCCGGTCCACGACGAACGAGGGTGGGGCAGACGTAACCCCGATTCCGACCGACGTCGCCCCGCTCGCCTCCGTGCCCTCTTCGTCAACCTGGAGGAAGGTCTTGTGCTTCACTTTGTCGATGAAGAGGGAGGTATCGGCGATGCCTCGAAAATTGGCCGCCTTCGTGAAGGCAACGCCCATGCCGAGCCCTTTGAGCACCTCGTTGAGTGTCTTCTCGTAGCGGAGCGTGAACTTCGGGAGTTTCAGACGGGCGAGCTCTTCGGATCTCAACTGCTCGGTCACCTGTGACCACGTCTCAGTGTCGAGACTGTCGACGACCGACTGGACCGACGTATCTTCGCGGGGGAGCAGGATCGTCATGCTGTAGAGGCTGTCGCCGTAGGCGATGTCCACGGCCCGAAACTGTTCGGTGGCGTAGGTCGGGTGCTGCACGTCCTCTGTCTTCTCCATCATCGGAACACTCACCGTCGATCCGTCCGCCCGGTGGAACGGCTCCTGCTCGGTCTTCGAGGGATCGAATTGGTCGCGCCACGGGCCATTGAAGTACGTGGCGTTGATGAGATACATGACGATATGCGACGGAATCCGATTAGGAACCATCTCCGTGATATTTCCGCCCGTCTCGTCCTTCACCCAACTGTTGATCCGGTCGGACGCCGTCGGATCTGAAAAGTCGAGCCCGGCCACTTCTGCGTCGAAGTGGGCCCGGTTTGTGTCGATAAAGGTCTGCCGGACGGAGAGGGACTCGCGGTACCAGATGGAGTTGGCAAGAGCCACCTCCACGTTGGGGTCGAGTCCTTCGAGAAGGTCGATGAGCCCGCGGTAGGCGTCATTGATCTCGTCCGGTGACAGGTCCTGCTTCTCCAGCGTTGCCTCCATCGCTGCCCTCGTCTCGCCGCGGGCTCCATTCAGCGTCATGCCGAGGGCCATCGACACGCTGAGGGGGGAGAGAAAGACGTTTGTCGGTTCCTCCTCCGCCGCCAGGGTGGTACGCAGGAGCTTAAGCCCGAACGAGTTGTCAGTGTTGACGACCGTCTGTTCGGTCGACGTGAGCGCCCGTGGAGGCGGCGCATCTTTCGGCTGGGGCGGACCGCTCGAGTCACAGCCGAGCCCAAGGAGCACCAGTAGGCCCGTCGCCACGAGCCCGCAAACAGGCACACGGAGAGGTTGAAGCATTGTGGAAGTCGCGAGGTTGAGAGTGGATCTGAACGATGGGCCGATATGGGGTTTGCAATACCCGCGAGGGTCGAGCAATGACCAAGCGCAGGCAGTTCGTTGACGGACTGGCCCCGTGGTGTCTACCTTTTGGGTGTTCCGTGACTTTGCCTCAGAGCTGGATCCCGTCCCTCTCCGGTTCACCCTCACTCTCGAACATGGCCACGCTCCTCTTCCACGATCGCTATCTGGACTACAATTTCGGTCCGGATCACCCCTTCAGCCCCGTCCGGCAGGAGATGACGCTGGACCTCCTTCAGGCCCTCGACGTCCCTCTCGATCCGGTGGAGCCCCCTGTGGCGACCCGATCGGAGCTGCGACAGATCCACAGCGAGCGGTTTGTGGAAAAGGTTGAGGCCGCATCGGACGGCACGCCGCCCCCCGAGGCGCGCTCCTTTGGCCTCCATACGGGCGACGTGCCCGTCTTCGAGAACATGGACGCCGCCACCCGGGGCCTTGTCGGTGGGACGCTCCATGGTGCGCGGCTAATCGCCGACGGGGACGCGACCCGAGTGCTTCAGTTTGGCGGTGGCCTTCACCACGCCCACCGGGAGCGGGCCTCCGGATTTTGCGTGTACAACGATCTGTCGGTGGCCATCGATGCACTGCGCGAGCACGGTCTCCGCGTCGCCTACGTGGATGTGGACGTACACCATGGGGACGGCGTCCAGCATCTGCACGATGAGGATCCCGGGGTGCTTACGATCAGCCTTCACGAAACTGGCAGAGCCCTCTTTCCGGGCACCGGGCACGTCGAAGAGGTTGGCAAAGGGCCCGGCAAGGGCTTCTCCCTGAACGTGCCCCTGGCTCCGTACACGGAGTCGGACAGCTACCTCGACGCCTTCGAGCACGTGGTGCCCTACGCCCTTCAACATTTCCAGCCGGACGTCGTCGTGGCACAGTGTGGGGCCGACGCTCATTTCAATGACCCCTTAGCCGATCTCCTTCTCACGACGCAGGCCTACGACACGATCTTCCACCGCCTCCTCAGCCTCGCCGACGAGCATGCCGGCGGGCGTCTCCTCTGCACCCTCGGGGGCGGGTACCGGCTCGACGCCGTTTCGCGAATCTGGGCTCTCCTTGCACTGATCGTTCTGGACTGTGAGCGCCCGGACACCCTTCCCGACGACTACCGGGAACGGTGGCAGGCGCGCCTCGACGATCCGCTGACGCCGACCCTCCACGATCCCGAGCGAGACTTTGAAGTGGATCGGCGGTCCTCAATCGAGACGCGAAACCGGCGCACGTGTGAGCAAGTTCTAGAACAGGCGGCGTCGCACTGGCACTATGCCTAGCACATTCCGGTGGTGGGGGCAGTAGCACGGGAAAAAGGAGACGGCCGCTTGAGGGGTTGGGAAGATGGGGGGGAGGCCCCAGCGGCTGAAAATAGAGACTTCGTGGAGGAAGTGTAAAAGAGTGCAGAGCGGCGTTACATCCTTTGCTTTCTGGGTGTCTAATAAGAAAGCCAGGGCGAGAACGTGTCGTCTGGATCTGTTTTTGGGGACGGAGCCGTCGGTTCTTTTGCCCAAGTGCACCGTGCCGTATGAATGCACGCAGGTCGATTCTTGGTGCCTCCGTCGGCGTTCTTCTACTCGCGCCCGCTCTGGTGCCTGACGGCCCCAGTGCTGGGGAGGCCCCGCAGACTGTGACGGCGTCCGACCCAGAGATTTGTGCCATCTCCCCCACCCGCATCCCCGCGCCCTCCGTCAACTCGCTGAGCGTGGCGTACGCCTGGGAGGGGGGGCAGTCGACCGACACTGTGGAGGTGGCCCCGCCCCCCGATCTTGACGGGCCGACCCTGTGGCTCGCCCGAGCCATATACTCGGAGACGAAACTGCCCCACGAACAAGAACTGGTCGCCTGGGTCGTCCGCAACCGCGTCGAAACCGCCTACCGCGGCAACCGCACCTACCGAGAGACCGTGCTGGATCCCTACCAGTTTAGCGCCTTCAATCCCGGGGCTTCGAAGCGCGCGCTCTACATGAGGCTCCAGCCGGAGGTCCCGCTGCCGCGATGGCGCCAGGCCCTGTGGGTGGCCCGCTACGTGCGGCACGCGGCGCCGGCCTACCGGCCGTTTTCGATCGAGACGCGGCACTTTTACAGCGAGCGGTCGATGCGGGGCCGGGCGGTGCCGTACTGGGCGGACGGATCCCGGTTTGTGGCGCCGGACCGCAACCGGTACGTGGTCGACGAACGGCGCTTCCGGTTCTTTAAACAGGCGTCGTAGTCGCGGAGCGGAGGGTCGTCACACGCCGTACTGGTCGGGCAAGTCGTTTTCGTAGAGGACTACGTCGCCCGGTTCAAGCCGCCGCTTGAGAATGTCCTGGGCCTCGGTGAGGGACGCGACCACCG
>CAYLMT010000076.1:0-8669 GCA_964384855.1 uncultured Salinivenus sp.
GCACGGTGATGTCCTGGACAAAGTGAATCATCTCTCCCAGGAACGGCGAGAAGCGGCGGCCGAGCACAAAGACGGCCTGGAGCTCCTCCAGCTTATCCAGAAATTTTTGGACATGCGGACGGGATGAGGAAGGGGAAGACATGACGAAATGAGGGCGTGCAGTTAGGGAGTAGTCGATGACGAACCCGGGGAGGCACCTTAGGCCGCCTCGAGGCAACTGTCAATCTTCTCCTTGAGCACCTCGGGCTCGAAGGGCTTCACGATGTAGTTGTTGACCTCCGCCTCCATGGCGGTCTTTACGTCCTCCTTCATCCCTCGGGTGGTAATCATGAGGACTGGGATATCGGAGTACTGGGGGTGATTCCGGATATTGTTGGTCAGGTCGACCCCATTCATGTTGGGCATATTCCAGTCGGTAACGAGGAAGTCCGGGTCCACGTCCTCGAGCTTCCCCAGAGCATCTTCGCCGTCTTCGGCCTCCACAATGTCGTCGTAGCCGATCTTTTGGAGGGCGTTGCGAATGATGCGGAGCATAGTGGGCGAATCGTCAACGATCAGGAACTTCATGGGAAGCACAAAAGCGATTGAGTGAAAAGCGATCGCGTAGGAACGAATGCAAGCGGTATAGTCAAACCGACGTCACGGACGGGAAGACGCGGAGGCGGGATCCGGGCGTCGATAGGAAAGTGCGTCGCTCTCGCGAACTGGCTCCAGGGGAACGTCCAGGTTGCCCAGAGTCTCGGAGCCCCCGACAAACAGGTACCCCCCGGGACGAAGTGATCGATACAGGGCCTTAAGGACGTCCTGTTTGGCCGCGTCGTCGAAATAAATGAGCACGTTGGCACACATAATGAGGTCGAAGTTGCGCATCTTCCGCATGTCCCGTGCGTCGGTCAGGTTGAGCGCGCGGAACTCCACCATCTCACGGATCGAGGGCCGAATCACGAAGGTCTCGTCCGAGCGCTCGAAGTATTTGTGTAGGTACGCCGTCGGCACATTGCGAATGGCCCGCCGGCGGTAGCGCCCCGCCCGGGCTGCCTCAAGCACCTCAGTGTCGATATCCGTCCCCACAATCTGAAACTCCATGTGCGGATAGCGCGGCTCCAAAACGTCCCGGACGAGTATGGCGAGCGAATAGGCCTCGTCGCCCGCCGAGCAGGCCGCGCTCCAGAGCCGGAGCGGGCCCGTTCGTTCCCGCTGGTGCCGCTGAACCAGTTCGGGAAGGATCGTGTCCTTCAGCGCCTCGAACTGCGCCGGATGCCGGAAGAAGGCCGTTTCGTTGATCGTCACTGCATTCACCAGGTTCGTGATCTCGCCGGTGCCATCCTGCTCCAAACGATCCACGTATGCCTCGAAGTCGGGGACACCCTGAGCCAGAAGCCGCGGCTTGATGCGACTCTCGAGGAGATAGCGTTTTTCGTCGGGAAAATCGAGACCGGTCTGCTCGCGGATGATGGTACGTAAGCGATCAAACGTCTGCTTCGAAAGCGTCGCCTCCGCTGCGTTCCACTGTTTCATGCGCACCTCTCCCAAAGGGAACTACTGAGGGCCTACTGAAGACTGATCACGCCGCCACTCCCTGCGCGGCGGCCTCCGGCTCTTCCTCTTCCATGCCCTGCAGGGCCTCCGCCTCCTCCGCGGAGAAAATCCCGTCCAGGTCCAACAGAATGAGGAGTCGATCGTCGAGCTTCGCCACGCCCCGCAAAAAGTGTGTGTCGATATTCGTGGCGAGGTCGGGAGCCGGTTCGATCGTGCTCTCTTCCACACGCAGGACCTCGCGGACCGAATCGGTCACGAACCCGACCGTCTGGTCCTCGAGCTCCACCACGAGAATTCGCGTGTCCTCGTCCTGGTCGCGCTCCGGAAAACCGAGGCGCGTGCGCAGATCGATGATGGGAAGAATCCGCCCGCGGAGGTTGATCACGCCCTCCACGAAATCGGGCGCGTGGGGGACGCGGGTGATCTCGACGGGGCGAATGATCTCCTGCACCGTCAGGATATCGACCCCGAATTCTTCCTCCGCCACGATAAAGCTCACGAACTGGCGGACGTCTTCGGTCTGGGAGTCATGTTCGCGCATGGAAGCCGGACAGGTCGACGATGAAAGAGAAAGTGCGGCAGCTGGGACGGTCCACTCCTCGTTATCGGCGGCCGAGCTCGATTCTTAACCCCGGCCGGAGACCGCCGTCACTCACACCGTGGGTCCCGCTCCAGCTCCGAACGGAAGCCCCAACCTGCGCGGCCCAACACCAACGTCCTCACCAGAATACAAGATTACCGCTTGAGCTGGACAGTCTCGTTGAGGACTTCGTCCGCAGTCGTGATGATGCGAGCCGAGGCCTGGTAGCTCCGCTGGGCGCGAATGAGGTTGGAAAATTCGTTCGCGAGGTCCACGTTGCTCGACTCCAGGGAGCCCGTTACCACGGAGGTCTGCAGGTCGCGACCGGCCTGACCGAGCTGAAGATCGCCCGACGCGCTGGTCGTGGTGAAGAAGTTGTCGCCCTGCTGCTCGAGGCCGTTCGGGTTGTTTACGTTGCCGATCGCCAGCTGGAAGAGCTTCTCCTGGACGCCGTTGGTGTAGTTGAGCTCCAGCGCCCCCTCCGGCGTGAACTGAAAGTCGGCCAGTTCGCCCGACGAGCGCCCGTCCTGACTGGTTACGGTCGTAGTGGTGGAGCCGGAGAACTGCGTGACCGATCCGCCATTCTCGTCTCCGAAGGCGAGACTGAGGTTTTCGTCCGCTCCATCGTCGTTGATGTCCCAGGTAAATCCGGCCTCGTACGTGCCGGGATTATTGGGGTCGACGGAGGTTCCGTTGATGGACGAGATGCTCCCTTCCGTATCAAACTGGATCGTACCGGTACCCAGGGGATTCCCCTCCGCATCATTAATCGTAAAGTCCCACTCATCAGTCGCATCCCCTTCGTCTCGACTCAGGGTGCGCTCGAAATCGACAGTAAGGGACTTGGATTCTCCCTGGTCGTCGTAGACGACCGAAGAGATGCTGGTCGTCTCCCCGGTGGCCACGTCCGCGGAGAGGTTGCCACCCACGGAGACATTTTCCGTGACCTTGGCGGACGACTGAGCATTGGGATCAAACCCGACATTCTTCAGCTCGCCCGTCTGGAGGTTTCCGCTGTCGTCGAACTCCCAGCCCTTCACGTTCAGGCCGTTGGCGGTGACGAGTTCGCCGCTCTGGTTGAACGTGAAGTTGCCCGCCCGCGTCAGGCGGCGCTGGTCGCTCGCGGCTCCACTCTTGGGGCTGGCAATGAAGAAGCCGTCACCGTTCAGGGCGAGGTCCGTCTTGATCCCCGTATCGGTGAGCGAACCCTGCCCAAAGTTCCGGTCTACGGAGGCGACCGACACGCCCCGGCCCACCTTCGAGGGGTTGATGGAGGAGCCGCCCGCCGTGCGCCCGACGCCCAGAATTTCCTGGCCGAGCTCTTCACTAAACACCGCGCGTTGACGCTTGAAGGCGGTCGTGCTGGAGTTGGAAATGTTGTTGCTTACCGTGTCGAGGCGCGTCTGGTGGCTTCGAAGCCCGGAGACGCCGATGCTCAGAGACTGAAGACTCATAGGTCTCAGGATAATTGTTGTGAGAGAAACACGTTGAAAAGAGCGCAGCCTCGGTCGATCAGCTGCGCACCGGCGTCCCGTCCCCCATTCCGTCACCAGAACGAGGCGTGGGTCCTGCCGGAGGATACTCGAAAAAGCGATTCGTGAAGAGGTCGAAAGGGTGCTAGAGGCTCATGGCGCTGTCGATCTGGGTGAAGACGCGTTGCTTCATTTCGGTCTGGTCGAGGGCCGTCACCACAGTCCGGTTCGGCACGTTCACCACGAAGGCCGCGTCCTCGCGGAGGACGGCCGCGTCCTGGGCTCCCTTGTCGTCGAGCTGGTCCACGGCGTCGGCGAGATTTTGGCGTTCGGAGGCGTCGAGGGAGATGTTGCGCTGGGCGATCCGCTGCTTGGCGTGCCTGGACAGATCAATGTCCGCGGGTTGCTCCTGGGCCGCCTCCAAATGGTCGGCGAACGAGGCCTCGTCCGTGTCCTTGGACGGGGCGTCGGTCGACGCCGGGTCTTGCTTGGGCGTCTGCCGGAGAGCGTCCGGCGGGACGCGAGCATTTCGCTGGTGAACCGTCATGGAAAAACCTGAGTGCCTGGGGTGACCAACGAGGGTCCGCCTCGAGGACTACTGGGCCGCGATGCTCTGCACGCGTCCCATTGGAATTCGCGCGCCGCCGAGCCAGAGGGAAGTCCCCCCGTCCTCAAACGTAACGCGGTCTACCGTGCCCTCCAGTTGCGCTGTTGCTTGGATGGAGTCTCCGCTCCCGTTCGTGGCGCTCACGTCTACCGAGTACGAGCCCTCGGGCACCTGCCCGCCTCCGTCTGCCGTGCCGTCCCACGAGACCTCCGTCGTCTTCGATACGTCTTCGAGGGTCTGCGTGTGGACCGCATTGCCCGCCCCGTCGCGGACCGTGACCGTGGCCTCGGAGGCGGGACGCTCCAGGTCAAGGCCGAAGGTTGCTTTGCCCTCGCCCGTCCACTGCATCGTGTTGCCCGAGGCCTCCACCGAGCGCCCGATGAGGTCGGTGGCCATGTTGTCGTTGATGCTCTGAGCAAGGCCATCGTTGCCCTTCTTCTGCCCCTCAAGCTGGCTGCTGATGTTGTTGAGCTGTTCCACGGAGCTAAACTGGGCCAACTGCGCCGCAAACTGGCGCCCCTTCATTGGATTCGAGGGGTCCTGATTCTGGAGCTGCGTAGTAAGCAACTTCAGAAAATCGTTCTTTCCCATGTTTTGGGACGTGGCCTCCGAAAGAGCCCCACTTCCATTGGAGGAAGCAGTGCTGCTCGTCTGCGTGGTCGGTGCGAGGGAATCAATCATAACTGGTTTAGAGCGCTGAAAAATGGAGCGCAAGTAGTGTAGGAGGAATCGTGTTCGCCGACGGGGCTACCCGACCCATTCCCGTCGGCCGCGGCTGCGGAGGGTCGACGTGCCGGTGGAGTCTTCGTCGGTGGCATCGTTCCCCGAGGCTCGCGAGGAGGCCCGGTCGGCCGTCGTCCCGTCCGGCGCCTCCCGATCTGACTCGTTCGCATTGCCCCCGCCGAAGGAAAGATCGACGTCAGTACCGTACTGGGACTGCATGGCTTCCTGGAGCTGGCGCGCGTTGGCCACCACCTGAGCCTGAACCCGGGTCTCGCTGAAGCCGACCGTCACGGCTGTCTGCTCCTGCCCCTGCCGGGCCCTGACGGTCATCGTGCCCTTGTCCTCACCCAGCGACATCTCCAGCGCCTTCCACCCCCCGGCGAGCTCCGCCGTACGCAGCGGTCCTTGCTTGGCGGCATTGAGCCACGCCGACGGCATCGTGCGGGGAGGTCCCGAGCCGCCTCCGGCCCGTCCAGCCGACTTGGTCGCCGTGCCCGAACTGGCCCCGGACGTACCCGTCCCCTTTCCGTCCGTCCCCTGCGTGCCGCTCCCCGTCGAGGCGCCGTCGCGCGTCAGGGAGGCGCGGAGCGCGCGGGCATCGGACTCGCCCGACGCACTTGAATTTGTAACTGAAGACGAAAAGACCTGAGACGCACTCCCACTCTTCGCCCCCTGCCCTTGCCCCTGCGCGCCCGGACTGTTTTGCCCGGTGCCATTTTGGCCAGCGCTTTGCCCCTGGTGGCCACCCTTCTGGTGGCCCCGTCCACCCTGCTGCCCCGTCCGTCCTCGGGCCTGCCGTCCCCCAAACCGTCCGTCGTGCGTTGTGCGGGCCGAACGTCCATCGCGAAACGCTTCCCGGACCGCCTCGCGCCCGCTTCCTGACTCTGTCGATTTCCCCTTCACGGAGAGAAGCGAGGCCGTTTTGCCCTGCGCTCCCTCCTTTCCGGCACTTGTCCCCCTCGCAACCCCAGCGTCCTGCGTCTGCCCGGCGTCTCCCCGCACTTGTCCATCTGCATTCGAACTATTTGTGGTAGACTGCCCACCCGCTTTCTGAACCAGACGACTCTTCCCCGCCTCAAAAAGAGAGCTCCCTTGCACCTGGGCCCGACTCCCATTTTGGCCCGAGGCCCCTGCTCGTCCGCCTTCGGGCATCTGCTTCGCGGCCCCTCTCATTGTTGACGTCTGTCCCTTCTTTGATGTCTGACCTTCCGTCCTCTGGTTGGACTGACCCTCTCCAGCATCGGTCACGACCGGGCTCGACGATACCTGCACCCGGGTCGCCCGACCGGATTTGGTCCCGGATGACTGCGACGCGCCTGCCGTCTTTCCGTGGTTTCCCGACTGGCCCTGTTTCGCACTTCGTTGGCTGTTCCCTTCCGCTTCGCTTCCTCCCTGCGTCAGGGGAACGGTCTTCTGGCCCTTCGCCGCTCCATCCGTCGCTTGCCGTGCCGTTCCGTCCCCCGACGTGGAAACCACCAAGCCCAAGGACCAACGAACCTGCTTCGCCCCCTCGGAACCTCCCTCCGACGACTGGGCGTCCGCTCCCTTTGCGCCGGTCTGGCCTCCCTTCTGTTCTCCCCCCTGAATCAACTTGCCAATCAGTTGCCCGACCTCTCCGTGTCCCTCCGCGGGACGAAGGGGCATCAGCTTGAACGTGCGGACCGAAGCCGACTGAGCCGTTCCGTGTTCTGCCCCGTCTTTTCCCGTGAGGAGGGCGACCTTCTGTCCCTGCCCTTCTCCATCGCCCTCCCCAGCTCGAAGAAACGCCCCTCCCAACAACGACGCGAGGCCTCCTCCCTCTCCGTTTGCCTTCTTCATCTCCAATCCAGCCTTCCCCCCTCCTCCCATAAGGAGGCGCTGGACCGAACGTCCGCTCCCCTCTGCTGCATCTCCGGACGAAAGCTGCACGCCGGACAAGATCGACGGGAAGCCCGTGGCGACCGTCCCCGCCTTATTCTCGGCTGAGGTCTGCTGTGCGGCCGTCTCGGCCGGCAATGCAATTTGAATCCCGTACATGGTGTGTGTAGCCCGTCTTGGGCTCGGTTGAGAAACAATGTGAACGTCTGCACGGAGGGCGCGCTACCGGAACGGAGCCGGCCCCACCTCTCCTTCCTCCCCCGGATCGTCCGTGGCGGTCGTGTCGTCGGACGCGTCCTCCCCCCCGACGACCTGATTCACAAACTGTGCCGTCCGCTCCGCCGAGATGGCGCGGAGCAGCTGCGTGCGCGTCCGTCCCGCGGTCCGCTGGTATAGCTCCTTGAGGACATTCATCTCTACGTTGGCCAACACGGTCGCAAGCTCTCGTTGCCCCATGCCCAACAGAGCATTCTTCAACTCGTCGACCTTCGTCTCCCGGCTCTCCAGCGTTGCGACCCGTTTGCGAAGGGTCGAGGCCTCCTGCTCGGTGGAGCGAAGCCGCTCCCGGAGAGTCCGGAGCGAATCCTGGAGCTGCCCGACGACCTCCAAGGAGTCCCGAAGCCGCTGGACGACTGGGGACGGGCCGTCGGTCGAGTCGGCGGACGGCTGCGTCGCCGTGGTATCCTTGGACATGGATGCCTGCTGGGTCGTGTCGCGCCCGGACGTGGCGAGGCTGTCGGCGGCCGGCCCCACCGCATCGGGTGCGATGGACGGCAGCATCAGGTACGCCCCCAACAGGGCGACCACGAAGGCCCCAAACGCCGCGCTGGCAATGAGAAGCGTGTACTTGATCACAGTCGATTGCATGGCCGTCCTTAGAGTAGCGACAGGGCCTCGTCGGTGCGCTCATGACGAAGCACCGCCTGCTCATCGAAGAAGGCTTCGCTCGCCTTCTCCTGTTCTCGGTCGTGCTGTTCCTTTTCCTGGCTCCGCAGCTCCTCCAGGGCCTCCTCCGCCCGACGGCATTCCTGGAGCTCGGCGCGGGTCCGTTCGACGCGCTCCTGGCACGCGTCCACGGCGCTCCGAATTTCCTCCACCTTTTGGCGCGCCTTCCGGCGAAATGCATCGGCCTGCTGGATGCGGGCCGAGTCCTGTCGCCGTGCCTCCACCACCCGCTGCCGGCACTCCTCTAGACGGGTCCGCGCCCGTTCCAACTCGGTCTCCTTCTGCTTGAGCTCACGCTCGGCAGCGGCCAAGGCCTGGCGGGCCTCTTCGGTCTCGTGCTGACGCAACTCCAGCACTTTCTGCAGCGAGAAACGGAACTTCTTTCCGGACATTTCTTGGGGGCTCGTGGGTAGAGGATGCAGCGTGAACCCGGTCTTGGCGGCGTTCGCCCCGGTCTGTCTGCTCCAGGGGGAACGCGAAACCACGAAGTCGATCTCGGGGCAGGATCCCTCCTCTCCACACTATACAGAACTCAAAGTCCCTGCCATCTCCTACTCGGGGATGTCGTCCAGCAGCTGACGAAGCTGCGTAGAGGAGTCGGGGTCCGGCGGAGGCGCGTCCACGGACTGCTGAAGAAAGTCGGCCAGCGCCGGGTAGGCCTCGACGGCACGGTCGGTCTCCGGATCGCTTCCCTCCTCGTAGGCGCCCACGCTGATCAGGTCCTCTACCTCCTCATAGGCGGAGAGCAACTCGCGGGCCTCCTGCGCGGCTGCCTCGGCCTCCGGGCTCGCCACCCGCGGCATGACGCGGCTCACACTCTGCAGAACGTCGACGGCGGGATAGTGCCCCGCCTCCGCCAGATCGCGAGACAGAACGATGTGGCCGTCCAGAATGCCGCGAGCCGCATCACTGATCGGCTCGTTCATGTCGTCCCCCTCCACGAGCA
>CAYLMT010000077.1:0-8641 GCA_964384855.1 uncultured Salinivenus sp.
CCGCGTTCTACTTCGGCCTCTCCGGCTGGCTGGACTGGAAGAGCAAGTAGGGAGTTACCGGCGATTGAGTGTCTCCAGGTGGGCGCCGATGCTGTCGGCCAGCACGTGGAGAGAGCTTCCGAGACGGGAGGCGAGGGCGCGGTAGTCCGTCACGGGCCAGTCGGGCTTCCGATGCTCGGTCCGGTCGCGGGCCAGAATCGTCTCGGTCGTAGGGTCGAGGATCGTCCATCGCACGCTCATCTGGGTGTGGCCTTCTGGAATTGGCGCATCGTCGTCGGCGTCCGGCCCCGGGGGACGCGGCCCGACGCCTTCGAAGTTGAAGACGTGCAGCTGCAGGACGTAGTCAAACGTCGCACCGCGGGGCCACGGCACCATCTCCACGGACTGGATGCTCGCGTGGGTCTCCAGGGCACGTGCCACGGTGCGGCCGATGCCCCGGTCCAGGTCTTCTCCCCAGCGGTGAAACTCGGAAAATTCGATCGTATTGGGGCCGTGGCGGATTACCATGCGCGTCTCATCGAGGTAGGAGGCAAGGCGGGGGGCGCGCAGTCCAATCTGTAGGCCGGTCGTATCTGAGGGGGATGCCTCCGTCGATACGGAGTCCGGGGCGGATGCACCGTCGAGCAGGTAGTAGGTGGCGTCACTCTTGCGCGGCTCCAGCAGGCGCACGCACCCGGCCACGGAGAGCCCGATCAGGCCGACAGCCACGGCGCAGAGCCCGAGCCGACGGAGGAATACGGAAGGGGAGAAGGCAGCCATGCGACTACTGCTGGTTCGAGGGAGGGGGCTCTTCGCGACCGCGGAGGAACATGCTGGGATTGCGCTCAAGGGACTGCACGAGCACCCGGAGGGCTTCGGTGGCCTCCGATAGGTTCGAGAGGGCTTCGTTCATCTGGTATCCGATGCCGGAGTCGGTCGAGAGGGTCTCGTCCACCTCGGTCATTGTGCGGCGCATGCGCTGGAGGGTGGTGCGGAGCTGCTTGCTCGTCTTTTCGAGTTCAGCGGCCGTCGGCTCCACACCCCGGTCGAGCCGTTGAATGAGTGCCTGCGCGTCCTTGATGGTCGCTCGGAGTCGCTCAGTGGCCTTCGGCATGTCCTGCAGGGTGGTGCGCACCTCCTCCGACTCGACCACCTTCCGCACCGACTTGATGGTGGCGAGGGCCGAGCGGTTGATCGCCTTGGCGTCAAGCTGCTCCAGCTTCTCGTTCGCGTTGACGAGGAACGTGACGAGGTTCTCGTTGATCTGCGTCACGTCGAACTGGCGCAGGTTCGTCACGAGCCCGGACGCGCCCTCGCCGAGCTTGGCCAAGGGAGAGAGCTCAGTCGGAATCTCGAGACGAGAGGGCGGTCCCTCCGCGTAAACGACCGGTTCTGGGTCGGAGACGTACGTGAGCTCGACGTATAGTTTGCCGGTAACGATGCTTTCGAGCTGCAACTGGGCCCGCAGTCCGTTCTCAACCTGTCTGCGGAGCAGGCTTGGGTCATCGAGTTCAAGACGGGCCCCGGTCGTGTCGGTCACGGGATCGAGGTTGATCGCGTACTGCACCGGCACCTGAAACGTCTCGTTTTCGAGGTCGACGCGCAGGTTGATGTCGGTCACCTCGCCAATGGGGACGCCCTTGAACTTGACCGGAGCCCCCACGTCGAGCCCGTTGACCGATTCGTCGAAGTAGCTGATGAACGTGGTCCGCCGCTCGAAGAAGTGTCCGGAGCCGAGGGCCCCCACGCCCACGACGGCAAGCGCAAGGGCGCCGACGACGAAGAGGCCGATAAGGGTCGGGTTGGCACGTTGACTCATAGAGCGAGTCGTCGAGAAGAGAAGGGCCCAGGGCTATTCGTTGTCGAGGGACCGAGTCAGAAACTGGTACACGCGTTCGTTGGGTGGGTTGCGCCGCAGCTCTTTGGGCGGGCCGAGGGCCGTCATGGTCTTGGTTTCAATGTCGAGGTAGAGCGCACGGTCGGCGATCGTAAAGATGCTTTCGAGGTCGTGGCTCACCACCACGACGGTCGTGTCGAGGCTGTCACGCAGCTGCAGGATGAGGTCGTCGAGGCGCCGGGCGCTAATTGGGTCGAGGCCGGAGGTGGGCTCGTCAAAGAACAGCAGGTCGGGGTCCAGGGCGGTGGCTCGGGCCAGGGCGGCCCGCTTCTGCATTCCCCCGCTAATCTCATGGGGGTGAAAGTTCTCGAAGTCCCGCAGGCCCACGAGCGCCAGCTTGAGCGACACGATCCGGTCGATGTCCGTGGCCGTGAGCGAGGTGTGCTCTTCGAGCGGCAGGGCCACGTTTTCGGCGAGGGTCATGGTACTCCAGAGCGCGTCCTCCTGGTACAGGATTCCCATCTCGCGGAGCATGGCTGCGCGCTCGGCTTCGTCCATCGCCCACAGGTCGCGCCCGTCGACTCGGACGGTGCCCGCCGACGGGTGCATCTGGCCGAAGAGGTGCTTGAGCAAGGTGCTCTTGCCCGACCCACTCCCGCCCATGATGACGAAAATTTCGCCCGGTTCCACCTCAAACGTGAGGTCCTTCATCACGACGAAGGACCCGAAGGCGAGCAGGAGGTCCTCGACGGAAATGGCGGGACGGGAGTCGATGGACGACACAGTGGGCAGGAGAAGGCAACGAAACGGGTGAACGCAGGCAAGGGAAGCGGAAAGTGTGACTCTCACCTCCGTTCCCTCCGTCAAGCACGTTAGACCTGGAGCACGGCGGCGGCCCAGTCGATGACGGCGTTGGCGAAGACGATGAGGAGGATGCCGGTGACGACGGCAGAGGTCGTGGCCTGGCCCACTGCTGAGGCGTCGTCGCCCGTCTGCAGGCCCCGCATACATCCGGCGAGACCAATGATGCCGCCGTATACGACGGCCTTGAAGAGTCCCACCAGGGCGTCGGACAACACGACCGGCTCTAGTAGACCCGTCAGAAACTGTGTGGTCGACAGGTCCAGCATGGTGACGGCCACGCCCATGCCGCCGAGGATGCCCAGTGCGTCGGCGTAGAGTGTGAGCAACGGGAGGGCCAGCACCACCGCCAGGAGGCGCGGCGTCACGAGGAAGTCGATCGGCGAGATGTTGAACGTTTCCAGCGCGTCAATCTCCTCGTTTACCTTCATGCTCCCGAGCTCGGCGGCAAATGCGGCCCCGGTGCGGCCCGTCATGATGATGGCCGTCATGAGGGCTCCCAGTTCCCGCAGCATGCCGTAGCTGACGAGGTAGGAGACGAAATAGTCGGCCCCGAACCGCTGGAGCACCACGGCGCCCAGGAATGCGACGATGAGGCCCACGAGGAGGCTGATGACCGTGACGATGGGCAGTGCCGAGGCGGTGCTTGACTGCAGCGCCACGCCGAAGGTCCGCCAGCGCATCCGTCCGCGTCCCGTGAGGACGGCTCCCACACTTCGGACGGCCTGGCCCAAAAAGGTGACGAAGGCGAGCGCCTCGTCGTACGCGTTCAGTCCCCAATGGCCGAGGCGGGCGAGAAACGACGTGTCCTCGGCCTCTTGCGTCGTGTCCTTTTCCGGCACGGCCTGCGAGAGCGCGACGAGCCGTTCGAGGGCATTGGGAAGCGTCTCGGTTTCTATCTCCAGGCCGTGGGCCCGGCCGTACTCGGCGGCTTCAAAGAGGAACGTGACGAGGCTGCTGTCCCAGTCGCCCAGCTCAGAGGCGTCGAACGCCAGGGCCGTCACGGACCCCGGCACGGCGGCATCGGCGACCACGGTGCGGACGTCGGGCAGCGGGCTCTCGAGCGTCCAGTCGCCGATGGGTGCGAGGACCAGCGTGTCGTCGGTATGGCGGGTCTCGACCTGCATCGCGGTGGATGCGGTTCACCAACGAAAGGGGGCTTCGTAGTCTTTCCTCTCCAAGATGCCAGTCGTGGGGCATGAAGGCAACCGGCTTGCATTCTGATTGTCGCTCTGAAACCTTGAGGGTCTGTGTTGCCCGCACCTCGTCTCGCACCATACGGACTGTCTCATGATGCGCTCTGTCCTCCGTTGCTGTCTCCTTTGTCTCCTTGCTGTAGTTCTCGTGGCGCCCGCCGCGGCACAGGACGCTACGAAGGTCCTTCGCCAGCCGACCGTCAGTCAAAATCACGTCGTGTTCGCCCACGCCGGGGAGCTGTGGCTCGTGGGACACGACGGCGGCGACGCCGAGCGGCTCACCAGCTTTCCCGGTGTCGCCTCGCACCCGCGCCTTTCGCCGGATGGAGAGCGCGTGGCGTTTTCCGGAGAGTACAACGGGCAGACGGACGTGTACGTGGTGTCGGTGAACGGCGGCACGCCGGAGCGCCTCACCTGGCATCCCGGCACCGACGAGGTGCAGGGCTGGACGCCGGACGGGAACCAGGTGCTCTTCACGTCCGGCCGCGACAGCGCCCCGGCCTCCTACGACCGTTTCTGGACGGTCTCCCTGGAGGACGGCAAGCCGTCCTCACTCGCCATTCCACGGGTCGACGTGGGACGCTACGGGCCCGACGGCGAGCGGATGGTCTACCAGCCCATCGAGCGCTGGCAAAACCACTGGCGCGGCTACCGCGGTGGGCAGACGCACCCGCTCTGGATTATCGATCTCGACGACTACGGGACGACGGAAATTCCTTTTGAGGGCGGCATCGACACACGTCCCCTCTGGGTCGGCGACACCATCTACTTCATCTCGGATCGCACGGACATGGTTCGCAACGTCCACGCCTACGACGTGGAGAGCGGCACGGTGCGGGTCCTCACGAACCACACCGAGTTTGACGTGAAGACGATGGGTGCCACTGCCGGCACACTCGTGTACGAGCAGGGCGGACGCCTCCACCGGCTTGATCTGAATACCGAAGAGTCCACCCCGCTCGACGTCACTGTGCGGGGTGACTTTCCGTGGACCCAGACCCAGTGGAAAGAGGTGGGCGACGATATCATGAACGCGCGCCTCTCCCCGACCGGCGTTCGGGCCGTCTTTGGGGCACGCGGTGAGATCTTTACGGTGCCTGCGGAGGAGGGAGACTGGCGCAACCTGTCGGAGACGCCGGCCCAGGCGGACCGCTTCCCGGCGTGGTCGCCAGACGGGGCGCAGGTGGCCTGGTTCTCGGACCGCAACGGCGAGTACCAGCTCATGATTGGCCCGCAGGACGGGCAGGAGGCGCCGCGCGCGATTGACTTGCCGCCCTCCTTTTACTACCGCCCACAGTGGTCGCCGGACGGGTCGCACGTGCTCTTTACAGACGCCGACCGCAACCTCTGGGTGCTGGAGGTGGAGTCGGAGGAGCTGACGAAAGTCGACTACGACCTGTACGCCCACCCGGAGCGCTCGCTCAATCCCGAGTGGTCGCCCGACGGCGACTGGATCGCCTATTCGAAGCGGATGCACAACCAGTTCCGCACCATCTACGCCTACTCCCTGGAGCGGGACACGAGCCTCGCTCTGACCAACGGCATGGCCGACGCAGTGCATCCCGCCTGGGACAAAAGCGGCGACTACCTTTACTTCATGGCCAGTACCGACTACGGCCTCAACACGGGCTGGCTTGACATGAGCTCCTATGAGCGCGAGACGGAACGCGGGCTGTATCTCGCAGTGCTCGACGACGACACCCCCTCGCCCCTCCTGCCGGAAAGCGACGAGGAACCCATTGACGGGGACGATGAAGAGGAACGCTCGGATTCGGACGAGGGGGACGAGGTCAACGTGCAGATCGACGTGGATGGACTCGATCAGCGCATCCTGTCGCTCGATGTCCCGGTCGAAACGTACGGCCAGCTCTACGCTGCCACCGAGGGCACCCTCTTCTTCGGCGAAACCGGGGGCGACCCACCCGGCCTGCAGATTCACCGCTACCAGCTCGACGAGGACGAAGCGAAGCCTTACCTCGCCGGCGTCACTCAGTTTGCGGTCTCCCACGACGGCCAGAAGGCCCTGTACCAGGCCCGCGGACAGTGGGGCATCGTCGAGACGGCTGGCAATCCGTCCGTCGGCGATGGCTCAATTGACGTGTCCGGGCTGGAGATGAAGGTCAACCCGACGGCCGAGTGGAAACAGCTCTTCCACGAGGCCTGGCGGCTCTATCGCGATTATCTCTACGTGGACAACTACCATGGGCTCGACTGGGAAGAGGTGCGGTCCCTGTATAAGCCCTGGCTGGAGGACGTGCGCCACCGGTCCGACCTCAACTACCTGATCGCCAACATGATTGGGGAGCTCTCGCTCGGTCACACCTACGTGGGCGGCGGCGACATGCCGGAAATTGAAGGGCCGGGGACTGGTCTGCTAGGTGCCGACCTCGAAGCCGACCAGGGACGCTACCGCTTCGCCCGAATTTTCGACGGTGAGAGCTGGAACCCGGACCTTCGTGCCCCTCTCCGGGCGCCGGGCCTCGACGTGAGCGAAGGGGACTATCTGATCGCGGTAGATGGTACCGACCTCACGGCCGACATGAATCCGTACCGCCTCTTCGAGGGGCAGGTGGACCGACAGGTGACGCTCCTCGTGAACGATGAGCCGACACGGGAGGACGCCCGCGAGGTGACGGTCGTGCCGGTAGGCAGCGAGTCAGGGCTGCGGACGCAGGCGTGGGTGGAAGACAACCGCCGCCGCGTGGCGGAGGCGTCCGACGGGCAGCTCGGCTACGTGTGGGTGCCCAACACGGCCCAGGCCGGCTACGAGAACTTCAACCGCTACTACTTCTCGCAGCAGGATCGCGACGGCATCATCATCGACGAGCGGTTCAACGGCGGTGGCTCGGCGGCCGACTACATGATCGACGTGATGGCGCGGGACCTGCACGGCTTCTTCAACAACCCCATCGGCGACCGCGACCCCTTCACCACGCCCGGGGCCGGCGTCTGGGGGCCCAAGGTGATGGTGACGAACGAGGCGGCCGGGTCCGGCGGCGACCTCCTGCCCTACATGTTTAAGCGTGAGGACCTTGGCCCCACCGTGGGACGCACCACGTGGGGCGGACTCGTGGGCATCTGGGATACCCCGCCCCTTATCGACGGGGGTTTCCTCACCGTGCCGCGGGGCGGCTTTTACGACCGGAACGGAGAGTGGGCCGTAGAGAACGAAGGTGTGGCGCCCGACATTCGGGTAATCCAGCGGCCGCGTCCGGTCATTAACGGGGCTGATCCACAGCTTGACCGTGCCGTGGAGGCGGCTCTGGAGCGCCTTCCCGAAGAGGATCCGATCTTGCCTGAGCCCGCCTCGCCCACGCCCGCTCCGCGAGGGCAGCAGTAGGAACGGTCGGGACCAGGAGCTCTGCGGTGGGGCCGCGAGAGACGGAGGGCCGGAGCGGGGGCCCCGGGATCATTTTGGGGAGGAGTCGTTTTACAAGAAGTATAAATATGTGAAGGAAGTGTAGTCCGCGAGTCCTTCCGGGTGCGTGTGCTTCCCCATCCGAGCACGAGTGAGACCCTATGTGGGGCACACACGATGCATCGGGGCCCCGTCGTTGGCGCCGGGTCTCCGATCTGTCTTCACGCCATGAGACCCGTAGAGCCATGACCGGTGTCTACTCGCGTCCCACGGGGACCCCAGTGCCCTTGGATCAGGTTGCCGACGTAATCTACCGCAGCCTCAAATCGGCCCTCCCCCAGCAGTGTGCTGAGCGGCACAGTGTGGACGTAGCCATAGCCCGCACGGACGAAGGACCGCCGATGGAGATTCAGGTGCAGTGCGAAGACCTGTTCGAGATGAACCTCCGGGTCACCGTGGAGCACGTCGGGGGGAACGTGTACGACGTGTTCTGCGCAATCGAGGAGGGAGCGTCGTGCCAGCTCACCTACGGCTGTCCCGAGGATGCAGGCACGCCCCTTCCATTGTGTCCCCGACTGGGACGAAAGTTTGCGGCGTTTGTGCTGGACGGGCTCGAGCAGCGGCTTGGACGCTGGCACCTCCGCCGAGGGGAGGACTAACAACCACCTATTTCAATTTGTCCCTTGGAGCGATGGCCTGCACGTCGGTCTCGTCGTCGGCGAGTAGAGCCATGCATACCTCCACAACCGCTTTTCATCGCATTGAAGATCGCTCTCACTGTCCAACTCGGCATCACTGGAGGTGCTAATTCGGCACGTTGTTCTCCGCCGGCGTCCGGACGGAGTCTGGTTGTGGGAGACGAACAGTGAAGCAGGTTCCCTCGCCCTCCGCTGTGTCTACCTCAATGTCGCCATTCATCTGGTCGACGACCCGCTTTGTGACCGACAAGCCGAGGCCGGTGCCCTCGTACTCCCGGCTCGTTCCTTCCGACGCCTGTCGGAACGGTTCGAAGAGCGTAGGCACCTGATCGGGGTTCATCCCAATGCCCGTGTCGGCCACCTCCAGCACGGCTGTGTCGTCGGAAGTCCGGGTGCGGACCTCGACCCGGCCCCCCTCGGGGGTGTACTTGATTGCGTTGGAGATCAGGTTGCGCAGTACGACCTGTAGACCGCCGGTATCAACCCGGGTCGGCGTTGCGGTCGTCGCAATGTGCAGGTCGATCCCGGCCGCGTCGGCCTGGCATCGGAGTTGCTCGGCAACCTCCTCGGCGCGATCGGCCAGATCGACCGGCTCCGGCGTGAGGGTCATCTCCCCGGCCTCCAGCTTCGAGAGGTTCAGGACCGCGTTGAGGGTGTCGAGCAGGTGCCGTCCGCTTTCCTCAATCAGGCCTGCAAATCGCGGCACGGGGCC
>CAYLMT010000078.1:0-5919 GCA_964384855.1 uncultured Salinivenus sp.
ACAGCGAGTCGCCCCATGTCGTATCCGGTCCCTCCGAATGAGGCCGAACGCCTCGACGCTCTCCGACACCTCCACGTCCTCGACACCGATCCGGAGCCCGCCTTCGATCGGGTGACGGAGATTGCGCGTCACGTCTTCGATGTGCCCTATGCGGCCGTCAGCCTGGTGGCCGATGAGCGGCAGTGGTTCAAGGCTGCGTGTGGGTGGGACATCAAGAGCACACCGCGCGATCGATCGCTCTGTGCGCACGCCGTGGCGGCGGGGGACGTGCTCGTGATTGACGACTTGAACGACGATGAGCGCTTCGCGGACCATCCCTTGGCCGACCCAGACGAATCCCTCCGATTCTACGCCGGGGCCCCCCTCACGATGGCGGATGGAATCCACGTGGGCACCCTCTGTGTGGGTGCCGATCGGCCTCACTCCTTCGATGCCTCGGACCGACGGCTCTTATCCATGCTCGCGGACGCGGCGGCCGACCTCCTGCATGCACGCCAGGAAAACCAGAAGGCCAACTCCCTGGCCTCCGCGCTCAGACAGATCGAGGAAGCAGTCCTCATTACGGAGGCCGCCCCCCTTGACTCGCCGGGGCCCGAAATCACATGGGTGAACCCGGCCTGCACGGAGATGACCGGCTACTCGGAGGTCGAGCTGCTCGGCAACACTCCTCGTATGCTGCAGGGCCCCGACACCGATCCGGACGTCTTGGAAAAGGTCCGAACGGCCCTCGAGGCTGAAGAGCCGGTTCGAGCCGAGACGACCAACTACCGGAAGGACGGCACGCCGTACATCGTATCGTGGCTCATTTCCCCGGTATACGATGAGGACGAGACGCTGACCCACTGGGCCTCGGTACAGCGCGACGTCACCGCCCGCCACCTCCACGAACAGCATCTCGAGCACGCCGCCGCCCACGACCACCTGACGGGACTTCTGAAGCGAAGCGCCCTCGACCGTGAGATCCAGTCGGCCCTCGACGCGTCGACGGAATCCGCGGGCGCGCTCCTCTTCGCGGACCTCGACCGCTTTAAGCAGGTCAACGACAGCCTCGGTCACAGCGCCGGAGACGACTTGCTGCGCGCCGTCGCTACCACCATGACGGACGCCGTTCGGGGCGAAGACGTGGTGGCCCGCATTGGTGGAGACGAGTTCGCCATCTGGCTCCCCGGCCAGATCGAGCGCGAGACCGTTCTCGGGGTCGCGACGCGGATCATAGAGGCCCTCGAAGACCCATTCACCGTTCAGGGCCACACGGTGTACGTCGGTGCGAGCATCGGGGTCGTCCTCGACACGGAGGGCTACGACGAGGCCGAAGATGTGCTCCAGGATGCCGACATCGCGATGTACCGGGCGAAAGACTCCCCGGACCAATCGATCGTCGTGCACACGCCCGCCATGCGGCAGGCGGCAGAGCACACACTCATCCTCAATACGGCTCTCCACCAGGCGGTCGAGGACGAGCAGTTCGAGCCCTATTTCCATCCGATCATCCACCTGGATGACGGGACGCTCCGGGGCTTTGAGGTGCTAGCGCGGTGGCGCCGACCCGACGGAGACGTGTTGAGCCCCGGCGCGTTTCTTGAGGCGGCAGAAACGGTGGGACTGATGACGGAAATCGGGCACCAGGTGATCGAATCGGCCTGCCAGACGCTCCATGGACTGCGCGACCGTTCGGACGGGTCGGTGGCCATGTCGCTGAGCGGGAATTTTGCCCGGGGGGAGTTCTTCCGCCCCGAAACGAAGCACTTTGTGGCCGACCTTCTGGACCGCTACGAGATCGTTCCGAGCGACTTCACCATGGAAATTACAGAGCGAACGGTGGCCGCGGGGGACGCCCCGCAGCACGAGACGGTTCAGAAGCTCCAGGAGCTGGGCGTCCGCATTGAGGTGGATGACTTCGGAACCGGCTTTTCCTCGCTCCACTCTCTCCTCCACTTTCCGCTGAGCGGCCTGAAACTCGGCAAGGAACTCATCGCAGCCCTTGACGATGCCGCCGGCGCCCGAGCGCTCATCCGCTCGGTGGTAGAGGCCGCCAAGAGCCTCGACCTGAGCGTGACGGCGGAGGGCATCGAAACGCCCCACCACCTGTCCGAAGTCCGCAACCTGGGCTGCACGTACGGGCAGGGCTACCTGTTTGGGCGTCCGGTGCCGGCAGCTGCCCTTCCCGACCTGCTCACAGATCCCCCGTGGGCAAAGCACTGGTCAGAATCCAATTGACCCCTCCCGTGCTACAATGAGCGCCTCTTCTGCTCCCGACGCGACCATTCTGTTGGCCCTCGAACACGGCCCCAGCGCTGAGCTGCTCCACGAGCATCTCCGGCGCCAGGGACTCGAGACGGTGCACGTCGAGGATGGGCGGGAGGCGCGTTGTCACCTGGAGGCTGAGTCCCCAGAAGCGGTGGTGGCGGGCGCGCGCCTTCCAGGACGCACCGGCATCGAGCTCGTTCAGCTCGTCCCCCCGCTCGACCCGCCCATCGTGCTGCTCGGTCGGCAGGGCAACGACGAGGAGATCGTGCGGGCGTTCGAGCGGGGAGCAGCCGACTTCATTACCCGCCCGTTTTCACCGCCGGTCGCCGTGGCCCGAGTACGCCGCGTGATGTCGTTCCGGAACGCGATGTCCGCCGCTCCGGCATGACGGCGACCGCTGGCTGTCTTTCCGTCGTACCAGAAGCATGGGATGGGTTTTCTAACTGTATTTGACCGGCTTCTCCGGACGACCCCCGAGCCGCTGCTCGCGCTGATGGGGACTGCACTCGCGTTTTGGTTATTGGCAGCGGTGGCCGCGGTCGTGGCCCTGAGCATCCACCTTGTGGATAAAGGGCGCGCTCGTCGTCGGCGGCAGGAGACGGAGGCCTGGCGTCCCCTCCTCCACCAGGTGATGGCGGAGGAGATCTCGGCCGAGACGCTGATCGACCAGGTGCCCCCGCTGCGGTACAACGCGTTCCTTCGATTTCTGACGCCGTACGCCAGCACGATTTCGGGCGGCAAGAAGGAGAGCCTGCGCACCCTCGCCCGCCCGTTCCTTCCGGTCGTCTGCGAACAGGCGAAGTCGGGCCCGCCCATGCAACGGGCGCAGGCCCTCCGGCACCTCGGACTGTTTGGCGGTCCTCGGCACGTGCCCCTGCTGCGGTCGCTCCTGCAAGAGGAGGCCCCCAACCTCGTCCTGCAAAGCGCCGCACGTGAGCTCGGTCGGCTCGGTACGGCGGCCGACGTGCCCCTCATCCTGGAGACGCTCGACCGACTATCGGACACGGATCGCCGGCAGCTCAGCTCCATCCTGTATCAAGTAGGGGAGGACGCGGCCCCGCTTTTGCGCCGGGCCCTGGCGAACGAACCTCTCTCGACGGAAGGACACTCGCCGTTCGTCCGGGTGGTGTGCGCCGAGGCCCTCCGGTGGCTCGCCGACGCACCGTCAGGACCGGTCGCGGCCGCGCTCCTCCGCGACCCGCGGGAAGAGGATCCGGAGGTGATCGCCAGCCTACTCCGCCTGCTTCGGCGGGTGGGACGCCCGTGCCATGGTCCCGCCGTTCGCCCCTATTGCCAGTCCTCAGTCCCGTTCATCCGCATCCACGCGGCCCGGGCCCTCGGGCCCCTCGGCTCAGCGGCCGACGAGACGCGGCTGGAAGCAATGCTACGGACCGACGACAATCGCTGGGTGGCGCTGAGTGCCGCAAACGCCCTGGCCGAACTGGGACGGCTCGACGCCCTCCGCCGCCTGAAGGAAACGGACCATCCCCGAGCTTCACTCACTACGCGTCTTCTGCCCTCCACCACATGATTGACACCGTCCTCCAGTGGACCAATTATCTGGTGCTGGGCTACTTCGTGGTTCTCAACTCGGGGTATCTCCTCATGAGTGCCGTTACCATCCGCTCGCTCGTCCGCTACCGGCACCTGCTTCGGACCTACGACCCCGATCACGCCCTCAGTTCGGAAACGCTCCCGCCCATCACCCTCATCGCCCCCGCGTACAACGAGGAGGCGACCTGCGTAGAGTCGACACGGGCGTTTCTGAGCATCGACTACCCCAATGCGGAGATCCTGGTCGTCAACGACGGCTCGACGGACCAGACCCTAGAGCAACTTATTGAGGCCTTTGAGCTGGTGCCCGCAGCCCGGCCGCCGACCGCCACGCTCCCCACCGCCGAGGTGCGCGAAACCTACCAAAGCCAAGTGCACCCGTCGCTCTGGGTCATCGACAAGGAAAATGGCGGCAAGGCCGACGCCCTCAATGCCGGGGTCTGCTACTGCAATACCCCGTTCTTCTGCGCGATGGACGCGGACACGATCGTGGAACGAGAAGGGCTCATCCGGATGGTGCGGCCCGTCCTGGAGGACCGCTCCACCGTGGCGGTGGGCGGCATCGTGCGCGTGGCCAATGGGTGCACGGTTCAGTCCGGCCGGGTCCGCGACGTGGCGCTGCCCCGGGCCTGGCTGCCCAAGCTGCAGGTGTTGGAGTATCTGCGGGCCTTCTTCTTCGGGCGGGTGGCCTGGGACGCACTCGGGGCGATGCTGATTATCTCGGGCGCATTTGGGCTCTTCCGGCGCGAGACCGTCGTGGAGGTGGGCGGCTACGCCACCGACACGGTCGGCGAGGACATGGAGCTGGTTGTGCGGATGCACCGACGCCTCCGCGAAGCCGGGAAGGACTACCGCGTCCGATTCCTCCCGGATCCGGTAGCGTGGACCGAGGTGCCGTCGACCCTCCGCGTCCTGCGAAGCCAGCGCAACCGGTGGCAGCGCGGCCTAGCCGAATCGATGGTGCGCCACCAACGCATGCTGTTCAACCCTCGTTACGGCGCCGTGGGCCTCGTCGCCTATCCCTTTTTCTACTTTTTGGAGACGTTCGGCCCCATTATTGAGGCGGTTGGGTACATTCTGTTCGTCGTTGCGCTGCTCAAGGGCGCCCTCTCCCTTCCCTTCACGATTGCCTTTTTCCTGGTGGCCTTCGGGGTGGGAGCGGCCCTTTCGCTGATCGCCGTCGTCCTGGAAGAGCTGTCGTTCCGCCGGTACCAGCGGGCCGGCGACCTGCTTCAACTGTTTGCACTGCCGCTCGTCGAGGCCTTCGGGTACCGGCCCCTCAACGCCTGGTGGCGCATGCGCGGACTGTGGTCGTATGCCCGAAGCGAAGAGGGGTGGGGCCTCATGGAACGAACTGGATTCGACTCGTCCGATGCATAGAGTTTTCGTCGTTGGTCTCGTGCTCATCGTGGGGGTGGCCGTCGGCGCGCCGATCGCGGTCGCCCAGGACACCCCAACCGTGGACCCTCCCCCCGATCGCCCGACCCGGTGGGAGACCTCCGCACGGGCCTCGTTCGACCACCTCTCCGATGGACGAGCGGCCTGGCAGTCGTGGATGCTATCGTTGAAACGGAGGTTTGGAACGGGCACGGTGATGGGACAACTCGAGCGACAATCCCGGTTCGGGGTCCCGGACGTGGGCGGGCGACTCGACGCGTGGCACGACCTGTGGCCCGGGGCCTGGGGACACGTGCAGGTGGGCCTCGGTCCACAGGCCAAGGTGTATCCGCGGAGCACGGTCCAGGCCGACCTGACTCAGTCCGTAGGAGCATGGGAACTCTCGGCCCAGTACACCTGGCGCACCTACGAGACGGACGAGACCCACGCGATGCGGCCGCAGGTGGCCCATTATGTGGGCGCCTGGTACCTCCGAGGGTTCGCCATCGTCATTCCGAGGGAGGACGTCTGGGCCGCGACAGGGGGGCTTGGTGCACGCCGCTTTTTCGGGGGAAGCCAGTCGTACGTGGACGTGATGGCGGGACTCGGTCGTAGCGTCGAGTTTGTGGGAGCGAACTCGGAGCTGCTCGCAGAACGAACCGCCTTCGTCAGTATCCGGACGCAGTACTTCTTCTCGCGTCGCATGGGCGTCCAGGCCGGGATCCGGTACAGCGACGATGG
>CAYLMT010000078.1:6019-8597 GCA_964384855.1 uncultured Salinivenus sp.
ACTTCTTCTCGCGTCGCATGGGCGTCCAGGCCGGGATCCGGTACAGCGACGATGGGTTCTTCCGGCGGGTGGGCGGATCGGGAGGACTGATTGTCCGCTGGTAAGTCCTGTCGGTGGTACACATTTAGCTGTAGCCGTTCGAACGGCAACGTCAGCCAATTGTCGGGATGCCCCCCGGATGGCGACGACTGCGGTAAGCCTCATCACCCCGTGGCCGTTTCCCGCCACACGTTCGGGCGATGATCACCTCCCCATGGCGGGGCGAGAACCGGATCTCTCCCCGGCTCAAGAAATGCTGTAATGCCCCCCCTCTTCCTCTCAGGACGGAAAATCCTCTTCCGAAACGAGGGAAAGAGATAACGATCGCTGAGGGCTTTTGTGCAGGAACCGGAGCGAAGGACCCCGACCGCCCCTCAGACGTTACGTTTCAAAGACCGTCTCGGTGGAGCTTCGCCCGTGACTTCGCCGCCACTGAATGCGTCCCGGTGCTTCCTCGGGACTAGGGGACGAGAAAAAATATCGGGGCCCCGTCGGCGGCGTCGCGCCTCTGATGTATACGAAGAAGTTCCCTCCGACGACGCCCATCATTTCAACCTGCCGTTTCCGCCCGAACAACCCGGCCCAGTCCCATCATGCCCACAGCCCAGACCGCCGAAAAATCGACCCTCGCCCTCCGCGATGAAGGCCAGTCCCTGTGGCTCGACTACATCCGCCGCAGCCTTATGGAAAGCGGCCAGCTCGAGCGGCTCGTGGAGGAGGACGCCCTCCGCGGCCTCACCTCCAACCCCGCCATCTTCGAAAAGGCCATCGGCGGGAGCAACGAATACGACGACGCCATCACTGCGTTCTTGACGGAGGACCCGTCGATGGACGTGGCGACCATCTACGAGCGCCTGGCGGTCGAGGACATCCGCCGCGCCGCCGACATCCTGCGGCCCGTCTACGAGGAAACCGGGTTCGACGGCGTCGTGAGCCTGGAAGTGTCCCCCCACCTCGCCCACGACACCGAGGGGACTATTGAAGAAGCGCGGCGTCTCTGGGACGCCGTGAACCGGCCCAATCTCATGATCAAGGTGCCGGCCACCGACGAGGGCATTCCAGCCATTGAACAGCTGTTGAGCGAGGGGATCAATGTCAACGTCACCCTCATGTTCTCGCTCGACCACTACGAGAAGGTGGCCCAGGCCTACCTGCGCGGGCTCCGGAATGCCGACGACCCGAGCGGCATCGTCTCGGTGGCCTCCTTCTTCGTCAGCCGCGTGGCCCGGGAAGTCGACACCCGACTGGAGGAGCGCGGCCTCACCGACGAGGTCGACTTCGACGGCAGCGACGTGGCCATCGCGAACGCCAAGATGGCCTACCAGCGCTTCCAAGAGATCTTCCACGGCGACGCGTTTGCCGACCTCCGCGAGCAGGGCGCCTTCGTGCAGCGGCCGCTCTGGGCCTCCACCAGCACCAAGGACCCGTCCCGCTCGGACGTGCTGTATGTGGAGTCGCTCATCGGCGAGGAGACCGTCAACACGATTCCGCCCGACACGCTCGACGCGTTCCGCGACCATGGAACCGTCGCCGGCCAGACCGTGACCGACGCGCTCGACCGGGCCGAGGCCGTCCTGCGGCGGCTCGACGAGGTGGGCATCGACCTGGACGACGTGACCGAGACCCTCCAGGCCCGCGGGGTGGAGAAATTCGCGAATCCGTTCGACGACCTGATGGAGGTGCTCGAGGAGAAGCGCAAAGCGATCACCGCCCACCTGCCCGACCCGATCTCGCTTCACCTCCACGAGCACGACGAGGCCGTGGCGGAGCGCCTGGAGACCTGGCGCGAGGACGACTTTGCGTGCCGGATGTGGCGCCGCGACCCGACGCTCTGGGCCGACGAGGACACGCCCGAAATCACCGACCGCCTCGGCTGGCTCGACCTGCCGGAGTCGATGCAGGAGGAGGCCGCGGAGATCATGGCCTTCGCGGACTCGGTGCACGACGAGTTTGACGACGTCGTGGTGCTCGGGATGGGCGGCTCCAGCCTCGCCCCGGACGTGTTCAGCAAGGTGTTCGACCCAGCCGACGGGTACCCCGACGTCACGGTGCTCGACAGCACGCACCCCGAGGCCATGACGGCCCTCGCCGACGGCCTCCCGCTGGAGCGCACGCTCTTCGTCGTTGCCAGCAAGTCGGGCACCACCACCGAGACCCTCTCGTTCTTCCGCTATTTCTGGGACCGCGTCTCGGGCGTCACCGACACGCCCGGCGACCACTTCGTGGCGAACACCGACCCGGGCTCGAACCTGGAGGAGCTGGGCGAGGAGCGCGACTTTCGCGCCGTCTTCCGGGCACCCACCGACGTGGGCGGCCGCTACTCGGCCCTTACCCCCTTCGGTCTCGTCCCGGCGGCCCTGATGGGCGTCGACATCAAGCAGCTCCTCAATCGGGCGTGGGCCGCGGAGGCGGGCTCCGACTTCTGCGTGGAGGCGCCCAACAACTCCGGCCTCGAGCTCGGCGCTGCCCTGGGTGAGCTGGCCGAAGCAGGGCGCGACAAGGTCACGTTCATTACGTCTCCGACACTGGACAGCTTTCC
>CAYLMT010000079.1:0-8528 GCA_964384855.1 uncultured Salinivenus sp.
GCTTGTTAAGCGTGTCGGCGGTGTCCCGGTTGCGATCGCGGGCGCGCTGCCAGAACTCCCGCTCGTCGTAGGCCCCGGGGAACATGGCCCGGTCCTTCTGGCTCTCGTGCTTGTAGATGGCCTCCACCTTCTGGTCGAGGTCCGCTTTCGAGAGAGGAAGGAAGACGTCGGCGCGGTACGTTTCCCACTCTTGCCAGGCGCCGCGATACAGCCACACTCGCGGGTCGTCCTTCGTCTCGCGTATCTCCCCGTCGCCGCGCGCCGTGGCCGAGCGATACCGCTGAAGCGCTTCGTCGATGGCCTGGTAGCACATGCGGTGCGTGCCGTGGGGGTCCGACAGGTCGCCCGCCACGAAGATGTTGGTGGGCTGGATTTCTTCGAGCAGTTCCAGCACGACCTCCACGTCGGCTTTCGAGATCGGGTCCTTACGGACGCGGCCCGTCTTGTAGAAGGGCATGTCGAGGAACCGCGATTCCTCCGGGTCGAGGCCCATGACGCCTGTGGCCGCCACGGCCTCGCCGGCGCGGATGTGGGCCTTAAGATCCTGCACATCCGGAAGGTCCACCTCGCCGGGATCCTTCTCGTCGAAGAAGGTCTCGATCTTTTCGCGGCGCGCGCGGAAGTCTTCCAGGTCCTCGTCGTCCATGTCGAGGGCGTCGCTGCTCAGTTCAATGAAACGCAGGTAGCGTCGCACGTCAGCGTCGAAGACCGCCACGTTGCCGCTCGTCATGTAGGCGATGGTCACGTCGTTGTCGTTTTCGACGAGGGTCTTCAGCATTCCGCCCATCGAGATGACGTCGTCGTCGGGGTGGGGGCTGAAGACAATCACCCGCTCGTTGGCAATGACGTCCTCCTGGTATTTGATGCGCTGGCGCAAGTCCTCGAAGACCTCCCGCGTCAGGTTGTCAATGTGGTCGTACTGGTGGACAAGGCCATGCAGTTGATTGCGGTAGAAGTCAGCCGATTCGAGCCGCGGGATGGCCTTGTCGAGGGTTTTCGAGAGCCAGATCACGGCCCGCTTGGCCCCCTGCTTCGTCCAGTCTACTTGTCGCACGAGCCAGGGCGTCTTTACGCGGGTGAGTTCGCCCCCGGCGGCGCGGTCTACGTAGAACGTGGCGTCGCCGTGCTGCTGAAGATAACTAGCGGTCACGTCACGCGTCGGCGGCTCCTCCACGGCCTTCCGCACGATGGGTGCCTTGTGCTCGCCGGTGGCCATGAGGATAATTTCGTCGGCGTCGAGGATGGTGCCCACCCCCATCGTGATGGCCTCCTGTGGCACGTTTGCTTCGCCGAAGAAGTCGCTCGCCGCGTCCTTGCGCGTGATCTCGTCGAGGACGATCATTCGGGTCCGCGTGTCCTTGCTGGACCCGGGCTCATTGAATCCGACGTGCCCGCTGCGCCCAATTCCGAGGAGCATCAGGTCGATGCCGCCCGCCTTCTCGATCGCGTGCTCATACTCGATGCAGTGGCGCTCCACCTCCTCGCGCGGAATGTCGCCTTGGGGGATGTGGACATTCTCCTCGGAGATGTTGACGTGGTTGAAGAAGTTTTCCTCCATGAACCGGTGGTAGCTCTGTAGACTTTCCGGGTCCATTGGATAGTACTCGTCGAGGTTGAAGGTCACCACGTTGGAGAAGTCGAGGTCTTCCTCCTCGTGCATCCGGATGAGCTCCTGGTAGACCCCGATGGGGGTGGAACCGGTGGGGAGGCCGAGCACGAGATTCTGGTTGACGGCTTGCCGCTCCTCGATAAGGTTGGCGATGCGACGAGCCACCTGGTGCGACATGGCCTCCGGCGCGTCGAAGATGAGGACGGGCGCGCGCTCGCGGTGAGTGCCCGCGTGAGCGCCGGCAACCTGGCGGGACGTTTCGACGGGTGGGTTGGAACTCGAGGCGGCGTCGGGGGGCATGGGAGGGTGTATGTGAGTGTGGGCGTATGGGCGTGTGGGCGGTGTCTCCGTCGTACTGGAATCCGAATCGCTGACGGAGCACTTCGCCAGTGCAGCGCGCAACTGAAAAATTCCGCACTCTGTGCCGCGAGGAATGATTCGGTGGAAGCCGTTCCAAAATGACACGTCGAGAGTCTCTCGCTGCGATCAATTGTGCTCCGACGGTCCCTTCAGTGCACGGACAAACGGGGCCGATCCTCATTCACGAAAAAGATCGCCTCATTGCTCGGTTACGTCAACTTGGAACCGGTTCCATTCCGAGTGTGGGACCGGTTCCATCTTGCAGAACGACTTATCGATCCCGTCTTTCAAAAACGGTGTATCGGTTCTCGCGAGAGGAGGGCGGCTTGGAAGGAGGTGAAGCAGAGGCCGAACTGCTCGCGTGAAGCAGGCGGTCTCCTCCACGGTCGCCCATTCTTCTCATTTTCCGACGTTGACACTGTCCACTGTGTTTACGAAGCGCTTTGTCGTTGGCCTCGATGCTGGTGGTTCCAACACCTTGCTTGTCGCAGAGCGTGAGGGCTGTTCGGAGCGAATTGATCGGCACGGGGCTGCCGCCAATCCAAAGCAGGGAGGTGTCGAGCAATCGGCTCGGACGCTGGCCAGCCTCGTTCAAGAGACCTTGCGTCCCCATCGTCCCATCGACCACCTGTCGGTCTGTGCGGGCGTGGCCGGCGCCGGAGGTTCCGAGGTGCAGGAGGCGCTCGCCAATCATCTTCGCCGCACCCTCGCAGGAGATGCGGAGGCCCTCCATGTAGAAGTGGTTCACGATGCCTGTATTGCCCTGGAGGCCGCCTTCGGCTCGAAGAGCGGCCTCGTGGTCATTGCCGGTACGGGCTCCATTGTACTGGCGCGGACCGTAGACGGTACGACACGCCGGGCCGGGGGCTGGGGACACCGCTTGGGGGATGCGGGCAGTGGACACGCCGTGGGACGAGCGGGTCTCCGCGCCGTCGCGGCGGCCTTCGATGGCGGCGACGGCACGTCTCTCTGTGCCCGCCTCGACGAGCAGTGCGACATCGACGGGCGGGAGGCCCTCATCCGGCAGGTCTATAAGGAGGAGTTTGTCCTCCAGGATGTGGCGCCGCTCGTAATGGAGGCGGCGGCGGACGGCGACGCGGTGGCCGCCGACATCCTTACCTCGCAGGCCGCCGCACTCGCGCAACAGGTCAAATGGCTCCTCGATGAGGCGGACGGCATCGCCCCCCGGATTGCCCTACTCGGCGGCATGCTTCGTAATGAACACTACGCGCGGGTGCTCCGCCGCGTCCTCCATGCTCAGGTGCCGGACTGGTCTGTGGAGGTCCTTCGGGACGAACCCGTCGTTGGAGCCCTCCAACGCGCGCGGCGCCTAGGCACGTAGCGTGGTGTTTGGGCAGCGAGAGAAAACGACGGCATCGGAGTGGTCATTGACGGAGCAGGGTAGCGCCGTCTTCTCATTTGACGCATCGAATCCCATGGTCAGGTCCTCGACCCATGCCGATCCGGATCGGTTGGAGGCACACGTCCGCACCCTGGCCGGAGACTTGACGCCGCGCGACGCCGATCATCCGGAGCGCCTCGCCCCCGTGGCCGACTACATCGAGGCGCAGCTCGCCCCTCACACCGAGCGGCTCTCGGGCCAGCCCTACGCGGTGGACGGCGCCGCGGTGCGCAACGTGATTGCCCGCTTCGGGCCCGAAGCCGGGGCTCGCATCGTCGTGGGAGCCCACTACGACACGGCCGGCCCGTACCCCGGCGCTGACGACAACGCGAGCGGAGTCGCGGGCCTCCTCGAACTGGCGCGACTGCTCGATGGCGCCGACCTGCCGTGCCCGGTCGAACTCGTGGGCTATCCCCTCGAAGAGCCGCCGTACTTCTATACAAATCAAATGGGCAGTGCCGTGCACGCCCGGTCGCTACGAAAGCAGAACGTCGAAGTGCGGGCGATGCTGTCGTTGGAAATGATCGGCTACTTTACCGATGAGCCGGACAGCCAGCAATTTCCACTCTTCGTCTTGCGGCCCTTCTATCCGTCGACCGGGAATTTTATCGCAGTGGTGGGCAAGTGGGGCTGGGGCCAGCTCGATCTGGTTCGGTCCGTCCGGGAGGGGATGCGGAGGGAGATCTCGCTTCCGGTCCACTCGATCAATGCGCCGCGGCTCGTGCCCGGCGTGGCCTTCTCCGACCACCTCAACTATTGGCACGTGGGCTACGACGCCGTCATGATTACGGACACGGCGTTCTACCGAAACCCGCACTACCACGCCCCCACCGACACGCCGGACACGCTCGATTACGAGCGGATGGCGCGAGTGGTGGAGGGGGTGCGCGGAGCGATTGGGGCGCTCGGCGAGGGTCCTTCCCGAGAAGAGAGATGAAGGGAGCAATCTCTAGGACAAGGACGGCCCACGCGACGCCGGGCGGTCCATGAACGGAAAGAGGTCGGCGTAGCTGGGGGGGAGATGGTCGCCGACCTCCGAGAGCACCGGCTCGTCGGTCGCCTCGCGGAGCACGTCCAGCACGATCCGGGTGGCTGTTTCGGCCTCTTCCCGGTTCAGGTCGGCCCGGGCCTGGATCCGATCGAGGAAGGCCTCCGCGTCGAGCCGGTCGATCTCCTCCCGAGACGTTTCGGGCTGGGTGGCCTGGAGGGGACGTGTGAGCTCCTTCGGCAGCGGGGCGCTCAGCTTGTCCCGTTCGGTGCGGTAGAGGATCTCGCTAAATGTCTCGAGCACGACGGTCACGACCTCGGCCGCTGCCTCGCGGTCGTCCGTGAAGAGGCGCTCGTGTGCGGCGTCGAGAAACGCGTCGTACGTCATAAGCGGTGACAGATTCGTTCGATAAACCAGTGGACAAACCCATACAGTGGCGCGGCGCAGTCGTTTGTCGACGTGGGGGATCGGTGCGCGCTGTACGGCTGCGTGGTCACCTGGGCCGAAGGGCTCCACGTCACGATTCGGAGACGGTGAACGAGGCCGAGGCTATCATGGACGAATTGCGGGTTGAGCGGGGGACACCAATTGGGCCTTACCCCGCGCGACTGCTCGCTTCAAGGTCGGAAGGGACTCGCCTATGCGGACGGCTTTGCCGCGGAACGTGCGCAAAGAAAAGAATGGACGGGAACGTTTTGACGGACGACCCGGAGGTTGAGATAGAAGCAGATTAGATCCTCGTGTGGGGGCTGATTTCGGACTGTACAGGGAAGACTTACAGATGAGGGTAGGCAAGGCGGGTCTCCTCGTCTAGGTCCTTGTCAGTGAAATCGAAGGTGTCCCGGCCTGTCCGTTTCGCGTGTGCAGCAGCCTACCCGTCGTCCGAACCCAGCGCGCCGAACTGCTGCGACGAATGGAAAATTGTCAGTACGTCCACGGTCTCGTCGTTTTGGTCCACCACGTAGACGATTCGATAGTCACGATATATAATTTCCCGGATTGCTTCGTCATCGATTTCGGGGACGATGCGTCCCATGCGCGGAAATTGCGCGAGTGGGCGAACCTTCTCAATGATCTGTTCCTCGAACACTTCCGCGAAGTCGGTTGCCCCGACGCGCTCGTAGTAGTCAATGATGGCGTCGAGTTCGTTTTGGGCCTGCTCGGTAAGCCGGACGTGGGCCACGGTTACTGCTGCGTCTCCTTCGATTGGCGGCGACGCGTAAGGCGATTCTCAACCTCGTCAAGCGGAACCGTTTTTCCCTCCTGGGCTTGCTTCAGGCCAACCTCAACCTTATGGAGAAAAACGAGACGTTCGATTGCATCCTCAATAGTGGCGTCCTCCGGCAGTTCTTCGACGGCACGGAGAATTTTTTCTTTCGTGGTGGGTTGGGACATGGCCGGAGAAACTCACTTTTGCATTTGTTGGAAAGCACGTACGTTGAGGTAAAGCGGCAAGTTCATTCAACGATTCCGCGTCGCCCAGTACTTTCCGGTATCTGGATTGATCGTTATGGGTGTACTCACCATTCGCCTTCCCGACTCCCTCCACGACCGTGTCCGCAAGCTGGCGGCCGCAGAGGGCATTTCAATGAATCGATTTGTGATGCTGGCGGTGGCCGAGAAGGTCACTCGCCTGGACGAATTTATTCCGCTACTCCTCGCGGAGAGTGAACCGGAGGATATTGCTTGGGCGAAAGAAGAGATCGAGCGGCGGATGGCTCTCGATCTCTCATAGCGAACATCTTTGTAATTCCTCTGCCTATCCGTAACGCCCCCGCACCATCTTCGTCACGTCCGGTTGCGCCCCAGCGAAAATGGGAAACGCCCGCCCGCTCCGACGGTGTAACTCATTCTATAGCCAACCGGCGTCCACAGCCCCACGAAATACGCAGTACGCAATACGAGGACCCGGCAGGACATCGATCGGAGCATCCCCTTCACGAACGCTGTCGCCCCCCGCATGCCCGAGCACATCACCATCCGCGGCGCGCGCGAGAACAACCTCCAGGCCATCGACCTCGACATTCCCCGCAACCGGCTCGTCGTCGTCACCGGCCTGTCGGGGTCCGGCAAATCGAGCCTCGCGTTCGACACCATTTTCGCCGAGGGACAGCGGCGCTACATGGAGAGCCTGAGCGCCTACGCCCGCCAGTTCCTGGAGATGATGGAGCGGCCCGAGATCGACTACGTCGACGGCCTCTCCCCGGTCATTTCCATCGAGCAGAAGACCGTCAGCGGCAACCCGCGCTCCACCGTCGGCACCGTCACGGAGGTGTACGACTTCCTGCGCCTGCTCTACGCCCGCGCCGCCACGGCCTACTCGTACGAGACGGGCAACGAGATGCGCCAGCAGAGTGACGACGAGATCGTGGACGGGATTCTCGACTTCCCCGAGGGCACGCGTCTCCAGATCCTGGCGCCGGTGGTGCGAGGGCGCAAGGGCCACTACCGCGAGCTCTTCGAGCAGACTGCCAGCCAGGGCTTCGAGCGCTTCCGTGTGAATGGCGAGATGCGCGTCTACGAGGAGGACATGAAGCTTGAGCGCTACGAAACGCACGACGTGGAGGTGGTCATCGACCGCCTCGCGATCAAGGACGGCATTCGCTCGCGGGTGAGCCAGTCGGTGGAGACGGCGCTGGAGATGGGCGGCGGCACGCTGATCGCGGACGTGGTGGACGGGCCGGAGGGAGTGGAGACGGGCGACCATCTCTTCAGCCGTGACCTCGTGGATCCCGAGACGGGCCTTTCCTACGAGGAGCCCTCGCCCAACATGTTCTCGTTTAACACTCCATACGGCGCGTGTCCCGAGTGCGAGGGACTGGGGACGGCGAAGAAAATCGACCCGCAGCTCGTCATTCCTCACCCCGACAAGACGATCGACGAAGGGGCGCTGGCGCCGCTGGGGGAGCCCCGCGACATCTGGATCTTTAATCAGCTCGAAGCGGTGGCGGAGGCCTACGGCTTCGACTTCGACACGCCGATCGAGGACCTGACTGAGGAGCAGTTGGACGTCATTCTGGAAGGGGCCGGCGAGGAGCAGTTCGAGATCAACTACGGCTACAAGGGGCGGGAGGTGCAGTACAAGCACCGGTTCGACGGCCTCTACGACCACATCTGGCACACCTATCAGGAGACGAGTTCGTCGAAGAAACGGCGGCGGGCGGAGTCGTTCATGCGCGAGATGGACTGCCCGACATGCGGGGGCGGGCGCCTTAAGAAGGAGAGCCTCCACTACCGCATCGGCGAGCAGTCGATTGCCGACCTGGCGCAGATGGACCTGACGCAGCTCCGCGAGTTTGTGGAGGACGTGCCGTTCGATACGGAGCGGCAGGCGCGGATTGGGGAGCCGATCGTGAAGGAGGTGCGCGAGCGGCTCGACTTCCTGATCGGGGTGGGCGTGGGCTACCTCACGCTCGACCGTCCGGCCCGGACCCTCAGCGGCGGGGAGAGCCAGCGCATTCGCCTTGCGACGCAGGTGGGCACCCAGCTCACGGGCGTTCTGTACGTGCTCGACGAGCCGACCATCGGCCTCCACCCGCGCGACAACGACCGCCTCATCGAGAGTCTTGAGAGCCTGCGCGACCTCGGCAACTCCGTGATCGTGGTGGAGCACGACCGCGACATGATCGAGGCCGCGGACCACGTGGTCGACCTCGGTCCGGGGGCCGGCATTCACGGAGGGCACGTGATTACGACGGGGCCGCCTTCCGTCCTGACGGTCGATCCCGACAGTCGTCGAGATGCGTCCCTTGACGAGGTCATCGAAGACAATGGCGTGGCCCGGCAGCAGGTCGCCGAGCGCGCCGCCGCCTACGACAGCGACCACTACGACTTTGAGAGCTTTACCGCCGCGTACCTGCAGGGCGAGCGCGTCATTCCGCTGCCGGACGAGCGCCGTGAGGGCACGGGCGAGTCGATTACACTCAAGGGGGCCACCGGCCACAACCTGAAGGGACAGGACGTAGAGGTTCCGCTGGGAACGTTGATCTGCGTCACCGGCGTGAGCGGCTCCGGCAAGTCGACACTCCTCAACCAGACGCTCTTCCCGATTCTGCACCGACACCACCACAATGCCAAGACGGTGCCGTTGCCCTACGACGACGTGGAGGGCATCGACAACATCGACAAGGTGATCGAGATCGACCAGCAGCCCATTGGCCGCACGCCGC
>CAYLMT010000080.1:0-8484 GCA_964384855.1 uncultured Salinivenus sp.
CCCCCACACACTTCGACGTCGAGTACGTCATTAATCCGCACATGTCGGAGAACGTAGGGAGCGTAAAGAAGGAGGTTGCCTGGCAACAGTGGAAGGCCGTGCGCGCTACCTACACAGCCCTCGACCGCGTGCCTGTTGTCGTGAATGGGAGGCCCGGATTGCCCGACATGGTCTTCTGTGCGAATCAGACCCTCCCCTTCTACAATCCCCAGTCCGACACGAAAGGCGTGGTGCTCAGCCGCATGCACAGCGAGCATCGGGTGGACGAGGTGCCGTACTTTGCCCGGTTCTTCGAAGAACAGGGATACGCCGTGAAAACCCTGCCCGAGGAACTCGACGCAGACTTCGAAGGGATGGGGGATGCCCTCTGGCATCCACGCCATCATCTCCTGTGGGGCGGATACGGCTACCGAACGAGCCTCGACGCGTACGAAGCGCTCAGCGAACTGCTCGACGTTCCCATCGTCGCCCTCCGCCTCGTCGATCCCGACTACTACCACCTCGACACGTGCCTGTGTCCATTGGACGCCGAGCACGCGCTCGTGGCCTCGGACGCCTTTGACGACGCGGGCCGAGCGCTCATCGACGCCCTCTTCGACACGACCCTTGAGGTCCCCGACCACGAGGCCCGGCATCAGTTTGCCTGCAACGCTCACTGCCCCGATGGCACGCACGTCCTCATTCAAGAGGGGTGTGAGGGCACCAACGACCGACTGCGAGACCACGACTTCGTCCCCGTAGAACTCGACACGGGCGAGTTTCTGAAGGCCGGCGGGTCGGTGTTCTGCATGAAACAGATGATCTGGTGAGCCCACCTAGGAGTGAGGCGTCTCTGGAAATTGTGATGTACGGACGAGAAAGCTCCAAAATGCACAATTTCTGAACGCCTCGTTACCTCTGACGCCCCTCTTTCTCAACTCCCGTCCACGACGGAGTGCCCCCTTCACGGCTCGTCTCGATCATCATCCCCACCCTGAATGAAGAGACCACGATCGTCCCCACCCTGCGCCGAGTTCATCAACAGAAAGGCCCCATTGAGATTCTCGTAGTGGACGGCGGGTCGACCGACCACACCCGATCGGTGGCCCGGACCCACGACGCGACGGTCCTACAGGCCCCACGAGGCCGTGCCTCCCAGATGAATTGCGGAGCCAACCAGAGCACCGGCAACATTCTCCTCTTCCTCCACGCCGACACCCGGCTCCCGCTCAACGCAGTATCACGCATTCGGCGTGTCTTGGCCGATCCGGATACCACCGCCGGTACATTTCGTCTGCGCTTCGACACTCAGACACCGATGCTTCGCTTTTACGCGTGGTGCACGCGGTGGCCCTGGATTCGTCTCTGCTTCGGCGACCGGGGACAGTTTGTAGAGCGATCCGCGTTTGAAGCTGTGGACGGCTTTCCAGACTGGCCCCTCTTCGAAGACCTAGAGCTCGCGGCCCGACTCAACGACCACGGTGGGTTTCGCTTCCTGGATGCCGCCGTCACCACGTCGGCCCGACGGTTTCGTCGCCACGGACCTCTCCGTCAGCAGCTCCTCAACCTGTATCTATGGACTCACTACCTGTGGGGCACCGACCCGGCTCGGATGGCGTCCCTTTATCCTGCCACCCCCACCCGTATCACATAGCGGCCCCACCCATAGCCATTCTTCCCGACCAATCGTGAAGATTAAACAAACATCCTTGCACTTATACGGCCTACATAATACTAATTAGATAGTACTAAGATTCAAAATCCCCACTTATGCGACGCAAATCCCTAACACACCTTGGCGAAACGGAAATGGAGGTACTCCACCATGTGTGGGACCTCGGCGAGGCTACGGTGTCCGACGTCCGTGAGCGCATCCTGAACGACCGCGACGTGGCGTACACGACGGTCATGACGGTGTTAAAGAAGCTGGCCGAGAAAGGATACCTCGACTACCACAAGGAGGGCCGCTCCTACGTCTACGAACCTGCCCAGGCGCCGGACGCCGTGCAGCACAGCCTCCTCCAACGCCTGATGGAGAAGGTGTTCGAAGGATCGCCCTCCGCCCTCGTGCAAACGCTGGTTGAACGGGAGGACTTGTCCGATGACGAGCGCGAAGAAATCAAGGCCCTGATCGACGCCCTCGACGAAGAGGACGCCCCGACCGATGATTCAGACGGCTCTTAACATTCTGGCCGACCTCGGGACGGCGACGTTTCATTCACTGTGGGTCCCGATGCTCGTGTGGACACTCCTCGCACTTCCCCTCTGGCGACTGCTGGTGTGGACTGACCGGCTGCACCCCTACGCCGAGTACCGGCTTGCACAGGTCCTCCTAGCCGCACTGCCAATTGGCATCGCGGCAGTGAGCGTCGTTGGCCTGTTTCCCAGTGCCCCCCGCTCTACTGTTCTTTCCGCCCAATCAGTCGTCGCGCTGCCCCAAGTGGAAACGACGACCGGGCTGACGACGGGCGTGTCTTGGTCATGGATGCACGGTGTCGGACTTCTCACCATTAGTGCCGTCGGCGCCGGACTGCTTCGCCTTGGGCAGTTCGTGCTCAATGTCATAGCGGTAGAACGCGTCCGGCGGCGCCTAACCACCGTCCACCACACTCCGTCCCTGCGGCTCGAGATCGACCGTCTCAAGAACACCCTCAGCGTTCGGCGCTCTGTCCAGCTCTGCAGCTCGTCGGACGCGGTGGTTCCGATGACGCTATGCGGGCTCCGACCGGTGATTCTCGTCCCGAATCGGCTTGTAGAGACCCCCAGAGAACTCCGCGTGACTCTCCGCCACGAGCTCATCCACGTCCGGCGGTGGGACGACTGGGCACACGTCCTCGAACGGCTCCTCTCCGCCCTGTTTGCAATTCACCCGCTCGTCGAGCGACTGCGCCGGTCGATTACTAACGCGCGGGAGCGAGCCTGTGACGCGGCGGTCCTTGAAGATGGAACGACCTCCGCGGGGTCGTACGCCCGCCTCCTGGCCACTTTCGCGGACGGGACCTCGCCGCGCCCCCTCGGCACCCTTTCGCTGTCCGAGTCGTCGTCCTCCCTCAAAGACCGCCTGTCCGCCATGCACTCGTCCGTCTCGACTCTCCTTTCGTCCCGACTTGCCCTTGGCTCTGCCCTCATAACGCTCGGTTTCGCCCTCACATTCGGTGTGGTCGCCTGCTCGGACGGGATCTCGCCTCCCTCCTCCTCCTCGGAAGCCCCTACTTCTGAAGAGTCGGCACCTTCGTCCACCGCTGAGAACGGAGAGGTGTACATGGTCGTCGAAGAGCAACCCGACCTCGTTGGGGGTATGAAAGCCTTACAGGAAGCCGTGCACTACCCGACACTGGCAAAGGAGGCCGGCATCGAGGGACGCGTCATCGTCCAGTTCGTCGTCGATGAAGAGGGCAACGTCACGAATCCAACTATAACCCGCGGCGTGCACGAGTCGTTGAACGAGGCCGCAATCGAGGCAGTGAAGGCACAGACCTTCAAACCGGGAAAGCAGCGAGGCGAGCCCGTCAAGGTGCAGATGTCGCTACCCGTGACCTTTCGACTCCCAGGGGAGTCCTCTGCTCCCTCCTCAGAGCGGTCGACGTCAGAGCCGCAAAGAAACTCTGCCACTGCGGGATTAGAGGCAGTGACGGTTGGAGACGATGTCCCCCCTCCCGACCGCGAGACTCGACTCCGCCTCCATCGTACGATCTCGTATCCCAAACTGGCCCAAAAGGCAGGGATTGAAGGTCCAGTGCGGGTCCGTTTCACGGTGAACGAGGAAGGCCGAGCCACCAATCCGCGCGTCGTGAACGAACAAGCCGGGCTCGACAGTGCCCACGACCTCCTCGTGGAATCCGCACTCCATGCCGTGAAGAGCGTGACGTTCACTCCTACGTACGAGGAGACCGGCCTCACGGGCCATGAGATTGAGATCCAATTTCGATTTCAGCTCCCGGACGAGTAGTCGAGGTCAGGAAGAGGTCCGGAAGATTTCCAGGGTCCTTACGTCCGCACAATCTGACGAGCTGGATGATCGGGGTCTGGCTCGGTTACGCCCCGCTCGGCCGGATCCCCTTCCCGGCGCAGACTCCGGTTCCAAAACCAGATGGCGATACCAAAGAGAAGCGCACCTCCAAGGCTCATGAGCCCGTTCATGCCGGCTATTCGGATTTGCGTGTCCACGACCGGCGTCGAGTTAATGGGCTCCGTCACGACGATGGACCGGTTGCCCCCCGACGCCACGCGCACCTGCAGGGTCTCTCGTCCCTTAAGCGCCGGCACGATGCCGTGGGGCAGCGAGAGCCGTTCCCGGGTCAACACCGAGCCGTCGGGCATCGGGACGCGAATGCTCACGTAGTCGTACGTCACCTGTGTCCGGTTCGAGGCGTGGACTGTCTGCACGTCCGCCGTCGCCGCCGTGCCCTGCGTCTTGGTGGTGTGTAAATCGTACGTCACCTTGCCCTGATGAACCGAGAGGGCGACCAGAAGAAGCGGGGCGAGCCAGGCAGCACGGGCAATCCAGCGAGTCATGAGAGAATCCAGCCTTGCGGAAGGGGTAACGATACACAGTTAGGTCGTACGGTCACAGGCTGGCGTCGATTAGGGCCCATAGGGGATTGTGGATGAAAAGTGACCCTGGACGGTCCTACGACAAAAAGAGGTACGGCTTCCAGGTGTCCTCAATCTCCCCGGCGAAGTCGCGCAAAAACATCACGTAGCTGGGCCGAAACGGCTGCCGGGCCAGTTCCATGTCCGCCTCCTCGGGCGTCGAGTCTCCCTTCTGGTTGTTGCACGTGACGCAGGCCGCCACGAGATTCTCCCACGTGTCGCGTCCACCCCGGGACTTGGGAACCACGTGGTCGATCGTCAGATTGTGCTGGGCACCACAGTACTGGCACGTGTTGCGGTCCCGCTTGAGAACGTTTTTGCGGGAAAGCATGACCCGCTTGTACGGGACGTTCGCGTACTGCTTGAGCCGCACGATGCTGGGCCACGGCAGCTCCACGCTGGGCGAGCGCACGTACTGATTGTCCGCAGCCTCCACGAGGTGCACCTTCTGCAGATGCATGAGGACAACGGCCCGCTCCACACTGCAGACGGTGAGCGCGCTGTAATCTTGATTAAGCACGAGGACATGCCCGTTCATCACGAGCGGGCCTCCCGTGCGGTACGGTCCCGCTGCGCGTCCCTCGGGATGAGGGGGACGGCATGGACCTCCAACACGACCTGCTCAAAAACAGTGTGGAAGAGAAGGACCTCCACCGGGTCGCCCGGTATTATTTCGGAGTATTGACGCTGCAAACAAGGCCAAAACCTCAAAGGCCTGTATTTGGGGCTGGGGCCCTTTGTTTCTCCGGGAAACGGGCCATGAGGTCGCAAACGGGTACTGGTCCTCGTCCCGTGGAACCGCCTCACCCGTCCGTCCTCCCCGTTCCTTCCTCGCGTCTCAGTTTGTGCAACACACGTTGCCACGCCTCAGGTGGATCGGCCTCAAAATGAAGGCGCTCCTCCGTGGTGGGGTGATCGAATCCCAGACGGTATGCGTGAAGCGCCGGGTGAGGAAGAATTTCGAAGAGGTGCTCGAAGAAGTCCCGACGGGCCCCGCCCTGGGACCCGTACCGGACTCGCTGCCCGCTGTACTTCGGATCGCCGAGAAGCGGATGGCCCTGTGAACGGGCGTGCACCCGAATCTGATGCGTGCGCCCGGTTTCCAGTTCGAACTCGACGACGGACGTGTGGGCGTGCATCTCCACGGTTTTGTAGTGCGTGAGGGCCCACTTGCCGTCCTCCTTCGGCACGACCGCCATGCGCTGGCGGTGGTGAGGATCGCGCCCAATGGCTCCTTCGATCTCTCCATTGGGAGGGTCGAAGTGTCCCCACACGATCGCCCGGTACCGACGATCTACCGTATGTGCTTTGAATTGCTCGGCCAGCGGCTGGTGGGCCCGGTCGCGTTTGGCTACTACCAGCAGACCGGACGTGCCTTTGTCGAGGCGGTGCACAATCCCGGGACGCACAACCGGATGATCGGGAGCCTTAGGAAGCGCATTCACCATTGACAGGCCGATGTCTTCTTCTGACACGTCGTCCCGCTCGTCATCCGCGGCCACCGTTCCTCCGTCTACGTGGTGCAACAGGGCGTGCACGAGTGTCCCCGACCGGTGCCCCGGCGCCGGGTGCACCACCATCCCTGCGGGCTTGTTCACCACGAGGAGTTCGTCGTCTTCGTAGACGATGTCGAGCGGAATGTCCTCCGGCTCGGCCTGCATGGGCGGCTTGCGAATGAGTCGAAAGACAATCTCATCCCCCGGCTCCACCGCGTACGACTTCTTGACGTCCGCCCCGTTGACTTTGAGATGCCCCTTTTTGATGGCGCGCTGAATCTTGGACCGGGAGGCCTCCGGGTAGAAGCGCGTGAGATACTTGTCGATGCGAGGCTCATCGGTCTCTGACGCCGGCACGGTCACCTCCACCACGTTCTCCTCCCGGCGCACGTCGGCGTCGTACTGATCAGGGTCAAATGAATCGGGGACCTCGGCGGCTCTGCTCATCAGGGACAAGGGAGTGATGCACACGCAATGACCTGTCGGGGCGAAGAAAGAAACACGCCCACTTCGTTTTTATACTCGAAAATATGAGATATTTCTTCGAATATTTCTACATGCCAACATGCCTGTGCAATTCTCGCATACCGCCGTGTTGGGAACTCTGACGCTACTGCTCGTGGGACTGGGGTGTGCCCGGGAAGAGTCGGCACAAGAAAACGACCAGGAGCCAGTCGGTGAATCAGTGTCTTTGGTGGCTGACACGCTTGATAATACGTCCCTGCGCTTCTCCGCGGCCTCCGAGTACGGCACCCCTGCCAAATACGATTCAGCCTGGCTCGGTTCTGACGGTGTCTCGGCGGTAGCCAAATTTTCACGCGACATCGACAGTGTCGTACACAAAGCCCCGACGTGGTCCAAAGCCGATCAAATTATTCGGAGCCGGCTTTCCGAATCCTCCTCAGTGTCTCAACCTCTTCGCGAGCAGTTTGCCGCCCATGCAATGTTTCGCAACCACTTTGGCTCCATAAGAAACAAGACACCCTCGGCGAAAGAACTCGACGCCATTGGATATTATACGGCGCTTCTGGTCGACAATCGCTCACCGGAAAGCTGGTTGGTACAGCCCGCTTTGGAGGTGCTCGCCAAACACTGGTCCAACCAGCGGATCATCGCGGCGATAGATACAACTCTGGCGGCAGCACGACGGGCGTACGCCGTCGACCCCAAAGGCATTGAACGACACATTCCGGACGTTCACTCGGAGATACGAGCGGCGAACGAGAAACTGATTCAACTCCGAGACAGTCTCCGAGCGAAGTAATCAACGGTCCCTCGATGTCCTAGGACGCCTGGAAGGCATCAAGAGCCTTGAGAACGGTCCGAATGTCTGATTGATTATTGTAATACGTCGGCGCAAAGCGGAGCTTCCGGTTGCGAAGCGCCCCGGTGATGTCGTGTGTCTTCAGGTGCTCGAATAGAGCCTCCGGGGCGTCGGGAGCAACCGTCACGATGCCGCTCGCGTGTACCGGGTCGTCCGTGCCGTAGCGAGAAAATCCTCGCTCCCTCAACTCCTCCGCGAGGGTCCCGGAGAGTTCAAGCACGCGCTCTTCGCACCACTCTGGACCAGCGTCGAGGTACAGGCCGAGTGCTGCATGAAGAGCCGCGATGCCAACGCTGTTCAGCGTGCCGGTCCGAAACCGGCGGGCATCCTCGTGAAACGTGAGCTCGTAGTCGTCGAGGTGCTCCCAGTCGACGGGCCCGTGCAGCCAGCCGGAGGGCGGGCGAAGCTGTTCCTGGAGCGCTTCGTCGCAGTAGAGGAGCCCCGCGCCCTGGGCGGCCATCAGCCACTTGTGCCCCCCAGCCGTCAGAAAGTCTATCCCCGCCGCCTCCACATCCACCTGAAGTGCCCCGAGCCCCTGAATGGCGTCCACGCAGAAAATCACATTGTGCTCCTCACAGAGCGCTCCGAGCGCCTCTAGGTCCGCCCGGAAGCCCGACAAGAAGTGCACCCAGGAGACGCTCAAAAGCCGGGTCTCGGGCCGCAGGGTGTCCTCTACGTCCTCAACAGTGTACGCCCCCTCCTCCGTCGGCACGAAATCGACCTCTACGCCCTCCTCCTCCAGATTCAAGAAGGGATAGACGTTGGTCGGAAATGAACCATCAGGAACCGCAACGCGATCCCCTTGCTCCCAATCGAGCCCACGGGCCAGCATGTTGAGACCAGTCGACGTATTGAGCACGAATTCGATCCGGCTGGCGTCCGTGCCCAGCACCGTCGCCGCTCGCTCTTTCGTCTCTTCCATCACCGGCAGGAAGGACTCGAAGTTTTCAATCGGGGCATCTGGATCGGCCCCGTGTCGTTCCCCCACGTACGCGTCGATCGCCTCGCGAACGGGCCGACTCATCGGGCTTACGGCTGCATGGTTCAGGTACGTCTGGTGCTCGGTGTGGGGAAACTGCGCACGAAGATCGT
>CAYLMT010000081.1:0-3058 GCA_964384855.1 uncultured Salinivenus sp.
AGGGCCTCGTAGATCAGAAAGACGCCCCAGTCTCGCGTCGCGGGTTGATAGTGCGGATACTGCTGCTGAAAAGCAGTTCCGTCGGAGAGGACCCACGTTCCCACAGCTACTACTGGCAGGTAGAGGGCTGCGACGACAGTTGCCAATCGCCACTCCCCCAAGCCGAGCCCCAGTTCCCCAAGGTCGTCTGCGTAGAACGCCCGGAATGCCAGGGCCGGCACGACGAAGCCGAGCATGCCCTGCATTCCAAACCACCAGCCCCAGGCCGCGAGTCCGCGCCAATTCGGAGGAAGAGCGGACGCGAGGTGTGTCCGGAAGAGGTCCCGGTCCCCGAGAATAAACTGGAGCACGACGAGCAGCGCCGCGCTGGTGAGGACGAACGTCGTCTGACCGTCGAGGGAGGCAACGCCCCGGTGGAGGCGCTGCCACTCGCTTCGGAGGCGGTGCAACATAGGAAGCGTAAAGTGGGGTGGCGATATGGTCGCATCACGACGGGCACGGCACGGGCAGGAGGGGGTTCCACTTTTCCTGTTGCATGCCTACTTTCCAAAAACACAACGGCAACGTCACAGCATCGGCGACTCACCACCTCCTCGTTCAAACGTCCATTCCTGCCATGTCGACCATTCTAATCGTTCTCGGCATCCTTCTGCTCCCTGTGCTTTTGGTTGGGGGGTACGCCATCAACAAGTACAACACGCTGGTTCAGCTCGAGAACCGGTACGAAAACGCCTACTCGCAGATCGACGTGCAACTGAAGCGCCGCTACGATCTCATTCCGAATCTGGTGGAGACGGTGCAGGGGTATCTCGATCACGAGCGGGAAACCCTGGAGGCAGTCACGAAAGCGCGCAACCAAGCGATGGAGGCCAGCGAGAAAGCGAAGCAACAACCCGGCGATCCCGAAGCGATGGAGTTCCTGAATCGGGCCGAGGAGATGCTTAGCGGTTCGCTGGGACGGCTCATGGTGGTGGCCGAGGACTACCCCGAGCTTAAGGCCAACGAATCGGTCAATGAGTTGATGGAGGAGTTGCGGACCACGGAAAATAAAATCGCCTTTGCCCGGCAGTCGTTTAACGATGCCGTCACCCGCTACAATACCGAGCGGGAGTCCTTCCCGACCGTGATTCTGGCCAACATGTTCAACTACAACGAGGCGGAGCTCTTTCGGGTAGAGGTCGCTGAGCAGCGGCAAGCCCCGGACGTGTCGTTTTCGTAAGGGTGAGCCGACAACTGGCGGGTGTCATCTCCCATCGCACCGCCGGGCCGAGCACCTGACCGACCTGCCTGTCAGCCATCAATCGACCACTCTTCGCTGACGCTACGAGCGTAATATTCCATGCGCAACTTCTTTGAGCGGCAGGATGAGGCGCGTCGCAACACGACGAAGCTGGTGGTTCTCTTCGTCGTGGCCGTGGTGGGCATCGTGATCGGGACCTACCTCGCTGTTGTGGCGGTGCTGGGATGGAGTGGAGGTACAGTCGACCTTGTGCAGCCTGGACTTGCGCTGGTTGTGGCACTAGGGATCACAGCGCTGGTGGGTGGGGGAAGTCTGGTGAAAGTCATGTCGCTGCGCGACGGGGGGCACGTCGTCGCCGAATCCCTGGGTGGGAAAAAGCTCGATCGGGACCCCGATTCTCTCGCGGAGCGGCGTCTCCTCAACGTGGTAGAGGAGATGGCTATTGCGTCCGGCGTGCCGGTGCCACCCGTCTACGTTCTGGAAGAGGACGGCATCAACGCCTTCGCGGCGGGGTATACGCCGGACGACGCAGTAATTGGGGTGACCAGAGGATGCATAGAGCTGCTCGATCGCGACGAATTGCAGGGTGTGATGGCGCACGAATTCAGCCACATCCTGAATGAGGATATGCGCCTCAACATCCGCCTCATTGGCCTCCTACATGGCATTCTCCTAGTCGGAATTACGGGCCGCCTGTTGATGCGGTCGTTGTTCTATGGGGGCGGAAGCCGGAATCGGGATGGGCGCGGACGATTCGCCATGGTCGCGTTAGGCCTTGCCCTGTTGATCATTGGGTCGGTTGGCTTTTTGTGTGGACGGTTGATCAAGGCCGGCGTCTCCCGGCAACGCGAGTTTTTGGCGGACGCCTCGGCCGTGCAGTTTACGCGGAATCCAGACGGGATCGGTGGAGCGCTCAAGAAGATCGGCGGGCACGTTTCCGGGGCGACGGTGGAGGCCGATCGGGCGGAGGAGGCCAGTCACCTCTTTTTCGGAAACGCCCTCGGTGAGGGGTTCTTTGCCTCCGGATGGCTCTCCACCCACCCACCGCTTCTTGAGCGCGTCCGCCGAATTGATCCAGACTTTGACGGTACGTTTCCCCCCGTTTCGGCGGAGACGAGTGAAGGAGCACAAAAGGAAGGTGTAGGGGCGAGCAGAGGTGCGAGTGCAGTGTCCAGCCTAGACGGTGAGACAAAAGGGGTAGCGGCCTCGTCGGAGGAAGACGTCATCGCGCAGGCCGGCACGGTGACCGCGGTGCAGATTGAGCACGGAGGCCGGTTGCGGAAGGCGGTGCCCGCCGAGGTGAATCAGGCCATCCACGAGCCGCTGGGGGCGGTGGCGGTGGCCTACGGACTTCTCCTCGACAACGAGCCCGAGATGCGGGAGCGGCAACTTCGGATCCTGAGGCACCGGGAAACGAAGGCCGTCGTGGAGGAAACGGAACGGTTGTATCCCCACGTTGCTGCATTGGAGCCTCGAGTTCGGCTGCCTGCGCTCGACTTAGCGGCCCCCGCGCTCCGCGATCTATCCGACGAACAGCGTGCCCGACTCCACGAGACGATCCGGGCCCTGGCGGAGGCCGACGATCGGCTGACTCTCTTCGAGTACGCGCTCGCGACCATCGTGCGGCACCGGCTCGAGCACGTGGCACGCCCCAGCGCCCGCCGAGTGCAGGTGCACCGATTTGCATCCGTGAAGGAGCACGTGAACACCCTCCTGTCCGGATTGGCCTCGTCGGGGCAAGGGGAGGGCCAGGACGCACGGTGGGCCTTCCGGGCCGGGGTTGAGGCGTTGGCGCCGACCCACGATGTGGAGGGGATG
>CAYLMT010000081.1:3158-5096 GCA_964384855.1 uncultured Salinivenus sp.
CCGGGGTACCGCACGTACTCCACGGGCCGATTCAGGATTTTGAGGCGTTTGTACAGGCGCTCACTCTGGGAGGGCCCCACACGCCGGTCATTTTCGCCTTGAAGCAGAAGGAGCGGCGTACGGATCAGGTGGGCGTACGTGAGCGGCGAGTTGCGGTGAAGGGCCGTCCAGGGCGTGTGGGCGGTCGAGTCGGAGGACGGAAGGGTGGGCGAGAGCACGGGATCGCCGAGTGAGAGTGGAGGGATGCCCTCCCAGGGATATCCGTCAAACTCCTGCGGCACGAGACGCCATGCGCGACCTCCATCCAGGAGTGCCGGAAGATCGTATACCCCATTGAGTGCAATGCCCGCTTCGAATCGATCCGTCTGGCCGAGGAGCCAGGCGGTGAGGGTGCCCCCATACCCGGTGCCACTGAGGGCTACCTGCGTGGAGTCGGTCCAGGACAGGGCCGCGGCGGAATCCGTAAGCGCGAGCACGTCACGGGCCGGGCCGGGTCCCCAGTTCTGGTCGTTGGCCCGTCGAAAGGCCGTCCCGAAGCCGGCCGATCCCCGCGGAAAGACCTCGATGATCCCCAGGCCTCGTCCCGTAAGGTACTGACGCTCGAACCACGTCTCGGGCGTGTACGGAGCGCTCAACTCTGGAGGCCCCCCCCGAACCTGTACGAGTAGGGGATGCTGTACGGAATTGGGGAATGAGGGAGGACGCGTTACCCATCCCGTGATGTCGAGGCTGTCGTGGGACGCGGTTATGCGTTCGGGTGTTGCGACCTGTCGCTGGGACAGCCACTCGGCGTTGGGTGTGGCGAGAGGGCGCTCGTTGTTGAAGCTAACGGTGTTGGTGTAGAGGGCGGAGGGCGTGGACGGCTCCGTCGTCGCGTAGACGACCGTTGCGTCGGTTACGTCAAACGTGTGTACAGCCCGAGCGGCTTTCGTCATTTGTTCGGCCTCGGCAGGCCGGACCATCGTCGAGTCAAAGGTGAATGTGTCGCGCGAAGTGGGCTGGTCTTCGGGCATGTCGAGACTCCGTGCCTCGGGATCCCCGTCGGTCGTGTCCCGGGCAAATGGCGTGAAGCGGAAGAGGGGGCGCCCGCCTTCCGACGGGGCCGTTGCGTACAGGTACCATCCACCGGGGGACCACTCGAACGAGGCCACATCGCGGTCAAGCGAACTGGTTAGAATTCGGGGCTGCGAGCGGCCGTCAAGGGCAAAGAGGGCGAGTTCGACCTGCTCGTCGCTCCTCGGAGACAGGGCCTGTAGCCGAAAGGCCACTGTGTTTCCGTCGGTCGTAACGGTGGGCGCCGTGAGGGCGTGGTCTTCGATTCGGAGCAGGCGCTGGAGTTGGCTCCGGTTAAGGTCAGCCACGTACAAGTTGCGTTGTCGGACGCGGTCGGGGGAACGATCTGTGGGCGGCATTCCACTCACGACGACTTGGCCGCCACCGGGGAGCCAGTCGGCCTGCCCGTACGAGCGGTAGCCGCCTGTTACTAACTGCGGGTCGGGGCGTGCCGGACGTCCGGAACCGATGTCGGACGGGACGTCCACGACGAAGTGATGCCGATAGGTCGGGGTGGGTTGGAGCTGCGTCTCTCCCTGTAGCTCAAGGCGAGAGGAGACGAGAGCCGTGTTGGACCGGCGGTTCTGGTGCAACCACCGTCGGACTTGCGCGAGGTTGCCGTTCGGGGTGGCAGCAGTGTCGGGCCGAACGGAGACCGTCGTGGTATCAGGGCGGAGTCGAAGGCGGTCGAACACGGCGTGCAGGCTGTCGGAGGACAGGGCCGCGAGTCGATCTACGGGCGGGTTGGTGAGAGTGTCGGGGATGGAGGGATGCTGCGGTGATCGGAGGGTCTCGGTCGTGTCCGCAGGGGCTTTGAGCCGGCCGTCCGCGTCCACGGCGAGGGTGTCGAGGGGATCGAGCGTCTGGGCGTGCCGGAGGACGAGG
>CAYLMT010000081.1:5196-6435 GCA_964384855.1 uncultured Salinivenus sp.
GTCCACGGCGAGGGTGTCGAGGGGATCGAGCGTCTGGGCGTGCCGGAGGACGAGGAGGGTGTTGGGGGTGGGAGTGCGAACGGTGTCCGAAGGGGTTCGTCCGGGACGCTCACTGGGAGGCAGACGCTCCGTCTGGTGCCGGACCGTCGATTCGGGCATGCTGCTCGCGAAGAGCAGCCGCTCCCCATTCGGGCTCCACTGGGGAGACTGGGCCCCGTGCGGCGTGTCGGTCAGTTGGTACGGGACACCCCCACCCAGGGGCACGACGAAGATCTGAGGGATGCCGTCCACGGGGCGCACGAAGGCGAGGTGCGAGCCGTCAGGGTGCCAGGCAGGATCACGGATGTATTCGCCGTCCCGAGACAGTAGGCGTGGCTCATCCGATCCACTCGTCCGGGTCACGTACAGCCGGCTATGTGGCGCGGCAGACCGGGCGGACGTGAGGTGGCGTACCGTGTAGGCCACGGACCGGCCGTGTGGGGAGAGCGCGACCTCCGTCACCTCCCGCATCCGGTACAGGTCCCGGGCCTGAATGGGCCGCTCGTCGCCCGATGGGGTTTGTGCAGGCGCTGGCTCGGGAAGAACGAGGCCTGCGAGGAGGCCAACCAGCAGGGGGAGGACGACGGCTGTTTGGCGGCCGCTAGGGAGACATGGTGAGGCCGAGCTGAAAAAGATTTGCATCAACGCCAGGGTTGATTTGTCCACGAAAGCCATTCGACAGGTGGTAATAGCGGTAGCCAGCAGTGAGAATCAGGGTGGAGGTTAAGCCGATCCGTACGCCCGCCCCCACGTCAAACATAAAGTTCAGCGACCGGCCCAGCGAGTTCGGGACGGAGCGGTTGAAGAACGCGAGGCCCGTGCTTCCCGCGACGAACGGCTGCACGTGCTGAGCAGCGCGAAAGGTGAGTCGCAGGCCGCCGGGGCGCACCCCTATGCCGTACGCGGTCAGCTCCTGGGAGGGCAGCACCGGGGTTGCCTCCTCGGTGGAGGATGCGTCTGCAGGGAGCTGAGGGAGAGCGCTCGACGGAATGGACAGGAGGAGAACGGGAACCAGGTCCGCCGTGTACGTGAGGGTCGGGCCGCTAGGGGTCGGATTGGGAGGAGACGGAGCGAGGAGGCGATGATAGCGGATCCCGAGGAGCCCCACCCGAGCACGCTGGATGTTTCCGATGAGGCCTCCGGTCGCGAACGAGCCGCCCGCCCATACGCTCACGGCGTTCGTGGAGAGGGCCTGGGACG
>CAYLMT010000081.1:6535-8390 GCA_964384855.1 uncultured Salinivenus sp.
CTTCTCGGGGCGCACGGAAATTGGCACACCCTCAGCCGGACGGCGTTCCAAAAAGTGGCTCGCGTCTACGCGGTGGATCAGCGCAATCACGGACGGTCGCCCCACGCCGACGAAATGGACTACCCGACCCTCGCGGCGGATCTGCGTCGGTTTATAGATCGACACGACCTCGCCCCAGCCGCCGTGCTGGGCCACTCGATGGGCGGGAAGACCGCCATGCAGACGGCGCTCTCGTACCCCGACCGTGTCGATCGACTCGTCGTCGTCGACATGGCCCCGAAGGCGTATCCCCCCCACCACACGGAGCTCTTAGACGCGCTGGACCGCATCGATCCGGAAGCCTACGAGAGCCGGGACGAGATTGACGAGGCTCTGGCCGCGGACGTACCCTCGCGGCCCATCCGCCAGTTTCTACTCAAAAATCTCGAGTATGACGGTGAGACCTACACGTGGCGCATGAATCTGGACGCCATTCGGGCCCACTACGACGACATAACGGCGGTCCTTCCAGACGAAACTACGTTCGAGGGACCGGCGCTCTTTGTTCGGGGTGGCGCGTCGGACTACGTCGCCGACGGGGATGTGGAGGGCATCCGCGAGCGCTTTCCCAACGCCGAACTCGTGACCATCGACGGGGCGGGGCACTGGGTTCATGCCGACGCCCCCGACGCGCTGGCCGAGGTGGTCACCGACTTTGTCACCAATACACGTTCGTGAGCGGGGGTCGACACGACGCGCGCCAACTCGTAGGTTGGGAGTGCACCATTTTTGCACAATTCCTCATGCATACTCATGGATCTAGGACTCGCAAATCGGACCGCTTTCGTGGCCGGGGCCAGCAAAGGACTGGGCCGGGCGGCCGCTCGCGAACTTGCTCAGGAAGGCTGCAATGTGGCCCTGTGTTCACGAAGCGAGGGGCGCATCCAGGGGGCGGCGGACGCCATCCGAGAAGAGACCGGCGCGGAGGTGCTGCCACTTGTCTGCGACGTGACCGATCCGGAGCAGGTCGAGAGTGCCATCGCCCAGACGGTCGATACGTTTGGGGGACTTCACGTGCTCGTAACCAACGCTGGCGGCCCGCCGTCCGGAGCGGCGACGGAGCTAGACCCGTCCGACTACCGCGACGCAGTGGAGCTCAACCTGATGAGCACCATCTCGCTCTGCGACGCGGCCCTTCCGCACCTCCGCACGGCGGTGGAGAAGGACGACCACGCTCGTATCATCATGGTGACGAGCGTGTCGTCCAAGCAGCCCATCCCCACCCTCGCGCTGTCGAACACGGCCCGGGCCGGCGTACAGGGCTACGCCAAGAGTCTCGCCGAGGACCTGGGATCCACTGGCATCACGGTCAACACCGTTCTTCCGGGCTATACGCGAACGCAGCGGCTCGAAGATTTGGCCGACGACATTCAGGACCGAACGGGTCAGTCGCGGGCGGAGATTGAGGCCGGGTGGGCGGACGACAACGCGCTTCCGCGCATCGGTGAGCCGGACGAATTTGCGGCGACGGTGGCCTTTCTCGCCAGTGTGCGGGCCGGGTACGTGACCGGCGTGGCGCTCCCCGTTGACGGTGGGCGGAGCAAACACCTCCTGTGAGGACCAGAACCGACCGGGGAGAAAATAAAAAAGCCCCGGACCGCGGGGCGGGGAGGGGAGGGCAACGGCCCGGGGCAAAAAGAGCAGGAGGAGAAGGGAGAAGGCGAGTGGCAACCGGTGGTTGCCATCTCGTGATAACGCATCCTTTCATAAGTACGCGCGGAATCGTTTGCTCCGCTAACTTTCAATGAATCGAGAGGATTAAACAGAATTTTGTGGACTCCTTAGAAAGGCTTTTCGAGGGGCCCTGAGTGAGGAT
>CAYLMT010000082.1:0-8316 GCA_964384855.1 uncultured Salinivenus sp.
TTGCCGAGCCGACCCCGATCGGAGCCCGCATCGAGGCCGACAACCGACAGCTCGGCATCGCGGGCGGCTACGACCATAACTTTGTCCTCCGCCAGCAAGACAGTGATTCCCTCCACCTCGCCGCCCGCGCCTACGACCCGGACAGTGGACGCCTCATGACGGTGCGCACCACGGAGCCGGGGCTGCAGTTCTACTCCGGAAATTTCCTGGACGGTAGCTTTACCGGGAAGAGCGGTGAAGCGTACGGGGCCCACGCCGGCTTCGCGCTGGAGACCCAGCACTTCCCCGACTCGCCCAACCAGTCAGACTTCCCCTCGACGCTGCTCCGCCCCGACGAGACGTACACCTCCCGCACGGTCTACGCCTTTTCCACCCGAGATTCATGGGGTGGTGACGGCTAGCGTCCGAGGGCCGTCCCGGGCGGACGAACTTTCCGGAGGAATGGCCTTTCAAGATTGGGGTCGATTTTGAAACGATTAACTAAAATTTACACCCACCATCTCTTTTATGAGCACGGCCAATTCCGGCGTCCCCTCGCATCGACGGCCCCGCGTGGGGCTGCTGGGCATCATGCAGGAGCTCTACGACGACATGATCCCCGGCATCACCGACACGCAGGGGCAGTATGCCCGGCAGATTGCCGATCGGCTCGGGGAGGAGGTGGACGTGACGTTTCGAGAGCCGGCTCGGAACCGGCAGGACATTGAGCGGCAGATGCGCGCCTTCAACGAGGAGGGGCTCGACGGGGTGATTCTGGTGATGCTGACGTACGGCCCCGCGATGCGGACCGTCCGTGCGCTCTCGGAGAACGAACTCCCCCTCATGCTGGCCAACGTGCAGCCCGAGCGCACGATCACGAAGGCGTGGGACATGGACGACCTCACCTACAACCAGGGCGTGCACGGGGCCCAGGACCTCGCCAACACGCTGGTCCGGCTGGGCATCGACGCGCCGATCATTTCGGAGGACTGGCGCTCGGACCGGTTCGTGGAGTTTGTGTCGGACTGGGCCCACGCGGCACAGGCCGAGCGGTCCCTGCGCGACATGCGTATCGCCCAGTTTGGGCAGATGCCCGGCATGGGGGACATTGAGACCGACGATACGGCCTTCATGCGTACCCTCGGGCCCCAGGTCGACCAGTTGAGTTTGGGGCTCGTCGAGGAGCGCATGCAGGCGGTGTCGGACGAAGCGGTGTCCGCCGCCATGGCCGCCGACCAGCGACGCTTCGAGGTCGACGACGCCCTCTCCGAGGACTCGCACGCGTACGCCGCCCGCTTTGAGGTTGCCATTCAGGACCTGCTGGATGAGGAGGGTTATGACGGATTTAGTATGTACTTCGACGCCGTGGGGGACGACGGCCGCTTCGAGCAGTTGCACATGCTCGCCGCCTCCAACCTCCTGGCGAAAGGCTACGGCTACGCGGCCGAGGGGGACACCTGCTGCACGAGCCTCGTGGCGGCGGGGCACCGGCTGGCCCCCGACGCTCACTTCACGGAGATGTACGCGATGGACTTCGAGCGCGACTCAATTCTCCAAAGCCACATGGGGGAGGGGAACTGGCGCATCGCGCGAGAGGATCAGCCGGTACGGCTTATTGACCGGCCCCTCGGCATAGGCGGGCTCGACAATCCGCCCACGGTCCTGTTTATGGCAGAGCCGGGGCCGGCCACGCTCGTGTCCCTGGCGCCGATCGGAGGGGACGAGTACCGACTCGTGGTGGCCAACGGGGAAATCCTGGACACCGAAGAGCTGCCGAATGTGGAGATGCCGTATTTCCACTTCCGTCCTGACTCCGGCGTCCGCGACTGTCTGGACGGATGGCTCGAGAATGGGGGCACGCACCACCAGTGCCTGCACTTGGGCGACGTGAGCCGGCGCTGGGAGATGTGGGGCGACATGGCCGACGTTGAGGTGGTGCACGTGTAGTCGCCGTTTTGCAATCGGATCGTGGTGCCATGATGGGACGCGACGACGATCGACATTTCCGCGGGGAGCGTTGGAACGTTGGCGTTGGGCTGCTCGCGGCCCTGCTGTTGATTGTGGTCGGGGGATGTGACAGCCAGGACGCCACGACCGCCCCGCCCGAGGACGAGGGCCCCGATCCGGTCACGGTGCCCGAAATGATGGACCTCTCGCAGGACATTCAAGACGTTCACGATCCGGCCATTATCAAGGCCCACGGGAAATACTATTTGTACTCGACCGGAGGGGGCATCCAATGGCGGAGTTCAACGGACCTCACCACGTGGGAGCATCGAGGGGACGTGCTGGGCGGGGTGCCGGAGTGGGCCGAAAGCATTACGGACGGAGATCTCTGGGCACCCGACGTTGCCTACTTCAACGGTCGCTATCACCTGTACTACTCCGCCTCCACCTTCGGCAGCAGCCGATCGGCCATCGGTCTGGCCACCAATCCGGTGCTGAGTCCCGACAGTGCCAACTACAATTGGGAGGATCAGCAAGAGGTGATTGAATCGGTCGACTCAGACCCGTACAATGCCATCGATCCGAACGTCATCATCGACCAGCAAGACCGGATCTGGATGGCGTTTGGAAGCTGGAACGATGCGGGCATTCACATGCGCCGCATCGATCCGGAGACCGGAAAGCTGTCCAGCACGGACGAGACGCTCTACAACCTCGCCAATCGACCCGACGCCGACGAGAATGCGATCGAGGCGCCGTATATCATCTATCGCGACGGGTACTACTACCTCTTCGTCTCCTTCGACCACTGTTGCCCAACCGCCGAGCGGGACTACACAGAACTTGATTACAACGTGCGTGTGGGCCGGTCCGAGTCCGTCACGGGTCCGTACGAGGACGCGGACGGCACGCCAATGACGGAGGGTGGAGGAACGCTCGTCATTGAGAGCACTCCGGACTGGAAGGGCACGGGCCACAATTCGGTCCTGCAGGAGAACGGGAATACCTACCTCGTGTACCACGCCTACTCGGACCGAGGAGGACAGAACGACGGCACGCCGTACCTCCGTATCTCCCCGCTGGAGTGGGAGGACGGGTGGCCGACGGTGCCGACGACCGAGCAGTAAACTCCGAGGGGCGACGCGTTCCTTCCATCGCAGTTTGACGACACTCCCCAACACGTAGCACAGCGTTCTATGGCAACGGACCTCCTTGAAGAGACGGACATCGAGACTCAGACCATCAACACGATTCGGTTTTTGTCGGCCGATGCGGTTGAGCGTGCGGAGAGCGGGCATCCGGGGACGCCGATGGGGTTGGCGCCGGTGGCGTACGTGTTGTGGAAGCGGCATTTGCGGCACAATCCGGGAGACCCCAATTGGCCGGGGCGGGACCGGTTTGTGTTGTCGGCGGGCCACGCCTCGATGCTGTTGTACAGCCTGTTGCACCTGACGGGCTACGACCTGCCGATGGAGGAGCTCAAAGAGTTCCGCCAGTGGGGAAGCCGGACGCCGGGCCACCCGGAGGGCCACCTCACGCCGGGCGTAGAGACGACGACCGGCCCCTTGGGGCAGGGCTTTGCCAACGGGGTGGGGATGGCGATGGCCGAGCGGCTTTTGGCCGACGAGTTCAACGAGGAGGGCTTTCCGCTTTTCGACCACCACACCTACGCCATTTGCTCCGACGGGGACCTGATGGAGGGGATTGCCAGCGAGGCGGCCTCCCTGGCGGGCCACCTCGGGCTGGGCAAGCTGGTGTACTTCTTTGACGACAACGAGATTACGATCGACGGGAGCACCGACCTGGCCTTTACCGAGGACGTGGCCGCCCGGTTTGAGGCGTACGGCTGGCACGTGACCTACGTCGAGGACGCCAACGACCTCGAGGCGGTCGGCGCGGCCATTGAGGAGGCCAAGGCCGAAGAGGAGCGCCCGTCCCTGATTGGGGTGCGGTCGCACATCGGGTACGGGAGCCCGAACAAGCAGGACACGGCGGCGGCCCACGGGGCGCCCCTGGGCGAGGAGGAGCTGCGCCGCGCGAAGGAGAACCTCGGCTGGCCGGCGGAGGAGACGTTTTACGTCCCCGACGCGGTGTACGACCACATGCGGGAGGCAAAAGCCGAGGGGCAAAAGCGCCAGAACGAATGGGAAGAGCTCCGGGCGGGCTACGAGGAGGCCTACCCGGAGCAGGCCGCCCGGCTGGGGCGGTGGATGCGCCGAGAGCCGCCGGAGGGATGGGAGGAGGCGCTGCCGACCTTTGAGCCGACCTCGGCGGGCGGGGCGAAGATGGCCACGCGCAAGGCCAGCGGGCTGACCCTCGAGGAGCTGGCCCCGGAGGTGGGGTACCTGATCGGGGGCTCGGCGGACCTGACCGGATCGAACAAGACCGACGTGGAGGGGCGGTCGGACTTTCAGAAAGAGAATCCGGGCGGGCGGTACTTCCGGTTTGGGGTGCGGGAGCACGCGATGGCGGGCCTCTCGAATGGGATGGCCCTGCACGGGGGCGTCCAGCCGTACGCGGGGACCTTCCTCATCTTTAGCGACTACCTGCGGCCCTCGCTCCGGCTGTCGGCCTTGATGGGGCAGCCGGTCACATACGTCTTTACGCACGACTCGATTGGGCTCGGGGAGGACGGGCCGACGCACCAGCCGGTCGAGCACCTGATGGCGCTGCGGGCGATTCCGAACCTGACGCTGATCCGCCCGGCCGACGCGAACGAGGCGGCGGAGGCGTGGGCCGCGGCGGTGACCCGCACGGGCGGGCCGACCGCGCTGGCCTTGACGCGGCAGGGGCTGCCGGTGTTTGACCGGACGGAGCTGACGACGGCGGAGGGGCTTCGGCGAGGGGCCTACGTGCTGCGGCCGAGCGATTCGGCGCCGGACGTGCTATTGATCGGGACCGGGAGCGAGGTGCAGCACGCCCTAGAGGCGGCCCGGGATCTACAGGCAGACGGCATTGAGGCGCAGGTTGTGAGCATGCCGTCGTGGGAGCTGTTCGAGAAGCAGTCGGAGACGTACCGGCGGAAGGTGCTGCCGCCGTCGGTCACCGCGCGGGTATCGATAGAGGCGGGAGTGACGCAGGGGTGGGAGCGGCATGTGGGGACAGAAGGCACCGCCATCGGGGTCGATCGGTTTGGGGCGTCGGCCCCGGGCGAGCGGGTGATGGCCGAGTACGGATTTACCGCCGAGCGGGTGGCCGAGGAAGCCCGGGCCCTGGTGGAGGGGTAGGATCAGTCTGAATGTATGTCTCGGTCTTCGAGGGGAAACGTTGGCTCGAAAACCAATCTCGTGGGGGCTTGCTCTCACTCTCCGGTCAAATTCAAAACGGATTTCGAGGCGGGACGCCCCTCATCTACAGAAGAAAAGCGAAGAGAACGGCACACTTCTAATCACTCCAGTTCTGTGATGCGACGACTCCTTCTTTTTGTCTCCGTTCTTCTCCTTTTTGGGCCCGTGCCCGGCGAGGCCCAGGACGTCGAGCCGTTTCGTCTTAACGACCAGGACTACCTGGAGCGCGGGGGCGTGAACGTGATGGCCTTCGAGGACCACTACCCGCAGGGACACCAGAGCGGGGTAGAGATCGTTCAGCACGGTGTGCGCACTGCCACGAACGGCGACCTGCGTCTCAATCCGACTCCCGGACAGTGGGATCCCGTGCCGACCCTCGACGACCGCTCGGTCGATCGGGAGGCCGGCACGGTCACGGGCACCCTCTCCTACCCCGACCCGGCCCGTAACCGGACGGGCTTTAACCCGATCGTGTACCCCGACCTTGAGTTCTCGTACGACGTTCGCGTAGAGCCGGCGGGCGAGGCCGTTCGGATCGTCGTCGATCTCGCCGAGCCCCTACCCGACGAGTGGATTGGGCGAGTCGGGTTCAACCTGGCGCTCTATCCGGAGGCCCTGTTTGGCAAGAGTTGGGCCCTCGGCGGAGAGACGGGCCTCTTCCCTCGCCAGCCGATGGGCCCGGTGGAGCGGGACGCAGAGGGTGAGCCCCAGGCAGTGCCGCTCGCCACCGGCTCACAGCTCACCGTGGCGCCCGGCACGCCGGCCCAGCGGCTCACCATCCAGAGCCGGACGGGCGATCTGAAGCTCCTCGACGCGCGGGTCAAGCACAACAAAGGCTGGTTCATCGTCCGGTCGCTGGTCCCACGAGGGGCCACCGAGGGTGCGATCGAGTGGCGGATCACCCCGCACGCGATTCCGGGCTGGACGCGAGATCCCGCCCTCCAGGTGTCCAACGTCGGCTACCATCCCGACCAGCCGAAGCGGGCCGTCGTGGAGATGGACGAGGCAGATCCGGTAGACGCACCCGTTCGTCTACTGCGGGTCGACGAGGGGCAGCCGGAGGAGGTGCTCCGTCGGACGGTGGAGCCATGGGCGGGCGAGTATCTCCGCTACAAGTACCTCCAGTTCGACTTCAGTGAGGTCGAGCAGTCCGGGACGTACCAGATCGCGTTTCGGGATCATCGCTCGAACGTGTTCGAAATCAGCCCGGACGTCTACGACGAGCGCGTGTGGCAGCCGACGCTCGACACGTTTCTCCCCGCGCAGATGTGCCACATGCGCGTGGAGCAGCAGAACCGCCTCTGGCACGACGTGTGCCACCTCGACGACGCCCGCATGGCCCCGACGGACTCGAACCACTTTGATGGCTACGTGCAGGGGCCCGAGACGCTCACCGAGCATGAGCCGGGCGAGACGGTTCCGGGTCTCAACCGGGGGGGCTGGCACGACGCCGGGGACGACGACCTGCGCATCGAGTCGCAGGCCAACGAGGTGTACAAGCTCGCCACCATGTACGAGCTCTTCGATGTCACCTACGACGAGACCACCGTCCGGCAGGACGAGCGCGTGACGAAACTACACCGGCCCGACGGGACGCCCGACATCCTTCAGCAGGTAAAGCACGGCATTCTCTCCATCCTCGGCGGATACCGGAACCTCGGGCGGCTCTACCGGGGCATCATCGTGCCGACCGTCGAGCAATACAAGATGATGGGGGATTTCTCCGGTCAAACGGATAACCTGTTCTACGACAGCTCGCTGGCCGACGGGGAGCGTACGGCTTCGCATTCAGCCGTGCCGGACGACCGCCTGGTGTTCACCGAGGAGCACCCGGGACGTGAGTACACCGGGATCGCCGCGCTCGCCATCGCAGGTCGTGTGCTTTCTGATGTCGACTCTGCCCTCGCGACGGAGAGCCTCGCGGCGGCGGAGGAGCTCTGGCAGCGCGATCGACCGGAGGGGGAAGGTTTTGGGGCAAAGGTGCGAGCGGCGACCGAGTTGCTTCTCGCCACGGAAAAGGACGTGTATCGCCAGTTCCTGCTCGACCACCAGTCCGAGATCGTCGAGAACGTCTCCGAGGTGGGAGGCGTCGTGGGGCGGGTGCTTCCGCTGCTCGACGACAAGGCCTTCGAAGCGACGCTGCGCGAGGCCGCGGCGGGGTACGCGGCGGACGTGGAGACGGACAAGGCCCAGAATCCCTACGGCGTTCCGCACGAATTGGCCGTTTGGGGGGCGGGCTGGCCCGTGCAGTCGTTCGGCGTAAACCACTATCGCCTGCATCGGGCCTTTCCCGATGCGGTGGGGATGGAGCCGGTCTACAGGGCTCTCGATTTTGTGCTGGGCACTCATCCAGGCCAGAACACGAAATCGTACGTCTCCGGCGTGGGGGCGGACTCCCGGACGTCGGCCTATGGCTTCACCCGGGCCCACTGGTCATACATTCCCGGCGGGTCGGTCGTGGGGACGGCGGGCATCGGGCCCGACCTCCCCGAAATGAAGAACTATCCGTACATCTGGCAGCAGGGGGAATACGTGATGGGCGGCGGCTCCTCGAACTACATGTTTCTCGTCCTCGCCGTTCAGAACGAACTTACCCAGTAGACCCGCGAGGAGGGGGGAATCATGCATGCTGCTGTGGGGGCAGCCTTGCTATGGTCGGGGTACGGCCGGCGGCTAGGCAGCTTGGACACGTTCGCCGATTTCTCGACCGGGGGCTGGACGCCCTAGGTCGGTGACGGAACCGTGTCGATGACGGTCAAAGCGGACGACGGGGGTGCACGCATGGTCGTGTGGTCGTGGATGTAACCGCCGACCGACACGACATCCGATGGGCATTTGTGACGTGGGACGTGTCGTCGTTGATCAATCAGGCCGGTCGAGGCGCTGGGTTACCGGGCCCGGAAGGCGCGGTATGAATGAGGCGCAATCGTCGTGGTGAACGCTGTCTTCCCGGCGTCAGGCTCTTCTTCCCACTCGCTGTCGGGGGAAGAGATCGTGTGGCCAGACAGCTGCTCTCCCGATTTCACATCTTCCAGCGTCGAGTAGGTCCCGTCCGTAACGATGCGCACCTCCGTCGGCTCGTCGCGAAAGGACTCGACGACGA
>CAYLMT010000083.1:0-3801 GCA_964384855.1 uncultured Salinivenus sp.
ACTTGGCCATGACCGAGCTCTTCGGCGGGTACGACGATCGCTTCTACGACGCATACCGCTCGGCCTGGGCGCTGGCGCCGGAGTACGAGACGCGCCGCGACGTCTACAACCTCTACCACCTCATCAACCACCTCAATCTGTTCGGCGGGGGGTATGCCGGCCAGGTCGATCAAATCCTGAGTCGGTTTGGATAGGCCGCCTACACGAGCCGGTTGCGGATTTCGGAGGCGTAGGAGCGGCTCACTCGCACCTTGGTGCCGTCGTGGAGTACGGCCTTGTATCCGCCCGAGCCGTCGCTGTAGAGGTGATCGATGGCCGGAAAGGCGAGGATGTGGGAGCGATGGACGCGCATAAACCGTTTGGGGTCGAGGCGCTCCTCCAGTTCGCCGATGCCCATGGACGAGAGATACGTCTTCTCGTCCGTGTGGAGCTTTGAGTAGTCGCCCGCCGCCTCGATCCTGCGAATGTCGGTAGGATTGACGGGGATGATTTTGTCGCCGTGTCGGACGTAGAGACGTTCTGGCGGGTCATCCGCGTCGGTTTTCGCTTCCTGCAGCAGTGTAGCGAGCCGATCAGCGTACTCGTCGTCTTGCTGCTCGTGTCGGTCCAGCGCCCGCTCCACGGCCGTCCGAAACCGCGCCTTGCTGTAGGGCTTCAGGAGGTAGTCGACCGCCCCTGCGTCGAAGGCTTCAATTGCGTACTCGTCGTAGGCGGTGGAGAAGATAATGTCCGGCAGCGTGTCGATCCGTTCCAGCACGTCGAATCCGTCGAGACCCGGCATCTGCACGTCGAGGAAGACGAGGTCGGGCGCCTGCCCGTTAATGGCCTCAATGGCTTCGCGTCCGTTACTACATTCTCCGATCATTTCAATGCGGTTCACGTCCTCCAGGTACTCCTGGATCAGGTTGCGGGCCGGGGGTTCGTCGTCGACGATCAGTGCGCGCACGGGAGAAGCGAGTTTGGAGTGGGGAATCGGGGAGTGCGGAGTGGGGAGGTCGAGGTCGGGGCTATTCAGAGGGGGTGGGTGTGCCGTTTCGGGGGACGGAGAACCAGACGCTGAAGCCGGTCGGCTCGTTCGGGGCGGTGTGGAGGGCGGCGTTCGGGGTGTAGGTGTGCTGCAGGCGGGTGCTGGTGTTGGCCAGTCCGGTCCCGTTCTCCGAGGCGGAGAGAGGATCGTCGACCTCAGGGCCGACGCCGGTGTCTTCCACGCGAACCTGCAGCCGACCGTTATCCGGGGTCACTCGCACCGCAACCGTGCCCCCCGACTCGCTCGGCGCGATGCCGTGGCGGAGGGCATTCTCGACGAGGGGTTGCAGGACCATCGGGGGGACGGGCGTTTCGAGGGTCTCCTCGTCCACGTCCACCTCTACACGGGCCTCCAGCCGATCGGAAAAGCGGTGGCTCTCCAGATCGAGGTACCGACGGGTGAAGTCGATTTCCTCCCGGAGGGGAACGAGGGCCTTGTCCGAACTGTCGAGCGCGTAACGCATCAATCCCGCGAGCTTGGCGATCATTTCCCGGGCTTGATTGGGGTCCCGTTTGAGGGTAGCGCTGATCGAGTTGAGGGTATTGAAGAGAAAGTGGGGATTGACCTGGGCCTTGAGGGCCGCCAGCTCCTGCTCGCGGGCCCGGGCCAGGAGCTCACTGGCCTGTTGCTCTTTCATCCGCACGCGCTGCACATTTCGGACGAGATGGTAGATGGCGAACTGGATGGCGTAGAGGATGAAATAGAAGAAGAGAATCCAGTGGTACCGATTTTCGATGGCCGCCCGCTCGGCTTCCTCAAACTTGTATCCCAACTCGATGAGGAAGACCGCGCTCTCGATGCTAATCCACGCATAGAGCGGTCCAATGATGACGTGTGCGGCGGCGACCCACATCCAATGCGCGCGGTCCATTTCCCGAATGGTCAGCCACCAGACGGGAAGGCTCCAGAGGGCCAGCATTCCGATGAAGACGAGTTGGCCGACGAACAAGCCCCACGTCAGAGAGGCGTCGTCTCCCTGGGCAATCAGGAGGGTGTAAAGTACGGTGAGGAGCAGCCAAAAGATGGCCGCCAGGCCCACCCCTTTCCAGGTAATCTTAGGCTTCGGCAGCGTCGGCGTCGTCACCGGGGGGGAGGACGCCTCGGTAGTGTCTGCGACCGGTGAGGAATTGGGCTCCATTACGTCGACGGGAGAGAGCGGAAGCAGAGAACGATCTATTGTCGTTGATCGAACGTCAACCGATCAGGTTCAACAAGAGGGTCACGTCCATCGGAACGACCACGTCGCCACCGCCGCACAGGTGAGACCCACTCCCAAAAGCACGAGCGAGAATGGGCCGTTCCATTGCCCCTGCAACCAGACGTCCTGAAGGAGCCGAGTGGCGTGGGTGAGGGGAAGGGCCAGGCTCGCAGTCTTCAACCACTCTGGGAAGAGGAACTGTGGAATGGCCGCCCCTGAAAGGAACAGCATCGGGAAGAACAGAGCATTGCCCACCGCCTGGGCCGTGCGAGCTGTCGGCAACAGGGCGCCCAGGAGAAAGCCGACAGCGAGGAAGCTAAATCCAGCAAGCAGCAGGCTAGCCACGGCTAGGAGCGGCCGAGATGGAAGGGGTACGTCGTACGCGAGAAAGGCCGTGCCGATCAGGAGAAGGGTGCTCACAAGGAGCATGAGGACGTGGACAAGGGCCTGGGAACCGAGCACGGCGGTGGGCCGGAGTGGGGTTACCCGGTACCGGCGCAGGATGCCTTGGTCACGGTACGTGGCCAGTGTGATGGGCAGGCTGAGGAGACCGAGGGAGCCGATCATGAGGGCTACGTATCCGGGGAGGGCATACGTGGCGTAGCCGGTCTCACCGGGGGCGGAGCCGGGATCGTTGCCGAAGATGGCCCCGAAGGCAAAGAGCAGGAGTAGCGGAAAGGCCAAGGTAAAGAAGGTGGCGGCGGGCTCTCGCAAGAAGAGCTTCGCCTCGGTCCAGGTGAGTCGGAGGAAGGCGGCCATTTTCGGGTGAGCGTCTGGGAGTTTGGGAGTGCGGGTATGGAGATCGAGGGGCCTATGGGCTGTCGCGAGGGAGGGTTCAGTTCGAAGGAGGCGTGCTGTCCGTGAGGGTGAGGAACACGTCCCCCAGGGTCGCTCGCTCGGCATGCAGGTCGTTTGGGGTGATGTCGTGTTCGGCGAGGTACTGTGCGACGGTCGTGAGGAGGTCGTCGGTGCCGCGGACGTGGATCTGTCCATTTTTGGCCTGGACGCTTCGTACACCGTACGTGGCGCGCAGCGGGGTGGGGTCGAACGTCTGGGGGGCTGTGAACCGAACCCGGTAGGAAGCGTCGAGCCGGTTGATGAGGGCGGTGGGTGTGTCGAGGGCGATGCAGCGTCCGCGATTCAAAAGGGCCACCCGATCACAGAGCGCCTGGGCCTCGTCCATGAAGTGCGTGACGAGGACGACGGTCGTGCCCTTGCCGCTGATTTTGCGAATCAGGTCCCGGGTAGAGCGACGGGCGTCCGGGTCGAGCCCTGTCGAGATTTCGTCGAGGATCACGAGCTCCGGATCGTGCACGAGCGCAAGGACGACGAAGAGACGCTGCTTCTGGCCGCCCGAGAGGGCTTCGAACGCGGTGTCGTGTTTCTCGGTCAGCCCCCACCGATCGAGGAGGGCGATTCGATCGGTCGTCGTCGGGTAGAAGGAGGCGAACAGATCGAGGGCCTCCTGTACCGTGATTTGGTGCGGGAGAGCGGCGTTCTGGAGTTGGGCCCCGACGCGCCGATATAGGGTCGCCGATTCGGACTGTGGGTCCATGTCCAGCACTCGAATGGAACC
>CAYLMT010000083.1:3901-8269 GCA_964384855.1 uncultured Salinivenus sp.
CGGGCGGCTTTCTTAAACTTCTCGAGAGCGCGCTCTTTGTCCCCTCCAAACATGCTGGGCGTGAAGTAGTCCTGTGTGCCACTGATAATCCAGACACGCGGGTTCTCCGGGGCCAGCTCTAGGGCGCGGTTCATCGCTTCGTCGGCCTCGGACCCGAGCGACATGGCCTGCATGGGGTTGAGGCCCATGCGTTGTCCATAGATGCCGGTGAGGAGGGCCCAGGCGTCGGCCAGGGTGGGATCGAGCTTCGTGGCTCTCTTGAGGTGTTTCGTCGCGTCCGCGAGAATTTTCTCGCGCTGTTCTTCGGCGTCCTCGTCAAGTTGGTTATTGATCCGGTAGTCGGTAAGGGCGGCGTAGTAGTGTGCGAGGGCTCGGTGGCTCGAGGCGCCGGTGGTTCGTTTGAACAGGGCGCGGGCTTGCTTCAGCGAGTCGAGGGAGCCCTTGTTGGTAGCTTCGTGCAGGAGGGTCTTTCCTTCCAACAGCAGGGTACGGGTCGAGTCTTCGGAGGGCTCGCTGGATTGGGCCCGGAGCGGTTGCGGGGTGCAGACGAGCGCAGCGGCGAGGAGCGCGACGATGGAGAGAGGGAGGGGCGTCGTGGAGCGGAGAGAAGGCATGGGAGCGGGGGGGTGGGTTTGGAGGGTGGGAGCCAAGATGGTCAACGTGTGGGGAGCGTAGGTTGGGAGGATGCAGCTTGCTTGAGGAGGCGCGATCGGTCCACGACCTGTCCCCGATAGAGAACCCGAGCGATCTCCTGGGTGTGGCGGATGTCCTCAATTGGGGAGGCATTGAGAACGAGCAGGTTGGCCCGGTCGCCAGCGTGGAGGCCGAAGGGGGCCTCAAGGAAGCGGCCGGGTACGGTGGTCGCCGAGGTGAGGCCTTCCCAGTTCGACAGGCCAGCCTTCGTCAGGAGCACGAGTTCGCGGTGGAGCGAAAAGCCCTGGAAGAGGCCCGGGTTGCCCGCATCGGTGCCGGCCAGGATGGGAATGCCGGCCTTATGGCCCTTCGCTACGGCGTTCAGGCGCGCGGTGCGGTGCTCGGATTGCTCGGCAATCCACGCCTCGATCTGACTCGGGATTCCCGACGTGTCGCGGTAGACGGCCAGGAGCGCCGAGTCGGCGACGGCCCGGAGAAGATCATTGTCCAGCCGCTTGGGGTGTTCGAAGAGGTGGGCCGCTTCGGTGTGGACGGCGAGGGTGGGAATCCAGGCCGTGCCCTGCTCCTGCATCGCGGCCACAGTCGAGTCGGGGAGAGGTGTCGGAGGGGTATGCGTGATGGCGTCCACCCCGGTCGTTATGGCTTCGTGTGCGCCGGTCCATCCTTCGATGTGGACGACGGTTGGGAGGTTATGGGCCTGGGCGGTCTCGACGATCGCTTCCATGGTCGGCCGATCCATCGATGGAAAGCGATCAGTGTGGTATGGATGATACACCAGCTTCACCACGTCGGGCGAGCGGGTCGCAAGGGAGTCGACCGTCCGTCGGGCGTCGGACGGAGACGTGACGGTCCGGGTGGGAATTCCGTACTCGGTCCCGTGGCCGTTCGGGCACGTGAGAATGGGGCCGGCTGCGTAAATGTCCGCGCCCAGCAGTCCGTCCGACCGTTGTTTGTTGCGGAGCTCAAAGATGTAGTCCTCCGGGGAAAAGAGGTCGAGGAACGCCGTGACACCCGCATAGAGGGCCACCTTCGCTGTTCCGTCCGTCTGCAACATCCGTCCGGGTTGAAGATTGGGCCCTAGGTTCCCGTAGGAATGGACGTGGGCGTCCACGAGCCCGGGCAGGACCCATTTGCCGTTCAAGTCGAGGGTGCGTCCGTCGAACCCTGAAGGCGCTCCGTCCAACACTTCGGCGATTCGTTCGCCCTCGATTCGGAGGGCGCCCCGCTGCACCGTTTTCGTCTCAGGGTCGACGAGGCGAGCGTTCGTGAGGAGGAGGGTCGTCGAGTAGGACGATGGTTGAGCGGTGCCGACCTCTGGAAGAAGCAGAATGAGAATGGCAACGAGCCAGGCTGGACGGAGAGGGCGGTCAACCATGAGGGATCGGATTGTGTGGGAGGGGGAGTTCATAAGTCATGGGGGCATGGGGCGAGCATGCTCGAGCTTCGGTTAGAGGGTGAGCGTGAGGCCGACGTACCAGGACCGGCGAAAATTCGTCGTGCGGTACGTTTGCTTCGTGTAATCCGTCGAGTAGGTGACGTCGACGACGTTGGTCCGGTCGAGGGCGTTGTTGAGAGCGGCGTAGAAGACGACGTTTTGCTGGCGATTGAACGGCCAGAAGTAGCTCAGCTGAAGGTCGAGCCGGTGGTAGGCGGGCAGCCGAGCACTGCCCACCGGGCCGTCGACGGGCAGGACGGGACCGGAATTGATGCGTTCGGTGTCCACGACCGGCGTAAAGGCCTGGCCGGTGGTGTACCGGTACGTCGCACCGAGGCGAAACTGGTCGATCACGCGCACCTTGCCGACGGCCGTCACCTGATGGGTGAGGTCGAACGGGGCGGGGCCTTTCTCCAGCGTCACCTCCGTTCCCACATCCCGGGGCTGCGTACGACGGGACTGGAGCAGGCTGTACGAGAACCATCCGTTTACCCGCGTCTCCAGGAACGCACCGTACTTGGCGAAGAGGTCGACCCCCTGAGCGTGGCCGGTGCCCGCGTTGGTGTAGCGAGAGGAACCGGTGCGCACTACGAGGTCGCGGTACGGCTTGTGATAGGCGGCCGCGCGCAGCAGAAGATCGTCCCGCTCATGCCGGAGTCCCAGGACGATGTGCTGCGCCCATTGGGCGCCGAGGACATTCCGCCCTGTGTGCTCGCTATAGGTCGCAGGCTCGGGAAACTGGTGGTACAGCCCCCAGGCCGCTCGCAGCCGCGTTCGGGGCGTGAACCGCCACACTAGGGTCCCGCGCGGGTCAACGACGGGGGCGTCTGCGCGGCTATGGAGATCGGCCCGCACGCCAGCCCGCACCACGAGTGGCGACAACACCTCCGACTCGACTTCGGCGTAGCCACCGGTGCGGGTGACCGGAAGCGACGAGGTGAGGGAGCGGCTGGGCGCACCCGGTGTCAGTACGTCCGGCTGTGTCGGCACCGTGCCTTCGAACTGATAGTGTCGGCGCGCAACTACGCCTCCGGTGCGGACCGTCCAGGCGGAGGTCGTTCGAGTTGCGTCGACGCGAAGCTGGGCCGTATGGTCCGTGGGAGAGAGGGCGAGAACCCCGAAGTCTTTTTCGGAGTAGTGGGCATTCCAGGAGGCGACCGATTCGACGGTCCACCCCTCCGCCCGAGTCGTCCACTGTAGAGAGTAGAGCTGGTTTGTGGAGCGACTGCGGTAGACGCCAGCGTGGGCGCCCTCCGTCGTTTCCACGCCGATACGGTTGTGCCGGGCGAAAGCAAACAGCTTTAGCTGACCCGTCGCCCCATAGTCCCAGGTGAGGCTCAGATTGCCATCCAGGCCCTGTGGCACCGTCGCAAAGTCACTTTGCTCCCCGTTGACGCGAAAGAGGAGTCCGGTGAATGAGCGGTTTCCGGAGAGTCGAAGGCCGAGTTCATCTTCTCCGAGCGGCTGGTCGAGGGACAGGGAGGCGGCGGCAAGACCGAGGTTGACGTACTGACGGTCCTGCTCGGGACGGTCTTTGGATGTCATCGCAAGGACGCCAGACAATGCGTTCCCGTACTGTGCCGAGAAGCCGCCCGTAGCGAACTCGGTGCCGTCCACGAGAAAGGGGCGCACGGCCCCGAACGAGCCGCCGGCGGGTGATTCGTAGCGGTACGGATGATGCACCGGCGCCCCGTCGAGAAGCGTCTTCGTCTCCGTGACGTCGCCGCCCCGCACGAAGAGGCCCGCCCCGTCGCCAGGCGCCGCCACCCCTGGAAACGACTGCAGTGCGCGGAAAAGGTCGCCCTGGGCCCCAGGGGTCGTCACGGCCTCCGTCAGATCGAGGGTCGTCGTTTCCTCCGGGCCCGTCGAGTAGGTCCCCGTCACCACCGTCTCGTCGAGACGCACCCGTGTGGGCGAGAGCGTAACTCGGAGCCGCACGGTGTCGTCGGGCGCTAGATGGATGCGTCGCTCGGTGGTCTCGTACCCGATCGCGGAGGCTCGCAGGCTTGTGGCCCCACGCTGACGAGTCCGAAAGCGGAAGTGGCCCTCCGCGTTCGTGGCTGCCCCGTCGGTCGTGCCCATGAGCCGGACGTTTGCGTACGACACGGGGGTCCCCTCGGCAGTGAGCACCCGGCCCGTTACGACGGTGGGTTGGGCGGACGCCGCGAGGGGCACGAGCGTGAGGAGGAGGGTCCACACCCCGATTCGTTGCATCCGCATGGCGAGGAGGACACAGATGACCGAGTCGTCTACATCGTCATCCTCGCATATTCGCCGCG
>CAYLMT010000084.1:0-7951 GCA_964384855.1 uncultured Salinivenus sp.
GCGGTGCTCCTCGTGCTCACGGGGGTTTTGCTCACGCTTCAGTTCTACGACGGGTGGGGCTTCGGCTGGCTTTTCGCGCCGTGGGGCGTGGCGTTGTCCGTGCTTGTCGCCGGAACGGTGGGGGCACTCCTTGCGCGGTACGTCTATCCCCTACAGCGGCTCCTGGCCGGGAGCGACCGACTTGACGAAACGGTGCATCGCCGGGCCATGCAGGCATTTGTCGAGGAGGAGGTGTTCGACACGCAAGACCGGACCGGCATTCTGCTCTTCGTCTCTCTCCGGGAGCACCGGATCGAAGTGCTCGGGGATGCCGGCATCAACCAGCGAGTAGAGCCGGACGACTGGGCGGAAGTGGTGGCTCGCATCCGCCGCGGAATCCAGAACGACAATCTGACCGAGGGCCTCGTGGAGGCCGTCGAGATGTGCGGGCGCCTTCTGGAGCGGAAGGGGGTGGAGATTCGCCCCGACGACGAAAATGAGCTCACCGATACGGTCCGGACGCCGGGGCGAGAATCGGAGGAGGAGTGAACTGCCGGCTGGGCTATCGTTTTTCGATTTCAAGCACCAACCCATCGGCGTCTCGGGCAAAGAGCCGCCCTTTCACTTCCTCGTAGGGGTGATCGGCCGCGTCGAAGCGGGAGCGGAGCGAGTGCCACTCGCGGGGCGGGAAGGAAAACCCGAGGTGATGAATGCCACCTCGCCCCGGCACCGACGGGTGTTTCATCTCTTCCATTTCGATAAGCTCCACGACGTCTCGCCCTCGGTCGTCCGTAAGCAGGGCGCGCCGCCGTCCGTCGCGCACGGGGTCGTCCTCGACGGTTCGGAGCGAGAGCCCGATGAGGTCGACATAGAAGGAAACGGCCGCGTCGAGGTCCGTGGTCATGATCGAGGCATGGTCCAACTGGACGTCAACCGCGGTCGACGCGTCCGCTTTGGAAGAGGAAGTATCGGCAGGCATGGCACGGGAGCGATTGCGAGGAGAATCTTCGTCGGTTAGGACGCGGGCGTCGGCTCCGAGGTTGGTTGGAAGGCGGAGGCGTCGATGTCGAGCCGCTTCATCTTCTTGTAGAGCCCTTGTCGCGTGAGGCCGAGCACGTCCGCCGAGGCGGTAACCTGCCCGTCGCAGGCGCGCAGCACTCGTTCGATGACGGCTTTTTCCGTACGGGAGAGCACGTCGCTGAGCGTCTGGTCGGGCTCCAGGATGGCGTCCGGCGCCTCCTGGGGCGTTTGCGCCGAGGTCTGCCGTCGTGCATTTTCGACGATGGTGTCGAGGAGCATGTCGAGGGTGATCGTCGGGGCCGGTTCACTCTGCACGTGCACGAGGGTCCGTTCGATCTCGTTGCGGAGTTGGCGCACGTTGCCCGGCCAGTTGTACCGAAGCAGGGCCTCCATCGCCGGCTGCGTGATGGAGACCACGGACGAGCCCTCCGGCCGCATCTGGTTTAGGAAATGACGGGCGAGCAGTGGAATGTCGGGGCGCCGCTCACGGAGGGGGGGAACGTGGATCGAAATCACGCGCAGTAGATTGCGAAGCGCCGGTCGGAAACGACCCTCTTCCACGCGAGCGTCCAGGTCGGCCGTGGTCGTGGCGATGACGCGAACGTCCACCGGCTCGGCGTCCTCGTCGCTCGCCCCCGGAACAGCTCTCGTGTCGAGAAGATCGAGCAGCGAGGACTGCAGCGACGAGGGAAGGGCGTGGATATCTTCGATGATGAGCGTCCCCTCGTCGGCCGCCTGCACGGCGCCGGAACGAGGCGATCCGTCGTCCCCGGTTCCGAACAGTTGCGCCTCTAAGGATTCGCCCGCCTGCGTCGGGTCGCAGGAGACGTGCTCGAGGGGACCGTCGGCCCGAGAGCTCGTTGCGTGAATCGTGCGCGCCACGAGACGCTTCCCGGCGCCCCCTTCTCCCGTAATGAGAACCGGGCTGTAGCTCGGCTGAATCTTCCGAATGGTCTCGGCTACAGCTTGCATCTCACGACTCTCGGCCACGAATCCATCCACGACCGTCGTCGGGTCCACCGTCGTGACAGAAGGCTCCATCCTGTTTTCGGAGGGGGCGGTGGAAGGGCGTTGCCGGAGCTCGTGGAGCCACCGTTCGGCCTGGGCGTCCTGGAGTCGGTCGAGGAGGCCGGACGCGTCGTCGAGCATGCGGTGTAGGAGGCCGTACTCGTCGAGCGCGTCGTAGGCCTGCGCCCGTCCCAGAAGGGCCCAGCACCGCCCCACAGGATCACAGATCGACGCAAAGAGTTCTTGGCTTTCTTTCAACAGATGCAGGGCCTGGGTGGCTTCGTCGATCGGTCCCGGAGATCGGACGAGGGCCCATCCCCGCCAGAGCGACACTTCCGCCCGCACACAGGTGCACGCGTCGGCAACTTCTTCTAAGGACGGAAGCAACTCGAACGCGCGCTCGGGGCGGTTCCGGTGCACCACTTCGACACGGGCCAGCAGTCCCCGAAGCAGAATCTGCCCCGTGCTGGCGGCCGGCGCCGTCACCGGATCGAGCAACGGCTCCACCATCTCGGCCACGTCCTCCGCCCGCCCATCGGCGAGAAGGGTGGTGGCCATGGCAATGGTGCGTGCATGCTGCATGACGAGTTCGGAGTGTGGAGTTCGGAGTGCGGAATTTGGACTGCAGAACGGGGGCGAAAACAGTGCCCACTGCCCATTCTACATTCCGAGTTCGCTACATGAAGCCGAGTTCGAGGCGGGCCTCCTCGGACATCATCTGCGGGGAGAAGGGCGGCTCGAACGTCATTTCCAGGTTCACGCTTTCGACGCCCTCCGTTTCTCGCACTGCGTCTTCCGCCTGGCCGGGGAGAATTCCTGCGGCCGGGCAGTTCGGCGCCGTGAGGGTCATCAGCACGTCCACGTGACCGTCTTCGCCCACCTCCAGGTGATAGATCAGCCCGAGGTCGTAAATGTTGACGGGAATCTCCGGGTCGTAAATCTCGCGGAGCGACTCGACGACCCGCTGGTAAAGATCGTCGTCCGGTGTGTCCTGAACGTGGTCCGGGACGGTCTCCGGAAGCTCGATCTCGGACTGTTCTTTGTCGTCGGGAATGTCGGCGGCGCCCCCACCGCCGGGCATGCCGCCCATTCCGCCCATTCCACCGGGCATGGCACCTCCTGCAGGACTCATGGCTCTATTTAAGTTGATGAATAAATATTGCTACGTGGTATCTCCGTAGTTCTGGGGCTTCGGATCTAATAGTGCGTATTTCGTATTGCGTATTTGATCGGTCTGCCCCACTACGCAATACGCACTACGCAATACGTGCCAGCGGAGGGCGCAAACGTGATGGAATGTCTTTCACGAGAGGCGAAGCCAACAGACAATATGTTCAGTTCCGAATTGCCCGGGCCCGCGTCTGGACCTCCTCGATCATGGCCTTGAGGCCGTTGTTGCGCTGGGAGCTCAAATGATCGTGCAGCCCAATGTCGTCGAGAAAGTCGAAGTCGGCGGTAGCGACAGCATCGGGGGGTTGCTGGTCGAGCACCCGGATGATGAGGGCGGCCAGGCCCTTTGTAATCTTGGCGTTGCTGTCCCCGCGGAAATACAGCACCCGGTCCTCGTCGTCCAGCTCGGTGTGGATCCAGACGTCGGACTGGCACCCGTGGATGTAATTCTCCTCGGTTTTCTGCTCCTCGTCCAGCGTCGGAATGTCGTCGCCGAGCTCAATGAGGTACTCGTACCGGCTCATCCAGTCGTCGAAGAGGGCAAACTCATCGACGATCTGTTGGGCACGATCCGAAACAGTGTCGGAGGCAGCCATGGACACGAGAAGGTGGCGTTGAGTAGTCCGTTACGTTCTTTTCACATACGACCCACGATCCCGGATGGTTGCCGACCGGTGGCCTCAGCCGAACATGTGCCGCACCTTCTGAAGCCCGTCGAGGAGACGATCCACGTCTTCGCGCGTGTTGTAGGCGGCGAAGGAGGCCCGGATGGTGCCGGGGAGGTCGTAGCGCTTCAATAGGGGTTGCGTGCAGTGGTGTCCTGTGCGGACGGCGACGCCCTCGCGGTCCAGCACGGTGCCGGCGTCGTAGGGATGAATGTCGTCGAAGACGAACGAGAGGACGCTCGTCTTGTCGGGCGCCGTGCCAATAATGCGCGTGCCGTCCACCGCCTCCACCTGTTCGGTGGCGTAGTCGAGCACGTCCTCCTCGTGGGCCTGCACTCCGGCCCAGTCCAGGTCCAGGACGTACTCCGCGGCCGTTCCGAGGCCGATGGCGTCGGCGATGTTCGGTGTTCCGGCTTCAAACTTGTGTGGGAGGTCGTCGTAGGTCGTCCCGTCGAACGAGACCTGGTCGATCATGTCGCCGCCGCCCTGATAGGGGGGCATCGCGTCCAGGTGCTCACGCTTTCCGTAGAGGACGCCGATGCCCGTGGGCCCGAACATCTTGTGTCCGGAGAACACGAAAAAGTCGGCGTCGAGGGCCTGCACGTCGACCGGCATATGCGGGGCCGACTGCGCCCCGTCCACGACGACCGGTACGCCCTCGGCGTGGGCCACTTCGATGATTTCACGAGCCGGGTTAATGGTGCCCAGCGTGTTCGACACGTGGGTGAAGGCCAGCAGGGCCGTGTCGTCGGTGAGCATTTCCCGAAGCCGGTCCATCCGAAGCTCGCCCCGGTCCGTTACCGGCAGCACTTCGATCGAGGCGCCGACCTGCTCGGCCAGCATCTGCCACGGCACAATGTTGGAGTGGTGCTCCATCTCCGTGAGGAGAATCTCGTCGCCCTCCTCCACGACCATGCGCCCGAACGAGGAAGCGACGAGGTTGAGGCCCTCCGTCGTGCCCCGCGTAAAAATGATCTGGTCGGGGTTGGGCGCGTTGAGGAGGCGGGCGAGGGCTTCTCGTGCGCCCTCGTAGTCCTCCGTCGCGTCCTGGCTGAGCCGGTGCACGCCGCGGTGCACGTTGCTGTTCTCCTTCCGGTAAAACGCGTTCAGCCGCTCGATGACCGGGGTCGGCTTCTGCGAGGTGGCCGCGTTGTCGAGGTAGGTGAGCGGCACGTCCTCGTAGACCTCCTGGTGAAGCGCCGGAAAGTCGGCGCGCAGGGCCTCCGGGTCGAACGTCGTCGCGTCGGGAGGAGACTCGGTCAGCGGCATGGCGGTTGCGAGTTCGGCAACGAGGAAAGGAACGAGGAAGCACCGGTGCTCCCGCGGACTCCGCGATCAATTCGATCCCGTGAAATATGTGGCGAACCGCTGTCGAATGTTCTCGGTCACGTAGTCGCGCAGGGGATCGATGCTGATCTGACTGATCACTTCTTCGACGAACGCCTGCAGCATCAGGATCCGGGCGCGGCGCTCGGAGAGGCCGCGCGAGCGGAGATAGAAGATGCCCTCATCGTCCATCTGGCCGGTCGTCGCGCCGTGGCTGCAGACCACGTCGTCGGCGTAGATTTCCAGCTCCGGCTTCGTAAAGATGTCCGCCTCCTTCGTCAGCACCATGGTGTCGTTCTGCTGGTAGGCGTCGATCCGCTGGGAGCCGCGGGCCACGTACACCTTGCCGTTGAAGACGGCGGTGGAGGCGTCGTTGAGCACGTGCTTGTAGAGCTCGTTGCTCTCACAGTCCGGCTGCACGTGGTCCATCCGGGTGCTGTTGTCGACGTGCATCTCGCCCTTGCCGATGCAGACGCCGAAGAGGTTGGACTCGCAGAACGAGCCGTCCACCTCCACGGTCGCGTTGTTGCGAATCACCTCGCCGGTGTAGGTGACGGTGGTGGAGGAGAAGACGCTGTCGTCCTTCTGGTAGCCGGCCCGCGTGTGGACCTGCGAGGCCGACTCGCCCTCGTCCTGGAAGAGGTAGTGGTCCAGGTTCGCTCGTTCGCCGACGAACGTCTCGGTAACGGTGTTAGTGAACGTCTGTGCGTCCGTGAGCGAGTGCTGGGCCTCCAGAACGCGCGCGACGGCGCCCTCTTCCACGACGAACAGGTGTCGCGGCTGCAGAAACAGCGGCTCGTCCCCGGCGGTGACGTGCAGGAAGAAAATGGGCTTTTCCAAAAGGGTGCCCGAGGGCACGTAGATGAAAGCTCCGTCCTGCACGAACGCCGTGTTCAGCGCCGTGAGGGCCTCGTCCTCGAGGTCGGCGTACTGGCCGTAGTGTTGCTCCACCACGTCGGGGTGGTCCTGGGCGGCCTGGGCGAGGCTGTCCACCACCACGCCGTCGGGCAGGTCGCCCACGTCGGACAGCGAGGGATCGACGCGCCCATTCACGAGCACGACGCGGTGGGCGTCGAGGTCGTCGATGAGAAACGGATCCAGGTCGCTGGGATCAACCGACGGGGCCTCGGCCCCAAAGGAGAGGGTGTACGGACGGTCGATGATCTTCGAGATGTTCGTGTACTTCCAGGCCTCCAGGTCGCTGGTGGGAATGCCGAGTTCGGCAAACCGCTCGATCGCGTCCTCGCGCTGCTGGGCGATGGAGGCGTTCGTGCCGTTGAGGGCCTGGCCGTGGTTCACCTTGAAGGCCGAGAGGAACCGGTCCTCGGGGCGGACGTCGGTGTCGAGTGCAGTGGTCATGATGCGACGGGGAAAGGTAAGTGAGGAAGTCGACGGGGAGGAGAACGACGCAGGGTTCCGGCGCCGTCTGAGCGGCGGGCCGGGGATCGCTGTGAGCGTCTACGCCACGGCGGCCGCCGCTTCGTCGCGGATCCAGCCGTACCCGTGCTCCTCCAGCTGATTGGCCAGCTCCTTGTCGCCGGAGCGCACCACTTTACCGTCGAGCATCACGTGCACGCGGTCCGGCACGATGTATTGCAGGATGCGCTCGTAGTGCGTGATGACGAGAAATCCACGGTCGTCACTCCGCAACTTGTTGACCCCGTCGGCAACGGTTTGGAGGGCGTCGATGTCGAGTCCAGAGTCCGTCTCGTCGAGGATCGCGAGGCGCGGCTCCAGCATGGCGAGCTGGAAGATCTCGTTGCGCTTCTTCTCACCGCCAGAGAAGCCCTCATTGACGGACCGCTTCGTGAGGTCGGCGTCGAGGTCCATCAGGTCGGCCCGCTCCCGCATCTGCTGAAGGAACTCGGCGGAGGAGAGCTCCTCCTCACCCCGCGCCTCGCGGACGGAGTTGACGGCTTCCTTCATGAAGTTCGTCATGCTCACGCCGGGAAGCTCCACCGGGTACTGAAAGGCGAGGAAGATGCCCGCCTCGGCCCGTTCCTCCGGTTCCAGCTCCAGGAGGTCCTCACCGTCGTATCGAATGTGTCCCTCCAGCACCTCGTACTCCTCGCGCCCGGCCAGTACCGAGGCGAGGGTGCTTTTCCCGGACCCGTTCGGGCCCATTAGGGCGTGGAGTTCCCCGGTATCGAGCGTGAGGTCCACACCCTTCAAGATTTCGAGGTCCTCTTCGTCTTCGACGCCAACGTGCAGGTTTTCAATTTCTAGGAGTGCCATATCTCGTTCGTGTGTGAGTAGTGCAGTTCGAAAGAATCGGTCTCAGGTCGTAAGCAGATGCCCACCTCGGGCAGAGCAGAGCGTGGGGGATCGGGAGCGCGGGGGATTGAGCATTAGGCCCCACGCTCACCCATCCAGCTATCCAACGGAGCCCTCCAGTTCGATGTCGAGGAGCTCTTTGGCCTCCACGGCGAATTCCATGGGGAGCTCCTGCAGGACCTCCTGGCAGAAGCCGTTCACGATGAGCTTCAGCGCCTCCTCCTCGCCGAGGCCACGCTGGTGGCAGTAGAACATCTGGTCCTCGCCGACCTTGGAGGTGGTCGCCTCGTGCTCGATCTGGGCCGAGGGATTCGCGCTCTCGATGTACGGATAGGTGTGCGCGCCGCAGTCCGGCCCCAGCAGCATCGAGTCGCACTGCGAGAAGTTGCGGGCGCCATCGGCATTCTTGCTCACCTTCACGAGGCCGCGGTAGCTGTTGTCCGCCACGTCGGCCGAGATGCCCTTCGAGATGATGGTGCTCTTCGTGTTCTTGCCGATGTGCTGCATCT
>CAYLMT010000085.1:0-7922 GCA_964384855.1 uncultured Salinivenus sp.
CGACTGGCAGCAGGAGCAGAAGGTGCTGATGCCGGAATACGGCGGCGACGGGGAGACGGTGGGGCGGTGTGAGCAGTTCGAGGATCCGGTGCAGGCCTTTCCCGGTCACTGGGCCCCGAACGGGCTTCTCTTCTACACCGCCGAGGCATTTCCCGATCGATATCGCGGCGGTGCCTTTATTGCCTGGCACGGCTCGTGGAATCGGGCGCCGCTTCCGCAGGAGGGCTTCAAGGTCACGTTCTCTCCGTTTGAGGGCGCACAGCCGACCGGCGACTACGGTACGTTTGCCGGTGGCTTCAAGGCGCCCGACTCGCTTGAGGCCGGGGAGGGGACGACGTACCGTCCGACCGGTCTGGCGGTGGGGCCGGAGGGGGCCCTCTACGTATCCGACGACGCGCACGGGCGCATCTGGCGCATCACGTACGTCGGCGATCAACGCAACTGATACTTTCCTCTTCTCCACCCATGAATACTCGCACTCTCTCCATCCTGCTGAGTCTGCTCGTGTGCTGGGCGGGCGCGTCAGTGGCCCACGGCCAGACCGACGAGCCCATCTACCACGACGGCTGGGTCGATTTCAACAAGAACGGCCAGCAGGACCCCTACGAGAATCCGGCGCTGCCTACCGAGCAGCGCATTGACGACCTGATCGGGCGCATGACGCTGGCCGAGAAGACCATGCAGCTCGTCACGCTTTACGGCCACAACGCCGTGCTGGAGGATCCGCTCCCGGCGCCCGATTGGGACGAGGAGCCCTGGAAAGACGGCCTCGGCAACATCGACGAGCAGCACAACGGCGTGCGGGGGACGACGTATGCCACGCCCTACCCCAAGCACGTGGAGGCCCTCCACGAGACGCAGCGCTGGTTCGTGGAGGAGACCCGCCTGGGCATTCCGATCGACTTTACGAACGAGGGCATCCGCGGCCTGACTCACTACCAGGCCAGTTCCTTCCCGGCCCAAATTGGGCAGGCGAGCACCTGGAATGAGAACCTGATTCACCAGATCGGGCGCATCACCGGGCGGGAGGCGCGATCCCTCGGCTACACCAACATTTACTCGCCCATCCTGGACGTGACGCGCGACCCGCGCTGGGGACGTACCGTCGAGACCTACGGGGAGAGCCCTTTCCTCGTGAGCACGTTGGGCACGGCCGCCGTCACAGGTCTCCAGTCCCAGAATGTGGTGTCAACCCCTAAGCACTTTGCCGTCTACAGCGTGCCCAAGGGCGGGCGTGACGGCAATGCGCGGACCGACCCGCACGTGGCGCCCCGCGAGATGCATCAGATGTACCTGCGGCCGTTCCGCGAGGCGTTCGCGGCGGGGGCGCTGGGAACGATGAGTTCGTACAATGACTGGAACGGGCTTCCCGTCACGGGCAGTCGCTACTTCTTGACCGAGCTGCTGCGCGAGGAGTACGGCTTCGAGGGCTACGTCGTCTCCGACAGCCGGGCCGTGGAGCACCTGCACGAGAAGCACGGCGTGGCCGAGGACCAGAAGGAGGCCGTGCGCCAGTCGGTCAAGGCCGGCCTCAACGTGCGGACCGACTTTTCGCGGCCCGAGATGTACGTAGAGCCGCTGCGAGAGCTCGTGCGCGAGGGATCGGTCTCGGAAGAGACCGTCAACCAGCGGGTGCGGGACGTGCTGCGCGTCAAGTTCTGGCAGGGGCTCTTCGACGACCCGTTCGTTGGCAATGCCGAGACGGTAAACGACAGCGTGCGCGCAGACTCGGCGCTCGACGCCTCGCTGCAGGCCGCGCGAGAGTCGATGGTGCTCCTGAAAAACGAGAATCAGGCGCTTCCCCTCGACGCCGACGAACTCGGCTCCATCCTGGTGACGGGCCCGCTGGCGGCGGCCACGGAATACGCCGACGCGCGCTACGGGCCCAACCACCTCGACGTGACCAGCGTGCTGGAGGGCATTCGGCAGCAGGCCGGGGAGGACGTGACCGTCCGCCACGAGCGCGGGGTTGCGACGCTCGACGCCAACTGGCCGCAAAGTGAGCTCACTGACGCGCCGCCGCCCGACAGTGTTCAGGCCGGCATTGACCGGGCTGTGCAGCAGGCCGAGAATTCGGATGTCGTGGTGGCTGTGCTGGGCGAGAGCGAGGCGGCGGTGGGAGAGAGCCACTCGCGCACGAGCCTGGATCTGCCCGGGCACCAGCAGGCGCTGCTCCGGGCGGTCCATGCGACCGGCACGCCGGTGGTGCTCGTCCTGGTCAATGGGCGGCCACTCACTATCAACTGGGCCGACCAGCACGTGCCCGCCATCCTGGAGAGCTGGTACGCCGGGGAGAACAGCGGACGTGCCGTGGCCGACGTGCTCTTCGGCGTCACGAATCCCGGGGGGAAGCTGCCGATCACCTTTCCGCGATCGGTCGGTCAGATCCCGTACAACGTGCCCTACAAACCCGGTTCGCAGGCCGGTCAGCCGGACTGGAGTGGCCGCAAGACCCGGGTACAGGGTGCGCTGTACCCATTCGGGCACGGCCTCAGCTATACAACCTTTGCGTACGATGACCTCCGGGTCACGCCTGACAGCCAGCGGGCTGGGGGCACGGTCTCAGTGTCGTTCGACGTGACCAACACGGGCGGCCGGCCCGGTGACGAGATCCCGCAGGTCTACCTGCGCGACGTTGTCAGCAGCGTCACGACCTATCACCGGCGCCTGCGCGGCTTTGAGCGCCTTTCGCTTGATCCCGGTGAGACGCAAACCGTCACGATGACGCTCGGGCCGGACGACCTTCGACTGCTCGACCGAAACATGAACTGGGCCGTGGGGGAAGGGCGTTTCGAGGTGCGCGTCGGCCGCTCGTCGCGGGACATTCGCCTCCAGTCGGCTTTTCAAATCACCAACACGGCCACATTTGGGGGGCCGCCCACCAACCACTAGCGCCGGGGGAAGGCCCGCACATGCATCCCTCCTTGTCACGACCACGAACTTCGATTCTACATCCTATGATCATCCGACCCCACGTACTTGCCGCTCTTTGCATGGGGCTTGTCCTGGCGTTGCTTCCACAGTGGAGCGCGGCGCAGTTTGAGCCGACGAACGCCGAGGAGGATCCCGCGCCGCCGTGGGAGGACCCCGTCGTGAACGCGATGAACCGGGCCCCGGCTCACGCCACCATGTACTCCTACCCGACGGTCGACGCTGCACGCGAGGGCGACCGCGACGAGTCGGGTCGGTTCCTGTCGCTGAATGGCACCTGGTCGTTCGCCTTCGCCCCGTCCGTCGACGAGGCCCCCAACGCATTCTGGGAGGAAACGCCCGACGGCGGCTGGAGCGAGATTTCGGTGCCGGCGAACTGGGAGATGGAAGGCTTCGGCGCGCCGGTGTACTTGAACGTACGCTACCCGTTCTCGCCGGTCGACCCACCCCACGTGCCCGACGAGGGCAACGAAGTGGGGTCGTACCTGCGGACCTTCGACCTGCCCGATGGCTGGGACGACCAGAAGGTGACGCTCCACTTTGGCGGCGTCAGTTCCGCGTTCTACGTATGGGTCAACGGTGAAAAGGTGGGCTACGGTGAAGACAGCCGCCTGCCCTCCGAGTTTGACGTGACCCCCTACCTGCAGGAGGGCGAAAACACCGTGGCGGTGCAGGTCCTGGCGTGGAGTGATGGCAGCTACCTGGAGGACCAGGACCACTGGCGCCTCAGCGGGATCCACCGCGAGGTGTACCTGGAGGCCGCCCCCCCGACGCGCTTCACCGACCTGGGAGTGCGGACGGACCTCGATACCCAGTACGACGACGCGACCCTGCGCATTCGCCCGGACCTCGCCGCCCGTTCGGGATCGGATCTCGACGGGTGGACAGTAACGGCCCAGCTCTATGACCCGGACCGACAGGCCGTGCTCGACGCGCCGCTGTCGCTGGACGCCGAGGAGATCACGGAGGAAGACTACCCACCCCGCGGCACTCCGCCCTATGGCCTGTTGGAAACAGAGATCGAGAGCCCCGAGAAGTGGTCCGCAGAGTCGCCGACGCTCTACCGGCTCGTATTGTCGCTGCGCTCGCCAAACGGCGAGGTTGTGGAGGCGACGGGCACCAATGTTGGTTTCCGGGAGGTTGAGATTGAGGATGGCCGCTTCCTGGTGAACGGCGAGCCGGTGCACCTGCGCGGCGTGAACCGCCACGACCACGATGATCATACCGGCAAGACGGTCACGCGGGCCGACATGGTGGAGGACATCAAGCAGATGAAGCGATTCAACGTCAACGCGGTCCGCAGCGCGCACTATCCCAACAATCCCGAGTGGTATCAGCTTGCGAACGAGTACGGGCTGTACGTAATCGACGAGGTCAACATCGAGACCCATGCGATCGGTGGCCAGCTGTCCAACAATCCGGATTGGGGCAATGCCCACCTGGAACGAGCCATTCGGATGGTGGAACGAAGCAAAAACCACCCATCCATCGTCATGTGGTCGCTGGGGAACGAGGCTGGCAGTGGCCCCAACCACGCCGCCATGGCTGAGTGGATTCACTACGCGGACCCGACCCGCCCGGTGCACTACGAGGGTGCGCAGCACTTCCAGACGGAGGACCGAGGCGTGACGGACCCGCCGTACGTGGACGTGATGAGCCGGATGTACGCGACTCCCTCGCACCTGAAGCACCTGGCCGAGCGGCACAATGACAACCGGCCCATCATGCTCTGCGAGTACGCCCACTCGATGGGCAACTCGACGGGCAACCTGGAGGAGTATTGGGACGTCATCCGGTCGCAGCCCCGCATCTTTGGGGCGTTCATCTGGGACTGGATCGATCAGGGCCTCGTGAAGACGGCGCCGGACGGGGAGGAATACTGGGCCTACGGCGGTGACTTTGGGGACCATCCGAACTCCGGCAACTTCAACATCAACGGCGTCGTGTTTCCCGACCGGAGTGCCCAGCCCGCCCTGTGGGAGGTCAAGAAGGTGTACCAGCCGTTCGGGGTTGAGGCAGTCGATGCGCGGGCCGGCGAGCTGCGCATCAAAAACCGGTTCTCGTTTACGAATCTGCGTGAGTACGACGTGACGTGGGCCCTCCGTGAAAACGGCACGACGATCCAGGAAGGTACGCTCGACGCCCTCGACCTTGCCCCAGGCCTCGACAAGACGGTCTCCGTTCCGTTCGACACGCCCAAGCTGACGCCAGGCGCAGACTATCACCTGGAGGTGCGGGTGCGCCTGCCCGAAGCGACCCAGTGGGCCGACGCCGGTTACACCGTGGCCTGGGGGCAGGTGCGCGTGCCGTTCGAAGTGCCGGCGGAAGAGTCCCTGGCGCTGAGTCAGATGGACGACGTGACGCTCAATGAGGGCGGCGACCAGATCGAGGTCCAGGGCGATGGCTTTTCGGTGGTCGTTGGCCGGGAGTCGGGGGCCCTGGAGTCGTTCGTCCACGACGGGGAGGAGCTGGTGGCCCGTTCCCTCACGCCCAACTACTGGCGCGCCGAGACGGACAACGACGAGGCGCGTGGCAACGGCATGGCGGCCCTTCTGTCCGAGTGGGAGGACGCTGGCGCGAACCGGAGCGTGACGGACGTGTCGGCCGAGCAGGTCGCGCCGCAGGTTGTGCGCATCGCGGTTGACGGCACACTGCCGGTGGGGCAGTCCACCTTCACCCACACGTACACGGTCTACGGCAACGGTGACGTGCACGTGGAGCATCACGTGGCTCGCAAGGGCGACACGCCGCCCAGCATCCCTCGAATGGGCATGCAGATGGCCCTGCCCGATGGGTACGACGAGGTCGCGTGGTACGGCCGCGGCCCCCACGAAAACTACTGGGATCGTAAGACCGGCGCCGCGGTGGGGCAGTACGAGCAGTCGCTGTCCGACTTCGTGACGGGCTACGTCCGCCCCCAGGAGAACGCCAACCGCACTGACACGCGGTGGGTGGCCTTCACGCGTGGCGATGGGCGCGGCCTGCTGGCGATTGGCGACTCACTCCTCAGCGTGAGCGCCTGGCCGTACAGTCAGCAGGACCTGGCGGAAGCGACGCACACCTACCAGCTGCCGGACCGTGACTACACGACCATCAACCTGGACTACAAGCAGATGGGCCTGGGCGGCAACAACTCGTGGAGCGAGAACGCACGCCCCATGCCGAAGTACCGCCTGTCGAAATCTTCGTACACGTACGGATTCACGGTACGGCCGTACGCGGCGGATCGCGGAGTGGCCGCCGAGGTCGCCCAACGTCCCGTTCCGCGGGTCGAGCCATAATGGATCCCTTCAGTTACAGGTCAATCTCCTGCGTGTCTCCGTTAAGGCCGATCGTGTGTCCTTCCCAGTGGAAGGTGCCGGTGAGGCCCTCCGGCAGCGTCACGGTGCCCGCAAGCCCGGTCTCGCCCCGGCGCTCCAGGTCCACGGAGATGGGGCCCTGGGGGTGGGGCATCTCGGCCTCCACCCACTGTAGGGCGCCCAGCGACGGGGCGATGCGCACCTCCGTGAAGCCCGGCGCGGCCGGTTTGATGCCGGCGATCAGGGAGAGGAAGTGGTAGTTGGGGTGGGCGCTCCATGCGTGGCTGTCCGAGCGGGTGGGGACCGGCTCCTCGGCAAAGGTCGTGAGGCCTTTCGACAGCATTCGGCGCCAGGGGTCGAGGACCTCCACGTACCGGGAGCCGAGACCCGCCTCCTTCATGGCACGGTGAAGATAGAAGCGGAAGTAGTACGTCGCCTGCGTGAGTGAGGAGTCCGCCAGAACCCGCTCCATTACGGCCCGCTCTCGCCGCTCCGGAAACAGGTCTGTGAGCACCCCGAAGATGTTGGCGTGCTGGCTGAACTGGGTCTGGGCGGGCGTGTCGGCGAGGAGGCCCCGCTCCGCGTTCCAGGCTTTTTTTCGAATGGTGTCCTTCAACGAGTTCGACAGGCTCCGATAATGCGACGCAGCGTCCTGCCGGTCGTACGCCGAGGCGAGGTCGGCGGCATCGTCCAGCGCGTAGGCAAGCTGGAGCGAAATGATGGTCGAGTGTCCGTCGTCGGCGCCGGGGGGCACGCCCGTGTCGAACCGCCAGTCCACGAAGCTCCACCAGGGCGCCGGGCCCACGAGCCCCGTCTCGTCGATGCGATGCTCGTACCATTCGAGAATCGAGCGGATGGGGGTGAGGAAGGAGCGCACGAAGTCGGGGTCGTCGCGGTGCATCCAGTAGTCGTGCACCATCGAGATCCAGAGGAGCGAGTAGGGCGGGATGAATTGTTGCTGGCGAGAGGGGTAGCGGCTCGCGGTGAGGCCCTCGGAGACCCGCGAACGGTCGAACGCCCGGAGGGCCTTCCGCATCAGGCGGTCGTCGCCGTCCATATAAAGGGAGATGAGGGCCTGGATGCGCGTGTCACCGACGTACTGGAGTTGCTCCCAGTAGGGAGTGTCGAAGTACGTTTCATTGGCGCAGAGACGCGCGGTACGCCAGCCCACGTCCCACATGCGTTCGAGTTGCGCATTGCTACTGGCAAACGAGGCGTTCGCCTCGAAGGGGTAGGCCGTAAAGACGCTGTGGATGTCGTGCAGGCGAAGGGGGGCGTCGCCGGTCGTAATGTCGAGCTGGACGTAGCGGAAGGTGCGCCACCAGAGGGGGCGAAAGGTGCGATCCTCACCCCCGTCGGGCAGAAACACATCGTGGTAGCCGCGGATGGTCTTGCCCGCAATCTCGTCGCGGTGGCCCTTGCGCCCGGTCTCGTCGTAGAGGGCCTCTGCGTAGGTGAGCTTGATGCGGCTACCGACGCCGCCGCTCGTCCGGAGAACCGGGTACGCGGTGGTGAGGCGCGACTGGTCGAGCAACAGCGTGGCACTGGTGTCCGGCGGCACGACCAGGTCCGATTGTCCCGTCAGCACGCCCTCGTGCGCGTCCACGCCCTGGGCCCGGTCGATGGCGGCGAAACGCTCGGTGCGCGTCTCCATCGCGGGGATCGTGCGGGGGGTCAGTCTCCACGCCTCGT
>CAYLMT010000086.1:0-7894 GCA_964384855.1 uncultured Salinivenus sp.
GAGGTTTGGGCGGCTGCTCCGGGCCCACAGAGACGACGTCTCGGATGGACAACCACGTTGGAGACGAGCGGGACACTCCTCTCACAACGAAGGAAAGAGGGAGCCAGGCACACCACAAACCTCTGGTCCCGGAGGTTCTTGGCGGTGAAGCGAGCCAACGCGCGGGTCGGCTCGGCGGCACGCACACAGGCAGGTCTCCTGGCTCATCGAACCCATAGGGCCACCACAGCGGCGGCATTGCATGGTCAACGTTCACGCTCGGCGGTTCTCCTTCCCGCCACGACGAGCCCTCCCGACAAATGTCGTCGGGATCACTCGTTCGGGCAGTGGCAAACCGCCTCCAACGCGCGTCCGTCGTTCGATTCACAGTTGCGGGGACAGCCCCAGACTGGCCATGGCAAACTGTTGAAGGGCGGTCCTCAAGACAGAGTCAGCCCCTCAACGAGCATCAATGGCGGCACTGGCGTTCCCTTTTCATCTCGCCCGGCAAGCGCCGGACGAGAACCTGTGACGTTGGGAAAGAACGATCTTCAATTCGAAGTCTAAGGTAGATGCTCGACGGGGCAAAGCCCAATCCCTTCACCGAATTTTCCGTGATCTCATCTGTGGCGCGGAAGACGCTCACTGCCCGCGCAGGCGTCGAGCCAGCTCGGCGGTGTGCTCCGCATCGCTCGAAAGAGTATCTCCGTCATTGGGAGGTTCGAGGAGGCCTTCGTCCATGTCCCTCAGGGGCGAGGGATCCGTGGACTCGTCGTGATCGGCGATCCAGGCCTCGCTGGTGACAATCGTTTCCAGATTCTGCACGCGTTCCTGAAGGGCCTCCCGCTCCTCCTCAATTCGGGCGAGACGGTCCCGCAGCGCGTCGATCCGCTTCTCAACCTCCCGTGTCGAGGTGCCGAGCTCCTGGTGCTTGGCCTTGAACTTGAGCCACTCCTTATACCCGGCAAGGGCGATACCGAAGATGGGAATGGCAAAGACCATAACGACCGCAACCAGAGGAACGAGGGACATGGGCTCGGGACCGGGTTTGGGGCATTGGTACAATAAATTATATGCTCACGGCTTCGTGCCTGTTGCACCGGTGCTGTGTGGTCTGTTTGCTCGTCATACGCCTCTTACGGCGGGTTCGAGGCGCGTCCTCTACAAACGTTGTCTCTTGAGAATTGGCGAATCATTGGGATTCATCTGCTGAATACTTGAATTCGACGAGTGCCCTCTTCACTTTTAGAAGCGGAAAAATGAGGGGCACCCCTGCCCACCCCCACCAAGTACGTCCCTCGTCGTGTTTCGAACATCCGTTTGGTGCCTTCTGCTTCTCGGAATCGGACTACTGTGGCTCACTGGTCCGTCACAGGGGACTGCGCGTTCAGTCCTTGACGACAGCCTTCAAATGGGTCCGGCCGAGCCCATCGCCGATGTCCGGATGGACGCGGATGGGGATTTAGTGCCGGATCGGAAGGGGGATACCGTAACGGTGGCGGGGCGCGTCACGGCGGGACGTGGGCGTCTTGCCGTGCCGGTGCCCGAGATGGCCGCACTCCAGGACAGCACGGGCGGGATCCACGTGCTTTTGCCCGACGGTCCGGCCGTGGAGCGAGGGGACAGTCTCCGAATTCGGGGGGTTGTGGATCACGCGTACGGCCTAACGCGACTGCGCGGCGTGGAGGCCCACGTTGTCGAGGCCGAGGCACGGACACCAGCGCCGCTCCCGCTCACCGTAAGTACGGCGGTGGTAGAGCAGCACGAGGGTCGGCTTGCCCGGATCCGAGGACGCATCGCCAGCAAGGGAACCAACCGGGGAGGGGACTTTCTGCGTCTTCAAGATCGAGGGGCCGAGGCGCCGGCGCAAATTACCGTGTTCGTGGCGGACCGGCATGGGGAGCGGTTTGGGTTGGACCGCTTCGCCGAGGGGGATGCCGTGGAGGTCACGGGCGTAGTGGGGCAACACGATTTTGAGGCGCCCTTTGACGAGTACTATCAGATTGAGCCCCGCGACCGGGCTGATCTGACTGAGGTTGGATGGGCCTCAACGTATCTCCGAGTGGCACTTCTGATTCTTCTGGGCGGAGGGCTTGTTGCCGGGGCGATCGTGGTTGGGCTTCGCACAGCCGTTCGGCGCCGCACCCAAGAATTGGAGGAGAGCCGGGCCCGCTTTCGACGGCTGGCGGAGGCGACGCTTGAGGGCATTGCCCTCCACAAGGCCGACGGAGAGATTATCGACGCGAATGCATCTTTGGCCGAGATGGTGGGGAGGGACCGGGACGCTCTGATCGGAGAAGACATCACCGCCCTTCTCGCGGCGGCCTCCTCAGTCGACCCGGCCCGACTCAATGGCGAGGCCGAAGCCCCAATCGAGGCCGAAGTGGTCCACACGGACGGCACGACGACCCCGGTTGAGGTCGAAAAACGCGAGGTCGCGGCGGGCGAAGAGACCGTCCACGTGTGCGCCGTCCGCGACATCTCGAAACGAAAGGAGTGGGAGAATGAGATGCTCCGGGCGAAGCAGGAGGCCGAACAGGTGGCTCGCCTCAAGTCGAACCTGATCAATAACATGAGCCACGAGCTCCGCACGCCCATCACCAACATCACGGGCTACGCGGAGGTGATTATGGAGGAGGTCGAGGACCCCTATAGGTCGTTTGCTGCCCAAATTCGAGACAGCGCACGTCGACTGTCGGATACGTTTCAGTCGGTGCTGGACATGGCCCAGATCGAGTCCGGCACGCTCGACGTGAAAGTACAGGAGGTGGCAGTCCCAAGTGTCGTCCACGACGTCGTCGACCGGCACAGTCAGGCGATCGAGGACAAGGCCCTGACCGTGGAGGTCGACGCGCCGGAAGAGTGCACCGTGGCGACGGATCGCACGCTCCTGTATCGCATTCTCAATAATCTCGTCCAAAACGCCGTCAAGTTTACGGACGAAGGGACCCTTCGAGTGGAGGTCGAGCCCCTCGAATTTGGGGCTCAGATCCGCGTGCGGGATACGGGCATCGGCATTGACGCCGCGTTTCAGCCGCACCTATTCGAGCCGTTCAAGCAAGAGTCTGAGGGGGTGGCGCGGAAGTACGAGGGGGCCGGATTGGGCCTGGCCCTTACGAAGCGTATGGTGGATCTGCTTGGGGGCGCCATCGAGGTGGAGAGTGCCAAAGGAGAGGGCAGTGTATTTACGGTTGAATTGCCGTCCTTGACGGAGGCAGAGGCTCCCCCCCCAGTCATCGCCGATGAGCAAATGGTTCAGTAGGGGCGAAGGGGGACCGCGCCCGGCTCAACAAAATCAGGAAGAGGAAGAGAGAAACGGCCGAACGATGTCGACGAGATCGGGTCCCATTTCTTCCGGCACGTAGTGGCCAATCGAGGGGTACCGGCGCACCGTCGGGGTCGAAAAGAGGGATTGCCAGCGCCGCAGGCACGCCTCGGTGCCAAAGGCCGGATCGGCCATGCCCCAGCAGAGGAGGGTGGAGCACGTCCGGAGCCGGTGTCGCTGGGTCCACAGCGCCCGGAGCCAGTCAGCCTCGGTCCGGAGCGCCCGGGCAAATGCCCAGCAGGCGTGTCGTCGCTCTTGGGAGTTTAAGGCGGTGGCGTAGTCCGAAATCCAGTCCGTCTGACGACCGGAGCCGGTGGTCGCGGGCATGACAATTCGGGCGAACGCATTGCCGCGCTCAACGGCGAGGCGGCCCGCCGGGGTGGTGAGGAGTCGGCTCGTACATTGAAGCAGCGGCCGGTGCGTGAGCGGCCACGCCCAGGTGTTCATCAACACGAGGCGTCGGACAGTATCGGGGTGGCGAAGGGCATAGGCCAGTCCGATCGGCCCGCCCCAGTCGTGTAGCACGAGGGTGAGATCCGAGAGGTCCAGCGAGCGGAGGAGCCGCTCTACTAGGACTGCGTGTGCCGTTGGGCGATACGAGAAGTCTGTCGGGGCGGCCGAGCGGCCAAAGCCGAGGTAGTCGGGGGCAATGCACCTATAGGTTGGTGTCAGGTCACGAATGAGGTGGCGATAGAGACGGGCACTCGTGGGATTTCCGTGGAGGAAGACAATGGGCGGTCCGCTGCCCATATCGGTGTAGGCGAGAGGACCGGCCGGGGTACGAATGGTTTGTGTGACGTCCGGGGCCGTGGGGGCGGAGGGCATGGGACGAGGAACGGTCGACCCGGCGACGAGGAGATTAATCGAGCAGGGTGGGGATCGACTCGTACTGGTCGGCCACGGCGCGGGCCTCCGCGGCCAGTTGCTCCCGGAGGGCCCGCGGTTCCAGCACTCGTGTGTGGGCACCCCAACTCAGGAGCCACGGCATCACTTCGAGCGCATGGTCGACGTTCAGGGTGAGCAGAAGACGACCGTCGGAGAGGTGCTCGCGTGCTTTTACCTCGACGGACGGAGGGACCTGCACGTCCGCGGCTATCTCTTCGGCAAAGACGGCGCGGACCCGTCGCCGAGGTGACGCCGAAGCATTCTGGGAGCGCGACCCGTAACTGGCCGGACGCTCGAACGTGGCGTCCGTCATATTGAGCCCGCGAATGCGCTGAAGGGGGAGGTGAACCACGCGGTCCCGATCGTGTCCGTATCCCACAAGGTGCCATGTGGGTCCCTGTCGTACGAGGCCGTACGGGTCGATGCGCCGCGTGATGGGAGTGTCGGAATCAGATGCGACCGTGGCCACAAGGGTGCGCTCTTCCACGAGGGCGTGGCGGACCTGGTGCAACAGACCTTCCTGGGTGGAGTCGCCAAAGACACTGGGGGGGACGAGGGGCACACTCCCGCGCAGGGAGAGGGCTCGTTCTCGGTCGTCGGGCGAGAGCACGTCCTCAATCTTTTGCTCGGCCGCCCGGGCCGCGGCCTGGTAGCGCCCACTGAAATTTCGGGCGGCGTAGGCGCTTCCTAAGACGAGCATGACCGCCTCGTCACGCGTCAATCGGATGGGGGCAAGCAGGTAGTCGTCTGGCAGGCGATAGCCCTTGCCCGGCACCCCTTGCAGCGGCACCCCGGCCTCCACCATTGCCTGCACGTCGCGATACACGGTCCGTTCGCTGACCCCCAGGGTGCGGGCCAGATCGGTCGCGCGGGTCCAGACGTCGGGCTCCAACTGCAGCAGAATGGCAGGCCAGCGTTCCGACGGAGTCATAGCGGACCGACGGGCAATGATCGTGGAGAGAGCGGCTCCGCCAAGATAACGAACCCGACCCCGGAGTTTCACCCGCGATCACAGACGCTCTTCAGGGAGCCGAACGCCCGTCGCCACGTAGGGGCGGGGCACCTGGGAGGGAGAGAAGGCCTTCTCGGTGAGGCGCTCCACCCGCTCCGCGATGTCCGTACTCAAGGAACTCCCGTGCAGGTTCTTCCGGGCCGTGTCGAGAAAGCGGATGCGAGAGCGGTGAAGCGACGCCACGTGCTCGCTCATCTCTTCGGAAGGGTCGACGCTGCCCGACTCCTGGGCCTCCAATGTCTCACGGGTTGCCACGAGGGCTTCTACCAGTTCCTGGGCGCGCAGGACCGAGTTGTTGTCCAGGAATGCGGTGGCCCGGGTGAGGGCGTTCGCGCACTCCCAAATGTCTTCGTCGGCGTCCCGTTTGATGTCCAGGAGCGTCTTGCCGTCTAGGGGCTCCCGCAGAGAACGTCGATGGGGAAAGGGGCCTGTTGTGGACGTTTCGTTTGTCGCTGGCTCCGAATTTGAAGCGGCCTCTTTTGTCGAGGTCTGGCCATTTTGCTCAAGGTGTTGTCCCACCAAAATCCGTTTCTCGTAGGTTTGGAGCGACCCCATGGCCGAGGCGACGAGCCGATCAATCTCGCAGATGTGATCGATTTGCCGCTGGGCGGCTGTCGTTCGGAGGGACGGGCGTTCGGACTGCGTACTAAGGAACCACCCAATCAGGACCCCGGCCAGTGGCCCAGACACGGCAAGAATTGTTGTCACTGGTACGATTGCGTACATGTAGGAGAAAGCACGAAAAGACGGCGTATATTCGGGGTTTTACCCAAATTTGTGCTGTTTGACTGACGCAACGTACAAAAAACTCCTGTTTAGGTGTCAACAGATAACCGTGAAGGATTGATGGAGAGCGACCTGGAAGCGCTTGTCGTTGTCCAATGACGGGGCAGGATGGGCTTGGGGGAGGCGAGGTACCGCCAGGAATTCGTCGAAGAGGTCCCCGCGGGCGGTTGTCCGGGGCGTATCCCAGAGCAGTGTGCTCCCAGCATGTCTACCGGGGGAGGCCCATTTCGTCTGCGATTGTTTCGATCCCCGCCTCGAACTTGTTCGCGCCGCCCTGTGAGGGATGGCGTACATAGGTGGGGTCGGCTCCGACCTCATTGAGGGCCCGTTCGCCCTTGCGTCCGACGCCGACCGTGCGTTCAGGGGCGAGCACGTCGAGCAAGGCGTGGAGCAGGTCGTGCCAGTCCCGCACCTCCGAGCGGCGGGGCGTGCGGATCGAGAGGGGATCGTCCGGGTCGTGCGGGTGGAGGGGGAGGCTGTTCCAGACGAAGAAGTGGGGGAAGACGGGCTGGAGCACCCGCCAGAAAATGGAGGCGCTGTACTCGGTAATCGGCTCGTCCTTTTGGCTCGTGGCCGTTCCGTCGATCGGGAAGTCCGGGTCGATGAGCTGCGATTCGCTCGTGACGGGCACGCCGGAGAAGCGGCAGCCCCATGGGCCGGGGGCTTCAAGGAGGAGGAAGAGGCGGGGAGCGGAGTCGAAGCACGACAGGTACCGACGCAGGTTGTCGCGGCGGTGGGTGGAGGCGTCGGGAACGTCGAGATCGTCCCGACGGTCGCGGTAGGGATTGAAGCGTTCGTCAGTGGAGGGTACGGGAAAGACGTGCGTCTCAAAGAGGTCCCAGACGGCGGGGAGCATGTGGGGCGCGAACAAGTTCGAGCCGGGGAGAGAAAAAGAGCAGTGGGGAACGGCGCACGCGACACGACGGCCGGCCTCGAAATCCGTACCCCGAACCCCATTGACAGGCTTCCGAATCAGGCTGAGTCGCCGACGTTTTCGCCCATGCGGGGGAAGGCAAAGTCGGCGTAGCCCATCTCGGCGGTGCCGAACCAGCGGTAGGCGTCCTCCCGGGCCTCCTTGTAGGCCTCGTAGATCTTACGGTACTGCGGATTGCCGGAGGCATTGTCCTCCAGAATTTGGGTCGTCACCTTCTGGGCGCGCTCCATCACGGCGTCGGGGAAGCGGCGAAGCGTGGCGCCCGCGTCGAGCAGGCGGTCGAGGGCCGCGGGGTTTTTGTGGTCGTATTCGGCCATCATGCGGAGATTGGCCTCGGCGGCGGCCGTCTTCAGGGCCTCCTGGTACTGCGTCGGGAGACTGTCGTAGGCGTCCCGATTCACGTAGAACGAGAGGGCCGGTCCGGGCTCCCACCAACCAGGGTAGTAGTAATACTGGGCCACCTCGTGGAAGCCGAGCTTCTCGTCGTCGTAGGGCCCGACCCACTCGGCCGCGTCGATCGCGCCACGCTCCAGCGACGGGTAGATCTCGCCGCTCGGCAGGACCTGCGTGTTGACCCCCATTTCACTCATCACGCTGCCGCCCATCCCCGGAATGCGCATCTTGAGGCCATTCATGTCGGAGAGGGAGGCCACCTCGACGTTAAACCAGCCGCCCATCTGCGTGCCCGTGTTGCCACCCGGCAGATTGAGGATGTTGAAGTCGGAGAAGAGGTCACGCAGGAGGTCCATCCCGCCGCCGTAGTAGACCCATGCGTTGTACTGTCGGGCCGTGAGACCGAACGGCACGGTGCAGTCGAATGCCAGCGCCGGATTCTTCCCGATGAAGTAGTAGCTGGCCGAGTGTCCCATCTCCACGGTCCGGTTCTGCACGCTGCCCAGCACTTCAAACGGGGGCACCAGTTCACCTCCGGGGTAGGTCAGGATCTCAAAGTTGCCGTCCGTGAGCGACTTCA
>CAYLMT010000087.1:0-6210 GCA_964384855.1 uncultured Salinivenus sp.
GGTGCTCGGGGCCATCGCGAAGAGAAGCCCTAAGAAGAAGACTGTACGGAGGATCATGACGAGACAGGAACGGGGCAAAGACGTTCGTAAAGTCGGTTTTAGTTCTCGAACGTGGCATCGAGCAGGGCCGCCACGTACACGAGCGGTGCGTTCCAATTGATCGTCACCTCGTTGGCGGCATAGCTGCAGAGATGATCGATGTAGGAGCGTGCCGGATGGTCGGACGGGTAACTGACACCCGCGTCGGCACAGTTGTCGCGGTCCTGCTGCCCTGGATTGGGTCCCCCCGCCAGGAGACCCGGCACGGGTGCCCCCACCGTGTCAGCCTCGGAAGGACGGTGGTGAATGTGCATCGGCGTTTTGTTGCCCATTCCCGTGAGGAAACTGAACCCGGTGGCGTTTCGGCCGAGTAGGTAGTCCACGTTCGCAAGCGCAGCGTCACGGTAATCCGGATCGGCGGTGAGGCGATAAGCCTGAAGGAGCGCCATCGCCTGGTTTGCGGCCACGCCGTTACTTCCCCACACAAAATTGCCCGCCGCGTGCCCCATGACGGTACCGTAGGGTACGTCCCGCCGAGTGCCGGCCAGCTCGTCGGCGAACTGGAGAAAGCGCCGCTTGAGTGCGGAGGTGTCCACTACAGAAGCAACCTGCTCGCGGTGCTCTAGAAGCGTGTACCAGCCGAGGGTGTGTACGGTAGGCCATGATGGCACAGTCGGCTCCAGGTCGAGGGGTGAGGCTGCCACGAGAAAGCTATCGGCACTCGTCGTCACAGCGAGTTCGGCGGCAGCCCACGCAAACTCATCCGCGAACTCGTTGTCGCCGTACGTCCCGGTGGTCACGTCCGGGTCGTACTGCGCGTTGAGCGACGACTGGTCGTAGGGGACGTCCGGATGGGCTCGCGCCCACCGCCAGGCGTCAAGCGCTGCCGTCCGCATCGAATCGGCGAGCTGTCGATCATGGGCAAGCTCGTCCAGAACACGGGACGCCTGTGCCATGACGGCGGCAAAGTTGAGAGCCGCGGACGTGCTTTTTTGCACCACATACCGTGGCGCCGTGGCTTCGTGGGGCATCACCATCCCAGAGAACGACGCGTGCGTCAGCTTGTGGTAGACGCCACCATCGGGCGCCTGCATCGCGAGCATCCAGTGCAGATTCCAGAGCACCTCCTTGACCACGTCCGGCACGTCGTTGCCCCCCTCCGGAATCGTGACGGAAAGCCCCTCCGCGACCTCCGGCGCGTGCTCGGCGAGCGCCAGAAGCGTATAGGTGCTGATGCCGGAATTGACGACGTACTTGTTGTAATCACCGGCGTCGTACCACCCCTTTGACGCTGCGATGCGGTGTCCGGCCGGACGAGCGTCCGTGGCGGCCGACGGATGGACGCGCACACGGTCGTCCGGATGACCGGCAGGACGGGCCCAGCGCCCCGCAAAGCGCTCGGGGAGGGTGGTGGAGGCACGCTGGAAGTAGTAGGCCTTCAGCGCCGTTCGGGCCACGGACCCGTAAACCTGATTGTCCACCGCAAACGGATGCGACTGCCCCACCCTCGGCACCACAAACCGGTACGTCCCCGGTGCCGAAAGGTCCGTGAACGACACCCGGCGGACCAACTCGCCCGACAGGTCCCAGCTCTGCGCCGGCCCGAGGGTCCCGCTCCGCACCGTATCGTCCCCTGCGTCCACGATGTAAAACGGCGTCTCGGGAGCGTCTACCACGACGGCTTGTTTCGGGGCGTCGGGGGCAAAGCCCACTTGGTTCAACCGAATGCGCTCGGGACCGTCCTGTGCAGCCACGGATCCAAGGACGCCAAACAGGAGCCCGAACCCACACGCTACGACCCGACGACACACAAAGGTCGGGGGCATTCTTCTGATACAGTGGAAAAAGTCCATCGTACTGCTGTACATGAGCTGAAAATGACAACTCCGATCGGAGACAAGGAATTAGATGACATTAACTATCCACACTTACCTCCCTTCGACAAACTCCAGAGAGGTATGCTGATCACCGACCGTCAGTCGAAAGGTCCCCGGCTCCGTCTCGGCGAACATGTCGGGACCGATGATGGAAAGATCGGACACTCGAAGGTCGAACCGCACTGTTTCGGTTCCTCCGGGCTCCAGGCGCACCTGGGCCATCCCCTTGAGCTGCCGCTCGCGGGGTACAATGGACGCGTACTCATCCCGTGCGAAGAGCAGCACGGTGTGGTCACTCACCTGAGGTCCAGTGTTGGCAACGTCCACTGCAACGGTGACGGTGCCCCCGGGACGCAACGTGTCGGTGGAGAGACGCAGGTCCCTGTACTCGAAGGACGTGTAACTCAGTCCGTGGCCAAAGGGATACTGCGGCGCAAACGCAGTCGTGTCTTGAGCAGCCCCGAGCCGACTCGTGACGGGCGCGTCGTACGGCACGATGACATTCGGGTCCTTCGGATAGGCAAACGGCAACCGCCCACTCGGGCTGACGTCCCCAAAGAGCACGTCCGCGAGGGCCCGGGCACCCTGGATGCCCGGCTGGTAGGCCAGCAGCGCAGCGTCTGACTGCGCGAAGACGGACGGCATGATCCGGGGCCGCCCCTCCACCACCACGGTCACGACAGGCGTGCCGGTGTCGGCCAGCGCCTCGGCCAGTTCCACCTGGGCTTCCGGCAAGTACAGATCGCGAATGTCGCCCGGCTTTTCGGCGAAAGCGTCTTCCCCGACGGCCAGGACCACAGCGTCGGCCTCACGAGCGGCGTCCGCAGCGGCGTCGGTGGTGGTGAGCGAATCGAACGTAGCCCCTGCTACGTGGCGCACCGAACGTCCTCGCGCCTGCAGGGCCTCCCAAAGCGTCTGGCTGTGGGGAGAGATCTGGTCGGCCCCATTGCCCTGCCAGGTGTAGGTCCAGCCGCCGGTGAGGGCGGAGACGGAGGTCGCGGCCGGCCCCGTCACCAAAACCTCGGCGTCCTCTGCGAGAGGCAACACGTCGTTCTCGTTTTTCAACAGCGTCAGGCTGTTGCGGGCCGCCTCCAGGTTGGTCTCCCGGTCGGCCTCGGTATTGACCGGACCGGTATCGGACGGCGGCCTCGCGTCCTCCAGAAGGCCCACCTCTGCCTTCAGGCGCAGAATGCGGCGGACCGATTCGTCGATACGAGCCTCCGCGATGGTTCCCTCTTCGACCAGGGCCAGCACGTCGTCGTAAAAGCTAAAGTCGTAGGGCACCATGCACATGTCAATGCCCGCCTCCAGGGCCTGCCGGGCAGCCTCCTTCGTGCTCTCCGCCGTGCGGTGCACGTCGTGCAGCTTTAACACGTCGCGCCAGTCGGACACCACCACTCCCTCGAAACCGAGTTCATCGCGCAGCACGTCGGTCAGCAAATACTCGCTGGCATGGGCGGGAATGCCGTTCACGTCGCCGGAGTTGACCATGATCGTTTTCGCACCTGCCTCGATCGCCTCACGAAAAGGCGGCAGGTAATGGCTCCGCAAGAGCCGCTCGGGAATCTGGGCCGTGGTGCGATCGAGCCCGCTCTCCGGCCCGGAGTAGCCCACGTAATGCTTCAGCGTGCTCGCCACACGGGTGCCCCGGCTTACGTCGTCGCCCTGCAATCCCTCCACGGCCGCGACGCCCATTTTGCGTGCCAGGTACGGATCCTCGCCGAACGTCTCGTAGTAACGCGGCCACTGCGGGTTACGGCCCAGGTCCACCACCGGGGCAAAATTCCAGGGCAGATGCGCAGCACGGGTCTCCCGCGCCGTTATTTCTGCCGCCCGACGAGCAAGCGACGGGTCGAAGGTGGCCGCCAACCCCAGGTTCTGTGGGAAAATCGTCGATCCGGCCACGTAGTTGGCGCCGTGGACCGAGTCGATCCCGTACAGAATGGGAATGCCCAGGCGCGTGTCCTCCGTCGCCACGTCCTGGATCGACGCGATCAGGTCGCGCCACTGCGCCGGCGTCAGCGCATTGTCGGCGACGTTGAGGAGCGATCCCACGTGGTGTTCCACAATCGCCTCCCGCAGCGCCTCTTCATTGAGTGTCGGCCGAGGCGGGGTCCCCTCGTCTCCCTCCGTTTGTCCATCGGTCACCGTGCCGAGGGTCACCTGGGTCATCTGCCCGACCTTTTCTTCCAGGGTCATTTCCCGAAGCAACGAATCGACACGAGTCTCAATCTCGTCGTCTTCGGGCTGGGCCATGGCGCCCCTGGCAAAAAGGCCGACGAGCAAGAGAAGTGGAACTGTCAGAGAGCAAACTATCGATTTCATGGGTGTGGATGGCTGCGTGAGAGCGGAGCTGAACCGGGTCCGCCCCGGGAAGCGATTGTTCTACTGATACAAGTCTGGAATGTCGTCGTCGAAGACCGTGAGTGGATGCTCGTAGAAGCGCACAAAGTCCTCGGCACTACCGTGCCCCGGAAACGGTGCGAAGTGATGCCCGGGGATGCGCCAGTTTCGCTCGTTGCGCCACACGAGCATGTAGGCCAGATCGCGCGTGGTGGAGTCGGCGGTAAGGGCCGGGAGCACCCGATCCGTCCACCACGTGGAGTCCGGGATGCCCTCGTATCCGGTCTCGGTGAACGCTGCAATTTTGCCGCGTCGGTTTGCCTCCCGGACCACCATCCGGAGCTGGTTCGTCAGAGCTGCAGCAGCCATGGAGTCAGCCCGCACTGGGTCGACGAAGACCGAGTCGATGCCGACGGAGTCCGGGGCCGAGGTGAGCGTGTCGGGACTGGACGTGGGACGTGCCACGACTGCATCGGCCCGCTCCGCTTTTCTCGCCACGGTGTCGACACGGGCGAGGCGGTCGTATCCCTCCGTGAGGGTGTGGTAGTCGTCGTATCCCAGAAGGTCGACATAATCGTCTCCCGGATAGTATTCGAGGTAGGCCTCCCGATCCTCAAAATGATCAGGGGAGTAGGCGTAGAGGAGGTGATGCAGGTCTTTTTCGTCCCGGAGGTACTCGACGGTAAACCGCCAGAGCTGCTTGTAGTCCTCCGGCGCGGCCACGCCCCACCAGAACCAGTCGCCCGTCATCTCGTGGAAGGGGCGAAAGATGATGGGTACGTGGTGGCCGAGCCCCATCCAACTCCAAAACCCAGCGTCCAACCCGTCGGCAAAGCGGGCAAACCGATCCAGCATCGCCACATAGTCGGCGTGGTGGGTGCCTCCCGGCAGAATTTCGGTTACTGCAGAGGTCGTGTCCCAAGCGTCGCCTCCCGAGACTGGATTATTCATGTGCCAGCTCACCGTCACAACGCCGCCCCGCTCGTAACCCTCGACGATCCAGGTCTGCATGTCGTCGAACGGCACGCTGTCGAGATTGACCGACACGTCGTCCCCGAGCCCGAGGTCCCCCACGTCCCAGCCGTAGACTGCCGGGTGGCTTCCCGTCACGGCCTTCACGTCCGACCGACTCCTCTGTGACACTTCTCCTGTCCACCGCACGCCATAGGCCAGCGCATCCTGCTGGCCGAAGAGTACCCGCTCGTCCATTGACCGAAGGGTATGGAAAAGGGCGCGGGTGCGCTCGGTAGCCTCCGGGTCAACCGGACCGGGCGCCGCCTCATCGGTGCGTGGCGCCTCCAGACTCCGACACGCACCGACACTCACCACCAGGACAATGAGCAAAAGTCCGGTTCGTCGGGCGGCCCGCATCGCAGGCATCGAATGAGAGTATCGCGGCGACGACATGAGAAGTACCCTTTAGGGTCCGGGAAAAGTCGGATCACTGCTCGACAGTCTCGTCCAGTGGCCGCCCAAGCTCCTTGTAAAGCTGTCGCCGGGCCTCCTGATCGCTCTGCTTGATCTTGCGAGCTGCCTGCGCCACGGGGACCGCCACGTCGCGCGGCACCACAATCACGCCGTCCCCATCGGCCACGACCACATCACCCGGCTCCACGAGCACCCCGCCGACCTCGACCGGCTCCTGCACGGATTCAATTTCATTGCGACCCGGCCGGACACCCCGCCCTCGCTGGAGCAGATCCAGGTACATTGGGATGTCCTGCTTGATGATCTCGTCGGTGTCGCGGACGCTGCCGGTCGTGACGAGGCCTTCCATCCCTTCCCCCACCCAGGCAAGTGCGTTGTACGAGCCAATAGAGCCGGTGTCACCGTCGCCGCTCGCGTCAATCACGACGACGCTCCCGTCCTCAATAAACTTCACGAAGGGCTCGGGAGAGATGTCGTTGTACCACTCCCCCGCCCAGGCCTGAAACTCCTCCAGCGAGGTGGA
>CAYLMT010000087.1:6310-7812 GCA_964384855.1 uncultured Salinivenus sp.
AGCGAGTCGTTCGAGATCGCGTCTCCCTGTTGGGCGCGAGCGCACTCGACGGTGCCCCCAAGTGTCAGAAGCACTGCGAGAAGAACCAAGCCGGAAAGGCGAGTACACATGGCACACTGGAATTGATGTAAGAGGATCTAGAATGCAATTCAGGGACTCCACATGTTGGAGTCGGCGAAAAACAAATTTGGAGAGTGGTCACAACATCCTATGGACTGCCAGGGCTCTCCCTTCTCGAATCCTCCCGTGGCGCGTCCGTGAGAACCGGGGCGTCCCCTCCTCTCCCTTGGAGTCCGTCGACCCGACGCACGACCTCAAGGCAGGCGCGGACGGTGTGGTAGGGCCCCTTCCACGGCCCCACTTTGGGATCTGATGGATACGGCACTCCCTCCTCGGACACGCGAGCGTGCCACTCCCCATGCGTCCGATCGAGGACCCGTTCTTGGACGAATCCCCAAACCCGACGCGCAGCCGCCGCGAAGTCGTCTGCCCCCGACAACTGATAGGCATTCACAAATCCCACCATCGCCTCCGCCTGCACCCACCAGTGCCGGTCCGCATCGACGACCCTACCGCCCTCCGCCTCGTAGACGAGCCCCCCATCGTCTGACAAGCCCTCCTGGCGGACCGCCTCGGCCACGCGAACGACTCGGGATTCGACCCGCTGCTTTATGTCGGCACGGCCCCGCACCTCCGCGGCCTCCGTCAGCAACCAACTCGCCTCAATGTCGTGCCCGTAGGAGACGAGTCTGGACCGCGGCGTCCAGTCCTCATCAAAGAAGCAGTGGAGGTGATGCGTCTGGGGATCGAGGATCCGCTGCAGAAAGAGCTCGGTCAGCTCGTCGAGCCGTCGGGCCACTCGCTCGTCCGGCCATACGCGGTACAGGGTCGTGAACGCCTCCAACACGTGGAGCGCCGTATTCATGGAGCGGGGCGCATTCGGATCGTCGGGGCCGAGGCGCACCTCCTCGATGGGCCGCCAGTCGCGCCCCCGGGCCTCTACGTAGCCGCCGTGCGTGTCGTCGTGCGCGTGCGCTTCGAGCAGCTCAAAGAGGCGAACGGCCCGATCTCGGCTCCCGGAGTGGCCGGTGGTCCGGTGGTATTCCGCAAAAGCGTAGAGCGCAAAGGCCTGCCCGTACACCTGCTTGCGGGGCTGTGTCGGGCAACCGTCGGGGGCAATTCTCCAAAAGACGCCCCCCTCGTCTTCATCCCAGAAGGGCCCCGAGAGAACCTCGTACGCCCGATCGGCGAGTGCTTTACACTTTGCGGTTCCGAGAAGCCGCGCCGCTGCGGCGAAGGTCCACAGAATCCGGGCATTCAGCACCCCTCCCTTTTCCGCGGTCAGATCCGGCCGACCTCGGCTGTCGATCAGGCCGACAAATCCGCCGTGCTTCGGGTCCGGACCATGCTGCATCCAATATGGAAGGATCCGCTGAGTGAGTTCGGCGTGCAGCCCCTCACTCAGGGTCCGAAGTGCCGGGGGCGTAGACATGCTATGCGGG
>CAYLMT010000088.1:0-7804 GCA_964384855.1 uncultured Salinivenus sp.
GCCCGCTCTCCCAGTCCTCGCGGTAAAAGATGTCTTCCTTGGTCGGGAAGACCTTTCGGTACGTTTGAATCTTACTGTCCGCGACGGAGGCGATCGAAGAGTCCACCTCCTTGGCCTGGCGGTACTTGTCCACGGCGGCCCAGTACACTGCCTTGTCGTTCCGGGCCATTTCATTGCCGCTGCACTGGTTGACGGCACGGGCATACAGGTCGCCGATGGCAATATACGCTCGCCCAAAGTCCTCCTTCATGTCGATGGCCTTCTGAAAGGCCTGGCGGGCCTGAGCCAGTTCGCCCATCTTCTGATAGGCCGTGCCTCGGTTGAAGTGATCCTCGGCCTTCAACTCAGCTCCCTGCTTCACGGCCCGCTCGTACGCCTGCAGTGCGGCCTTCGGGCGGCCGTCCTCGAGGCGCATTTGTGCAATCTCCCGAACCGTCTCGGCCGCGGGCTCCATCTTCATAAGGCGCTTCGAGAGCTTGCCAGCCTTTTCGACGTTGCCTTGCTGGTTGTAGGCGTTGAAGAGCTCGGTGAGCAGTTGCGTACTGTCCGGATGCTGCTCGACTTGTTTCTCCAAATATGCGATCTTCGCCTGCGCATTCTTGCCGAAGATGTCCTCACGGATCGAGCTAATCATCCCGGCGACCTCCTCGTCGTCTCCACGCTTCGACTCTACCGTGTTGGCAAAGTCGAGGGCCTTTTGGAGTTCGTTGTTTTCGAGGTGTGACCGCAGGATCTGCTGGATGTAATAGGGGTCAAGTTCCTTTGGTGCGAGGTCGAAGGCCTTGCGGTAGTGCACCGTGGGCGTCTCTAGCCCCTCAATGTCATTGGGGAGAGAGCCCTGGTACTTCTCGAGGAACCGTCCCTTGCGCCGCTCCCACTTATAGGGCTCGTATTCGAGGCCGTGCTTCTCCAACTTTTCGGTGGCGGAGGTCAGGTACGTTGCCGCGGTGTCCAGGTATGCTTTTCGGACCTCTTCCTCCGTGGCTTGCTCGGCGAGGCCCTCGTAGAGACGGATCACTCGGCGATAATTGTCGTCGTCTCCGTCGGGAACACCAGGGGCGTTTTCGAGCACCCACAGCAGGTCGCTCCGGGCGCTTTCGAAGTCGTCGTTCTTGTAATTCTCGTAGTAGAGGCTGTAGTGCATCAGCTTCTCCTGCTTGCTCGGCTCGCTGTCCTGAGCCGAGGCCGGCGGGGCCGAGACGAGCAGAGCGAAGCCCATGCACAGGGCACCGATGACGAAAGACTGCAACCGGAAGGAGGGGGCAGCAAAAAGCATATTAGGAGCAAATCTGTCCGATATTTTGAACAGGCTAGGGCTTTAGACTAAACGCTTGGCGTTGAGTTTCAGTCAAAAATGCCCCGAGGCGGGACCTGTTCGGTGAGGGGAGGACCCGCGGATCCCACATTGCCTACCGGAGCTTGCGCCGCTGGAACCAGCGTTCTCCGAAGTTCACGTGAAGGGAGACCCCGAAGAACGTGTCGCGGACGAGGGAGTCGGTGGTCGTCCCTCGCGTTCCGGCAACTGTATTTAGGTCAATTCGCGTGCCAGAGAGGGTAGTGGGAAGGCTGATGCCGGCGGTAGCGGCAAATTCGTAGAGGGTCGTTTCCTGATTGGGGCGCACGTACAGTTGCTCCGCGTACCCCCCAAAGCGATACGCGACCTGGGCGAAATAGCCCGCCAGTTGGTCTTCACCGGCCGGCACTACTTCGGTCCCCGTGGAGAGGCGCCACCGATCCGTCAAGGTCTCCGTGCCTCCGACTGGAAAACGCGTGGGGGTCGTCTCGGAAGGATTGGTGGAGAAGCCACTCGAAAAGGTGCTCCAGGGAGCGTATGTCCCGTCGACCACGAACGTCCAGCGGGCATTGGGCTGGTAGGACATTCCTAGACGGCCTTTCCAGGGCAGCGTGACGTCTCCGTGCTCGGTGGACAGGGTGTCTCGGGCGAGGTCCTCGTCGAGGGTCCGGTAGTGCTCGCCCGACAGGGGGGCGGGGAGCGTGAGTGAGGCCCCAACTGAGAAGGCATCGTCCGTGGCGAACACGTCGGCAAGGGCGAGGTGACTTCCGAGCGTGCTGGTCAGGCCGGAGAGCTGTACCCCATCGGAGACGATGGTATTGCGGAGGGCTTGAGTGTTCGTCCACGTCGTACGGCGCCGGCTTTCGAGGATTCCGAACAGAAGATCGGCAGTAGCCCCTACGCTCAGAATGTCGTTGATGCGATATCCCAGTCCGCCTCGCAGGCGGTGGAGGCCGCCGGAGCCGGAGAAGGAGGTCTCGTACGTTGCCTCGGTGTTCTGGCGCGGGCCGATCGGTTCTTGTCCCGTTCGCGTGGCGTTGTAGTTCGAACGCGAGTAGGGCTGGAAGGAGAGGCCGACCCCCAGGGAGCGTTCGTAGAGGGGGAAGTTGAACTTAATGGCCTGCACATTGCCAGAGGTGAGCCGCCCGGAGTTGCCCTGGCCGTCCTGTACGGTGGTGGAGCGGTAGGCCGCGCTTCCGGACAGGCGGGTGAAGACCTGGTCGCTCCAGAGGGCGGGGTTGGCGTCGGGGTTGTAGTTGAGGGATCGGAGCGCGTAGCCGCCGCCCCCCATCGCGTCGCTCTGGGACGAGGAGAACTCAAGCAGGCTGCCCATCCCAAACCGGGAGTAGATCGTTCCCTCCCCGTTGGTTTGGGCCTGCACCGACGAAGGGGTGCCCAGAAGTCCGACGGCAAGGCAGGCGCCCCAAAAGAGCACTCGTGGGAGTCCCGACACGTGCATGAGACCGTCGCGCAGTGTAAGAAAGAAAGGCCGAGCGGCAATCATCGTCTAGAGCGGCGTTACGGTCAGGGTGGCGCGTGGCGGCCCCGGATCGGTCCCTTGGGTGGGAACGAGGGCGGGCAGCGTCGTCGGCAGTCCGGGCTGGATGGTGGCGGCCTGGTCGACGGATGTGTTTTCCCGGTCGGCAATGTAGACGCGGAAGGTCGTGAAGACCGGGGATTGGTCGTTGCGGACGCGCTGGAACGACTGCTGAAAGGTAGGGAACGACACATTGTCCGGAACGAGGGCTGCCGCGGGGGCCGCGGAGGGGACGAGAGGGAGGAGGCAGGCCTCGTTTGCAGGAGAGAGGACTGCGGATCGGACCGACGAGCACGAGGGAGCGTCCGGAGCTGAGGCCCGCGTAGCAATGATGCGGTAGCCCTGTGGCTGCGGCCGCTCGAAGTCGGGGGCCGTGAATGTCTCCAGTGCGCTCGTGTCGTTCGGAACGAAGATCTCGGCCCGGTTCAGGGGGGCGTTTTCAAGCGTGTCGAGCGGGTTTTCTGAAAAGTCCCACTCCATCTCCAGTCCTGTCCCGACACCGTCCTGCAGTAGTCTGTGACCGTCGGGCGGAGAGCCCGTCGCATTCCGTTGCGTGACGTGGGTGAAGGTTTTCAGGCCCGAGTAGTCGGCCGTGATGGTGTCGCCGGAGGCAATCGTCCGGAGGCGCAGGGCGGCAGTCGACGAGGAAAACCCGACGACGGCTTCACTATTGGATGCGACGATTTTAAAGCCGTGGAAGTTTTCTTCAAAGCTGGCCCCGTCATTGTTCGTGTTGCTCAGGGTGGCCAGGTTGGCGTCGATCCAGGACTGCCGGAGGCGGATGGTGACCAGTGAGTCGTTCGGATTGATCTGAGCCGTGTTCTCGGACACCGAAGAGGACTCGTCGGCCTCGAAGCTCGCCGTGGCCTGCGCAGAGTCCATCTCCGCCTCGGTCGTCAGGTCGTACACCTCCACGTCGATCGATCCGGACGAGGAGCCATGCAAGTAATCCGTCGTTAGGCGCAACTCGGCGGTGAGGGAGTCCGAGTTTGCGGAAGTGATCTCGGAGGGGAGGCTGCTCCGCCCCGCAAAGTCGACGTATCCCTCTGCCTCCACGGTGCCCGTGCCCGGTACTGGGTCGTCCACGACGCCGACCAGGAACCGCCACGCGTTCTGGGAGGCGGGACGCTCCCGAATGTTGTCCCCCGTGATGGGCGCGGTCTGTGTCGTATCGACGGCGGGCGTCGCGTCCAGGGTCACGGGCGCGCCGCCTCGAAGCGGATCAGAGCCCACTCCCAGTCCTACGTCCGACGAGTCGCTGCAAGCGGTGAGCGAAAAGAACAAAACACTCCCGACGAGGAGCGCGGAGAGCCAGAAAGACCTCATAGACATCGGCACTACGGGCGGCGAACGCCGGTTCGGTACAAAAGTTGGGGAGGAAGGCCCGGATGCACGAGACGTCGGTGGAGGACGTGCAGGCCCATACAACACTATGCGGAATGGACCTGACGTCGACACATTCGGAGGACGGACCTCTCCTCCAATCGGGTCCCTGAATGCCACCTGGAAGCAGGGTGTTTCTGGGCAGGCGAGGGCTACGCAGGGACTTCACCGAGCATTTGATCATACAACGCCACTGCCTGTTTGGTGCGCGGCTCGGTATCGGCCCGGAATCTCGAGGCCTCCCCGGCTTGCACTCCGTTCGTCTGCGCCTCATTCGGCGGAAGAATCGTAGCGTCCGCGTAGGTGTGGCCTATTTCCGAGAGGGTGGCCCCGGCGTTGCCGTCAAGCGGAAGGTTCATGGTGTCGGCGAACGAGGCGTGGAGAGGCGTCTCGGGGGCCTGTCCACCGGGCGTGAAGACGGACTTCGTGGTGCCCAGCAGGTCGTCGTCTGCGTAGGTGGTAGAGAGAAGGGACGGAAGGAGTCCACTGATCCACCCGAAGCCGTGGATGAGGTCTGGGCCCCAACGCAGCTCCCGAAGTGTCTCCAGCACGGAGCGATTAAAAAACAGCGCCCGATCCGCATTGTCCTCGAAAGCGTTGCCGTCGCCATCCGTTGCATAACCCGCCCGGCCGAAGTACCCGTCGTGGTCCATAAAGTAGACCTGCAACTGCACGTCCGGCACAGAGGCCACTTTGACGGAGACCGACTCGGTGTCCGCCCCCATTGGTACGTCCGTGTCTGAAAGTCGAATGACCTCGTGGAGGCTATGCTTTCGCTCGTCGATGTCCCCATAGCAGGGCATCATGATTCGCACTTCAAAGTCCCCCGCTTTTTGAACGTGTTCGGGGAGCGACCGGGTGAGGGAGGCGAGCGGCGAATGATCGGTGAACGGGGCAAGTGCTCCTGCAACATAGAGGAGACGATGCGAGGAAGCCATAAGAGTTGGAGGATTTGGGGAGACAGCAGTGGGGGTAGACCAAGTACAGCCTGCTCGGGAAAAACAATACTGTAGTGAGCGGCCCTCGTCCGCTCGTCGGTGGGGCTGGAGGCGGCCGGGAGGCCACCTGAGGGGCGGGAGAACGGAGGGGCACCTCGGAGGACGAGTTCCTGGGGGACGGCTAGCCTGAAACAGCGAAGCCGAGGCCGTAGACGCTCCGTAGCTCCGAATCGGTTCTGAAGATCCCGCGTCAACGGATACGATTATCTGACGGCGCACTTTTCACAAAAATAAAGGTACCGCCGTCTACGTCGGGAATCAATTTTAGAAGGCCCCACGACGGGGCGCTCGCGTCAAAACCGTAAAAATTTGACAATTGATGAGAGATGACTGCCCCTGCGACATGGAGGGGCTCGGACAAGTCACTGCGCTCACCCCTCATTAGAAGCCGTCGGTTCGATGGAGGAAGGGCGATGTGATGGACGTACAGTTTCGGGTCGCCGGTCGAAGGGAAGAAAAGAGAAGAGGAAAGTGGGAAATCCCTTGAAGTTTTCCCCGGCGAGGGAAAACTTTTGGCGGTCGAAAGACAAATTTCTGGAGGGGCTCCGTCCGGCCCTTCGACGTCATGCCAACAACCCTATGGTCCCCTGGCCCTGTATTCCAGGGGATGAGGTGCGTCGAAGGGCCGGACGGAGCCTCCCCGCGTATCCGTGCGGAGCGGAAGACTTTTGTTGTTCATGTGTCTTCGCAAAGTGTATGCCAGTCTTCAATACACCCACCCCTGAGAGTGTGGAAGGGCTTTTACAATCGGGGGATATAGGGAATGGAACGTGTAGAAAGCAGATGGAATCAGAAAGATGAAAAGCGAATCGGGCTGAACTACCCGGAATCGGGTAGGATGTTGTGCCCGTTCAGCGCAGTCTGCCCTGGAGGATTGGCAGAGATCGACGGGAAATGAACTGAATGCCCGCTAGAAGAAGGAGCGAGTGAGGCCCTTTCATCGACGGGCGGGAAGATCGAAAAGCACCATACTTTAGAATACACGCCAATTTCTTTTACGGGCCGAGCCCCAAGATGTGCCGCAGATTGGCCGGTAATTTCTTTGGGGTTGGTCGGAGAGGGCTGTACCTTTTTAAAAGAAAGCCGTGTTTTCGGACGCTTGTCTTCGATCGTTGCATGCCGACCCTTACGGCCGAGCACATCGGGCATCACTTTGGGCGTTTGCTGCTTTTCCGGGAGCTGTCGGTAACGCTGCATGCGGGGGAGACCCTGGCGGTAACCGGGGCCAACGGAGCGGGCAAGTCGACCCTTCTCCGCATCCTGTCGGGCGTTCTCACGCCCCGCACCGGTACAGTCACACTCACCGTGAACGGAGACTTCGTGCCGGACGACGAACGTCCACTGCGGACGGGGCTCGTGGCGCCCGCCGTGGGGGTCTACGAAGAGCTTACGGCACGGGAGACCCTCCACTTCTTGGCGCGTGCGAGACGGATGGCGACCCCTACGTCTCGGATTGACGAGGTCCTGGCGCGGGTTGGGCTCGCCGACCGGGCCGATGATCGGGTGGGCACCTACTCCTCCGGCATGCGACAGCGGGTGAAGTACGCGGCAGCCCTGCTCGCCACCCCACCGCTGCTTCTTCTCGACGAGCCCGCCGCCAACCTTGACGCGGCAGGGCGCGAGATGGTCGCGTCGATCACGGAGACGTGGCGGGTGCAAGGACGGTTGCTCGTCGTGGCAACGAACCGACCCGACGAGGCGGAGCGGCACGACCGGCAGCTTCGCATCGAGGACCACCGATAGCGGAAAGGGTGCTGGTACCCCGTGCGCCTGCACCTTTCCTGTTTCCTTCAGTGTGTTTTTTGTCTATGGCCCACGACACGACCGAAATTTACGTACGGGACCTCTCCGAGGAGGCAGCTGCCCGTTGGTTGCGGAGCGTCTTTGCGGAGGTAGACCAAATACAGGAGGCCCCGATCGTCACGTACGAGGGGCAGTACGACGGCGACCCCATTCCGGTGCAAATCACCGAGCACGTAAAAAACGGCCCCTACACCAGTGTCTGGTTTAACGCCCCCCATCTGCCGTGGACATCCGTGCAGGAGTGCGCCCGGGCCGCCCACGAGGCGCTCGGGGCCGAAGTGCTTTGCTACGTAGACCGATCCGAGGAGCCATGGCACATGCTCCGGGTGGCGAACGGCGAGACAGAACAGGTCGACGAGCGCACCCTGGATGACTTTTAGGAGTGGCTTCAACGTACGCCTCAAGCTCCGAACGGCGGTGATGGCCCGCAAACAGGTCCCGTCGGTCGCAGTCCGACTCAACATCGAGACGGATTCTTAGCGCTGTACTGTGGCCTCACGAGCCCCGACTGGGCGCACCGTGACCGTTCCGGAGAAGGCGTCGAGGGTGAGGGTGGGGCCCCCGTCATTGAAGGCGCGGTGTTCGTCGTCTGTCGAGGGGGTGCCGAAGGCCTCGTCAATAGTCAGGTCGGCGCTAACGAGGTCCGTTTGGAGTGTAAACCCAGCCTCGGCAGGCAAAAAGAAGTGCAGAGTGCCCGAGTGCGTTTCCGCCGTACTCGGCGCCGAAAAGTCCTCGAAAGAGACGGACGCCTTCCCAGCATGGGTGTTCAACGAGACACCTCCGCGAATG
>CAYLMT010000089.1:0-7795 GCA_964384855.1 uncultured Salinivenus sp.
TTCTGGCAGCGCGCCCGCGATCGCAACCGGGACACCGCCGACACGCTTAACAAGCTCGGCCTACCCGAATTCTACGCGGCCGAGGCCTTCGTGACCACCTACGAGATGCCGTAACGCCTCCTGTTCAGCGCGCCCCGCAACTTCCCCGTATCACCAGCTCCGGATCGAGTTCTTTGTGGACCGGATCGGCGTCGGGGCTTTCGATCTGATCGACAAGCAGATTGACAGCGGTTTCGCCCTTTTCGTAGACCGGCTGGCGCACTGTCGTGAGGGGCGGGATGGCGTACCGTGAGGCCGGGAGGTCATCGAACCCTACGACGGCAACGTCTTCAGGTACCCGGTAGTCGACCTCGTGGAGGGCGAGCAGGGCCCCCATTGCCATGGTATCGCTCGCGCAGAAGAGGGCCCGTGGCACTGCATCCCGCTCCGCCCAGTCCTGAATGATAGAATACCCGCTCTCCTGGGAATAATCTCCCTCAGCCACGTACCGGCTCGGCACCGACCGCCCGGCGTCTGAGAGGGCCTGCTCGATCCCTGCCCGACGGTCAGCAGACTCTTCGAGAGCGTGGCTCCCCAGGATGAGCCCAATCTCCTCGTAGCCAAGGTTGCAGAGGTGACACCCCGCCTCGTACCCGCCCTTTACGTTATCGATGTCGACGGAGCTAATGGACTCCCAGTCCGGCGCGCGTCCGATGAGGATTGCCGGGGCCCTGCTCTCATCCAAAGATGACGCCACAAGATCGGTCACCTCGGTGGTAATGAGAATGTAGCCGTCAAAGCGCGAGTCGCGGGCCTGGTTCTGGATCTCGTTTTCTACCCCCTCGGACACCATTGACAGCGACACGAAGTAGCCGCGTTCGAGACACTGCTCGAAAATGCCGGAGTACAACAGCGGCCAGTAGCCGTTGGCCAGCGACTCGTCGCCACGGCGGGGCGTAAGGACGCTGATCTCGAACGACCGGTCGGTGGCGAGACTGCGGGCGACCGAGCTCGGGCGGTAGTCGTGCTCCTCAATGACGTCGAGCACCCGCGTACGAGCCTCCTCACTCACGTTGGGATGGTCGTTGAGCACTCGGGATACGACAGACCTCGAGACGTACGCCAGCTCAGCGACCTGGTCGATCGTCAGGTCGTCTTCCATGACAGGATGCTGACTTCTGAGAGCAAGATCGAAGGTGGATCGCGACCCCGACGCACCACGAACGACGACGAGTTCTCTTTCGCCACGCCGTCCAAGCCGGCGCCCGCAGAGCAGGTATGGCTCATAAAAATACGGACGATGGGATCGGGACACAAGGCCACCCGCGTGAACCTGTATCTGCTTTTTAAAAGCATTAAACAAACCAGGCGTCTCGAGGCTTCATCGACGTTGAGACTCAGGGCCGTCCCGTCCGGGATAATGAGGCCCGACAGATAGTCCACCTCGCTACTGTGGCACCGTGCGCCCCGGGCCCTGTGTCTGCGGCTACGCGCGGGCCTCCGTGTTTAGCGCAAAAAGCAACAGGCCCACCAGTACCGCAAAAAAAGCGTGAGGGGGAGAATCGTTGCCGGTGTCGTCTCATCGCGTACGGCGCGCTGTATCGGTTCAAAACAGAAAAGGGGGCTGCGGAAGCCCCCTCTCTGGAAGCAGAACGGGACGTCTGCTCAGTCCTGCGGCTTATCGCCGGGGCCATTCGCGGGACTTTCTGGATCAGCCTGCGGCCCAAGCCCCGTCACGTTGCACTGATCGGCAAGCGCCCCACAGTCCCACCACATTGGAGTCGTGAGTTGAGTCTGATCGGTGATGTTTTGGCGGCTGCGAGCCACCGTGTAGTTGTCGTTGTTGAGACTCTCTTCGGACCCGGGATAAATGAGCCGACGCATGATGACACCTTCCGTGAAGCTGCCCGGGCCCTGTTCGGGATCATCCACCGGGGCGGGGTCGAGCTCCGGGTAGCCGGAGCGTCGCCAGTTGGCCCACGCCTCAAACCCGTTCAGGAGAGTGGCGGCCCAGTACTGGGTGTTGATCTGGTCGAGCCGATCGGAGAGCGACGCGCTCGCCTGGTAGGGATTCTGGCTGAGATAGTCGTCGATCTCAGAGGACGAGATGCTCGCGTCCGACCCGTACATCGAGAGGTAGTTCATCGCGGCCCGGACGCCCGCCTCGTAGTGGTCCTCAGCGCTTTCATTGGTCCACTCCCGAGCGGCAGCTTCGGCACGCATGAATTCGACCTCGGCGTAGGTCTGGAAGAAGAACGGATCGTTGCGGTCCCGGAAGGACGGATGCAGGGCCAAATAGTCGTTGTAATCGCCGGTCCAGCTTGGATGCCCACTGATGGTGGTTGCAGTGTAGCCATTGGGCCACCCTTTCACCGTATCGGGATCGGAGATCACCTGACCATCTACCTCCCGCGCGCCGTATGTGAGGAGTCGCGGATCGTCGTTCGACTGTAGAAAGTCGACCATCTCCTGGCTCAGCCGTGGCACGCCGAAGGCATAGACCTCGCTGTTGGCGTTCGAGTTGAAGCCAGCCGCTCCCGTAGAGGGCCCTTCCTGGTGCGGCATGTACGCGATGTCGTCGTTGCTCTGCATGACGCCCGCATCGCTGTTGATGGCCTCCACCGCCCACTGCTCGGCCCGATCGGGCTCCACCTTCACCATCCGCATTGCCAGACGGAGCTGAAGGGAATTCGCAAACCGTTTCCACTGCCCAATGTCGCCCCCGTAGACGAGATCGGCGCTCCCGTAGGTCGGCTGCGAGGCATCAAACTGGTCGAGGGCCGCCTGCAGCTCGGTGTGCATGTCGTAGTAGATGCTGTCCTGAGGCGTGTACCGGGGCGTGAACTCACCCTCCAGGTAGCCCTGTCCCGCCTCTTGGTACGGGATGTCGCCGAACGTATCCGTCAGGCGCTGATAGATGAGCACACGCCAGACCCGGGCGGCCGCCACCCGGTTCACGTCCTCCGACGCCACCTGTCCATCCTCACCCCGCAGCCGCGAAATGAGGTTCTCCACGTTCTTGACTGCAGCCAGCCAGGCGGAACCATTGACCCCTCCGTTGTAGGCCGCCCGGAAGAACGACGAGGCGTACCCGCTACTGAGGCCGTAGTCGTCGCCGACCCAGTACCCGAGGTTCGTGCCCAGGTGCTGGACCACCAGCTCTTTGTAGATCAGATTGGTCCGCCAGGTCTCCCACCGGCTTCCGGCGGTTCCGAGCTGGACGGTCGTAAATTCTAGGCCGGGGTCAATAGAGCTGGCCTCGGTGGGATCCCGGTTCATATCCCCAAAATCCCCCAGCGAGTCACAGGCGGTAAAGAGCAGCAGAGCAACGGCTGCGGCAAGGAGAATCGAAGAAAGAGGACGGATGGAGAACAACGTATTCATGGGCAAAAAGTCGGTCTCAGGCGCGAAGGAGCGGAGGAGGGACGGCACGGGGAACTAGAATGTCACCTGAAGCTGAAACCCGAAGTTGCGCGTCTGGGGCACGCTGGCGTACTCGAGGCCCGGCGTAGAGGCGCTGTTGTACTCCGCCCCCGGGTTCACGTTGGGAACCGAGTCGTGGAGGTAGAATAAATTGCGTCCCACAATGGAGGCCCGCACCCGCTGCAATGGCGTCCGGTCGAGCCACACGTCCGGCAGCTCGTAGCCGATACGAACTTGGCGCAGGTTGATATAATTGGCGTCGTAGACGAACTGATCGGCAATCGCACTACTGACGTAGCCGTAATACTCACCGGGCAGGACCTGCGCGGTGGTGTCGCTGTCCACGACCACCACCCGGTTCCCTTTCTCGTCCCGCACAAAGTTCCCCTGGTCGTCCGTCTCGAAGTGGCCGGTGACGCCATCCGGCCGGAAGCAGCCGCCCGCGGGATAGCCATCTTCGGAGTCCTTCACCTCCTCGCACGCAGCACGCCCTTCGAGCGTGTTTTTGTGCAAGCCGTAGGCGTAGGCGCTGCGGTTTGTGCCGGAGTACAACATGCCCCCCCACTTGACGTCGATCAGAGCGTTGACGTACACGTCCCCGAAGGAGACGGTATTCGAGAAGCCGAGCGACCAGTCCGGCGCCCCTTTGCCCAGCACCTCCTGCTCGCCCTGCAGGGGTAGGCCATTTTCGCCGTGGACGATGCGCCCCTGATCGTCGCGGACGTACGGGGTGCCGTAAATGGTGCTCACCGGCTCCCCAACCTTCTGCACAATGCTCACGGTCGCACTCCGGCTTACAGCGTCGGTCCGAAGCTCCTGGGCCAGAGAGACAATCTCGCTGCGATTGGCCGCAAAGTTCAGCCGCGTGTCCCACTGGAGGGTTTCCGACGCCACCGGGGTCGCCGTCAGCATCGCCTCCACACCCGTGTTTCGGACCTTTCCGCTGTTGAGAACGCGTCCGTGAAACCCAGAGGTCGGAGCGGTTCCGAGACTCGTAATCTGGTTCTTCGTGCTCCGCCGATAGTACGAGACGTCGAGCCCGATGCGGTCGTCGAAGAACTGCGTCTCCAGTCCTACTTCGGTTTCGCGCGTTTGTGTGGGGACCAGATTAAAATTGGGGACATTAATCTGCGAGATCGTCCCCAGCGGCTGTCCCTGATGCTCGCCAATAAGGCTGTAGGTGAGAAACAGCTCATAGGGATCCGTGTCGGCCCCCACCTCGGCCCAGGAGGCACGCAGCTTGCCGAAGCTCATCCAGTCCGGCACCGGCAGCACGTCGGAGAAGACGAAGCTTCCACTGACGGAGGGGTAGAAGAAGGAGTTGTTTTCCTGCGGAAGGGTCGAAGACCAGTCATTCCGCCCCGTGAGCGTCAGGTACGCAAAGTCGTTATACGTGAAGGCCGCCGAGCCAAAGAACGACCGGACTTCCTGCTCCGAAAAGCTGTAGAGGCGTTCCGGACTGCCCGTATTTGAAATCGTCTGCAGGTCGCGCACGTTGAAGCCCTGTCCCCGCAGCCCTACCAGTTCGAAGTTATTCTTCCGGAGATTCCCCCCCAGGTCGACGCGCACCGAGAGGTCATCTGTCAGAGACGGAGTCCCCGACAGCAGCATCTTCGTATTACTCTCCCAGCGACTGTATTCGTACTCCGTCATGCTTCCTTCGGGCTTAAAGGCGGTGCCGAACGGGTCCACCGTCGTGCGCCGGAGGTTTGACCAGTCCAACCCCTGTCGTCCTTCGAGGGACAGCCAGTCGTTGAAGCTGTACGTCAGCCGAACGCTGGTCAGGAAGCGGTCTCGGTCATCATCCGCCTCGAACTTATTGACCGCGAAGTACGGATTCGTCTGAAAGGGATCGCTGAAGACGAGCTCCGTTCCATCCTCGGTGTATCCCGGCTTCAGGGCACTCTTCGGGACATTCGCGGGAAGGAAGGAGATGAGGAAGTTCGGGTTTCGAGGCGCGTCGTTGAGATGCGTCCGGTCGTTTGTAATTTCGCTCTGATAGGTCACGTTCGCGTTAACGTCGAGGTTGCCAAACTGCGCATTCCCCTGCATCGACGTGTTTAATTGCTCGTACCCCGAACTCGGCACGATGCTCTCCGAGTTTAGGTAGGATCCCGAGGCTCGAAACGACCCCGCTTCGAAAGCCCGCGTGAGCGAGAGCGAGTGTTCCTGAGAAAGGCCATTCCGATAGAAGCCTTGGCGATTGACCACGTCGTCGTAGGGCCGCGAGACACCGTCGAACTGAACGGACTCCTCAATCGGACCATCGAGCGGAGCTCCCCAGCTGTTCAGCCCCGTATCCCGCGCGCCCGCCTGGCTCTCGGGCGGAAGGCCCAGCGTTCCCTGTCCATACTGGGCCTGGTAGTCCGTAAAGCCCGAAAGGGCCCGCCGACTGGTCACGGTGGCGGAGTAGCTGACCCCGAACCCGTCCTGCCCGGCCGCCCCCTGCCCAGACTTGGTATTGATGAGAATGACCCCGTCGCGGGCGCGGGTGCCGTACAATGCGGCGGCGCCGGCGCCTTTGAGCACCGAAATGTTTTCGATGTTGCTCGGCGACACGATCGAAAGCACGGTTCCCCCATCGAACCCGCCGAACCGCCCTACCGACCCGACGGTGGAACTGATGATCGGTGTCCCATCCACCACGTACAGTGGCTCATTGTCGCCGGTGAGGTTCGAAAGTCCTCGAATGGTAACATTGGAAGAGGACGCCACCCCACCGGCATTCGTATTGACCACAACTCCCGGCACATTTCCTCGGAGCATCTCTATCGGATTTGCCTCCGTGGCTTCCACCATGTCCGCAGCACTTACCTCAGTGGTGGAGTACCCGAGGGACCGCTCCTGCCGTTCAATCCCCAACGCCGTTACAACCACCTCATCAAGCTTCTCAGCGCGCGGCTGCAAACGAACGGTCAATGCCGTCCGGCCCTCGATGGGAACGACCCTGGTCTGAAATCCGACGAAGGAGAACTGTAAAGAATCGGCCTGCTGAGGTACATCGAGCTCGAAGCGACCGTTCTCATTGGTCACAGCCCCACTTTCCGTTCCCAGGGCAAGAACATTCACCCCCGGCAGGGACTCCCCTGTTTCGGCGTCGAGCACGGTGCCCTCTACAATGCGTTGCTGAGCGCTCGCTCTTTGAAGCCCCGTAAAGCAGAAAACCGAAGCCATGAGAACTCCGATCCAGAAGACGCGGGACCATGGCAAGTCGTAACGAGTCAACATAACGATTACTACAGGTCGTGAACGAGTCGCGGGCGTGCACTACCAGACGAAGAGAAACGCCCGCCGAAGACCGCTCTGGAAGGACGCAACTATTCTTTCGCCGGCAGATACGCTCCATTATAACCTCGGCCTCCCCTCCACATCAAGGAATCGTTAAGCTTTGGGACCGCTTCCATATCTATTTTGGAACCGCTTCCGGTCCCATCAAAAGAGGGGGAGATGCACCCTTTGTCGCGCGTCGACACCGGCGTGAACGACGCCAAAATTGGGGCAACACGGACCCTCATTCGGGATCGCTCGGTCTCGATCCATCGGAATCAACTCCACCCCAAACGGAGAATCGCTGCTCATTCACGCTTCCAAGCCCGAACGCCAGGGGGACCTCCATCTCGCCGAGGCACTGTGCCCCGGCCGTGGCCCTACCGCCGCCGCGCCGCCTGCGCCACCTCTGTCCGAACCACCGTCTTGCCGATGGGTGACAGGGTAAGGGCCGCGATCTTGACGTGCTGAATGCCAAACGGAATGCCGATAATCGTCACCATCAGCGCCGCCGCCGTGACGAGGTGTCCCAGCGCCAGCCACCAGCCGCAGAGCACAAACCAGAGCACGTTGCCCAACGTCCCAAGTGGACTCGTGCCGAGGTCGTCCTCCCCCGTAAGATCATCGCGCCGCACCGCCTCGCGGCCGAACGGCAGAAAGGTGAACGTCCCGATCTCGAAGCACGAGCGGCCGAACGGGATGCCGACGATGGAAATGTACATCAGCAGGCCGGCCAGCCACCATCCGAGGCCCATGTAGACGCCGCCGAGCAGGAGCCAAAGCAAGTTGCCGAGGGTGCGCATGGGTCGCGTTTGGGACTCCGGGGAGAGGGGGCGAGAGGGCGAAATAGAGGCGATCAATCACGAGAGAAATCCTCCACTAGTGCGGTACACAGCCGAGTGGTCGTCGACTCGTGCGTGAATGCGATTGCGAAACCGATCCAGTGAAGGACCCTCCACAAAACGAGCGAGGTGGGCCGAACAGTTACAGTCCGACGCTCCGAATCCCTCCATCGGCACCGTGGCGCCGGGCAGCGATCGGAGGACCTCGGCCCACGTGCACTCGCAGCGGTCGGCGTCGTGGGTGTACCAGACCGCCTCCAGCGTCGTCACGGTGCGCAGGTAGT
>CAYLMT010000090.1:0-1674 GCA_964384855.1 uncultured Salinivenus sp.
AAATTTGACATCCTCGGGACCATTTTCTCGTCGACGCTCTTCCCCGATCGTGCCCCGGACGGACACGTGCTCCTCACCACCTTCGTCGGTGGCGCGCGGGCCCCGGACCGAGCTACGCCCGACGCGGCCACAGTGCAGGCTCTCGTGCAACGCGACCTGAATGCCCTGCTGGACGTGGAGGCCTCCCCGGTCTTTCGACGTCACGTGCACTGGCCCCACGCCATTCCGCAGTACGAACTCGGGTACGGCAGAGTCAAAGACACCCTGGACGCCCTTGAAGCGAGACATCCCCACCTTGCTTTTGCGGGCAACTACCGAGCAGGCGTATCGGTGGGCGATGCGCTCACGTCCGGCGTGGAGGCGGCCGATCGAGTGCTCGACACCAACGAGCAAACCCCACAGACTCACTGACGCCGCGCGTCTTTGCCCCCCGTCTCGGCGGCCAATCGACGCACCAGCCGTCGCTTTACGACCGGCAGAAGCGTCTCCTGATAGGGGACGTCGAGGTCGATTTTCGAAAAGTACGTGGCCGGATTCGGAAGGTCGCGTCGCTCTTCGATGAGCTGGAGCTTGATCGTCGACGGGTTCGCGTCCACCTCCTCTTCCGGAACGGTTTTGCAATGAACCGTCTTCAGGGCGCGGTGAGTCTCCCCTTCGCCCTCAATGAGCGACAACGTATAGCGCAGGACGTGCAGTTCTTCTTCGTCTCGATGCGGCACCATGAGGTACCCTTCCTGCACGTAGGACGGCATAATGCCCACCGTTTCGAGTTCCAAGTTGTCTTCCACCTGCTCGTAGACGCCCTTGCCATCCTCAATGGCATCCCGAATGTGCGGAAGGGCCCACCGGATCAGATCTTCCACGACGGCCATATCGCTCCCTTCTAGCTCCGGCCATTCATAGGAGAGTGTTTTTTCGTCCCAGTTGATCCCCGTAATACGACCGGTATCGGGTGTGCGAAAATTTTCAGTCCGGTCCAGGATGGTCACGAGCGCGCCGTGCAGCTTCACGAGACGGCCCAGGTGGGGATAGACGCGCTGCTCATCGAACGCGGAGTGGGCCTTCTGAAGACCCGCGAGAACCTTGTACTGCGTTTTCTCCACGTCCTCGACGGCACTGGTGAACAGGTTGAGGCTGAGTGGGTCCATGTGACTGGGGCTGGACGCGTAAATGTGAAGCGGCGAACAACGTTATGCATAGAAACCATGCACTTTATCGTCAATCGCCCAAAAATCATTCCGATTCAGCAATCCCCAGGGTCGTTTACTCCGGACGCATTTGCTCCATTAGGGCCTTTACCTGCTCGCGAGGCATGCGCGTAAAGCCATTAAACTGACCGCCTGCGGACAGGGCCTCCCCGCCGTCGAAGGTCACGACCTCGCCGTTCATGAAGGCGGACAGGTCACTGAGTAGAAAACTGGCCAGGGTGGCCAACTCATCGGGCTCACCGAAGCGCCGCACCGGAATGCGTTCTCGCATTTTCTGCTCCAGGTCGTCGTCGGGCACGAGGCGATCCCACGCGCCCTCCGTCGGAAAGGGACCGGGCGCCACGGCGTTGAGACGGATCCCTTCACGCCCCCACTCCGCCGCCAGAGAGCGCGTCATGGCCACAATTCCGGCCTTCGACATGGCGCTGGGGACCACGTAGGCGCTGCCGGTCTCCGCGTAGGTGGT
>CAYLMT010000090.1:1774-5337 GCA_964384855.1 uncultured Salinivenus sp.
TCGTGGTCGCGGACGTTGCACGGAATGCCCTCCGCGGTGCCCCCCGCCTCCTCGATGTCGCTCACCGTCTGCGCCAGCGGATCGGGACGGCGCCCATTGATCGTCACCACCGCTCCCAACTCAGCGAAACGCAATGCCATTGCACGCCCCAGTCCCGTCCCCCCACCGGTGACGACGATGTGCTGGTCGGCGAGGAGGTCACGTGCGAATGAGTCGGACATACCAAGGTGGTGGCATTAGAAAAACACATTTTTTCGGGACCGGGGACCCTACACCGGCTTGTGCGATTCCGATCGGCCGGCCTCCAACTCGTCCTCATCTGACACGTCGGTCGTACCGTCACCACGCGGCACCGGAGTCTCATCACCCACGTCGCCGGCCGTCACCTCCGACTCCGTCACGTCCCGTTCCAGTGCCTCCACGATCGACGAGTCAAGCGCCCCTCGATCCGTGGGCTGACCCGGAAGCATGCTGCGCTGACGATACTCATCCACGTCAAACTCGTCGACCTGAATGTACCGCTCGCGGGCCTCGTCGGCACGGAGGACGAGGTCGCGCTCGTTCTCGGTAATAACGCCTTCCTCCACCGCCTCGTCGAGGAGTTGATCCGGCCGCTTTTTCGGCAATGCTCCGTCGCGGACCGCGTCCTTGATCTTCTGTCCGACCTGATACGCGTCACGGTCGAGGCGGAACGCGTATTCCAATTCTCCGAGCGGCTGGTCCGTATCGTCGGGCACGTAGAGGTCCTTTGTAAGCCACTCGCGGGCCCCGTCTTTCTCCTGAATGGCCTGTGCGAGGGTGCCCCCCAGCTCGTCGCTCGGCATCTCCCCGATCGTGTTGAGGCGCGACCACGGTGCCACCACGCCGCGCAAGAACCACGTCAGGCCCGGAACCCTCAGGTTTTCGAAGAGGCCGTCGAACGCCTCCTGCATCTGCGCGAAGGCATACTGCATACTCCAGTGCAGGAAGGGCTCCTGCTCCTCGGGGCGCCCTTCCTTCTCGAACCGCGTGAGCACCGCCGTGCCCAGGTACATCCAGGAGAGAATGTCGGCGAAGCGACCGGTAATCTTCTCTTTTCGCTTTAGCATCCCCCCCAGACTGCCCATGGCCAAGTCGGCAAAGAAGGCGAAGCTGGCCGACGCCCACGCCATCTTGCGGTAATACGGCGCGGCGGGGCCCCGCACCGGACTGCTCGCCATGTGACCACGCGTCAGGCTCAGGCCGAAGGCCCGGAACCCGTTGCGCACCACGTGTCCAATGTGACTCCAGAACGCGTCGTCGAACGCCTCCACGTCCTCGTCCATCAGCGCCTCAATCTCCTTAAGGGCGTACGGGTGGCACCGAATTGCACCCTGCCCGAAGATCATCATCGTCCGCGTCAGGATATTGGCTCCCTCCACGGTGATGCTAATCGGAAGCGACTGGTAGGCCAGCGCCAAGAGGTTGTTGGGACCGCGCGAGATCCCGTTGCCCGCCAGGATGTCCATCCCATCGTTCACCAGATCCCGCTGCATCTCGGTGGTGTTGTACTTCATGATGGCCGACACCACGCTCGGTTTTTCGCCCTGATCTACCGCCCCGTTCGTGTAGTTTCGCGCGGCGTCCATGAGGTAGGTGTAGCCCGCAATGCGTGCCAGGGGCTCCTCAATGCCCTCGAACTTGCCGATGGAGAGGCCGAACTGCTCGCGCACGGCCGCGTGCGCCCCGGCGACCCGCGTCACAGCCTTGCCGCCCCCCACCGCCTGCGCGGGCAGCATAATGCCACGCCCAGCGGAGAGCGCGTCCATGAGCATGGCCCAGCCGCGCCCAGCGCCCTCTCTACCCCCAATAATGGCGTCGAGGGGCAATATGACGTCCTCCCCCTCCGTCGGGCAGTTGAAGAAGGCCACCCCGAGCGGATCGTGGCGACGGCCCAGCTTCACGCCCGGCGTGTCAGTCGGCACGAGCGCACAGGTAATGCCCAGGTCCTCGCCCTTGCCGAGGTGATTCTCAGGGTCCTGTAGCTTGAACGCCAGGCCAAGCACCCCCGAAATGGCAGCCAGGGAGATGTATCGCTTCTCCCAGTTGAGACGCAGCTTGAGCTCGCCGTTTTCATCCTCAAAGACCTCGCCCGTCGACTCCATGCCCCCGGCGTCCGACCCCGCATTCGGCTCCGTGAGGGCGAAGGCCGGCAGGATCTCGCCGCTCGCAAGCCGCGGGAGGTAGCGGTCCTGCTGCTCGTCGGTGCCGTAATGGAGGAGCAGTTCGCCCGGACCCAATGAATTGGGGACCATTACTGTAATCGCGAGAGGGACGGAGTGCCCGCCCAGCTTCTGCACCACCGCGCTCCGGCCCGCCGCCGAAAAGCCCTTCCCTCCGTATTCCTTCGGAATAATGAGCCCGAAGAAGCCCTTCTCCTTCAGGTAGTCCCACGTCTCAGTGGACAGGTCTCCGCGCTGGTGGACCTGCCAGTCGTCGACCATCTCACAGACCTTCTCGCAGGGCCCATCAAGGAATGCCTGCTCCTCGTCGGAGAGCTCGGGATAAAGCTGATCAAGTGTTTTGTCGAAATCCGGCTTTCCGGAAAAGAGCTCCCCCTCCATCCACACGGTCCCGGCGTCGATGGCCGTCTGCTCCGTCTCGGAGATCGTCGGCAGGAACTGAAGTGCTTCCATCAACCGCATAAGACCGGCCGACACCTGACGGCGAATCGGACCAATGTTGAAGATCGCGACGAGGATGCCATACGGAATCCAGACCCAGAGCGACGCGCCCCCACCGTATAGGCCAATGGCCCCAGCTAGCGCCCACGTCCAGAGCGGCGCTCCGGTGTAGCCGAGCACAAAGAGCACGAGGAGCACGCCAGCGACGATCCCCAGGATTGGCAGGCCGGCGAAAACATCAAACAAGGGGAGATTCATGGCAGCACCTCCGTCAAACTATGGAACGAGTGACGCCTCGGCACACAATGGCCGAAGCGTTCGGTTAACACCGTTAACTACTCTCTCATACCTACTTAACGGTGTTATGTTGCACAAATCTTTAGATCCGTAACGAAGCGCTAACGGACACGCACGCTTCCCGGACGCCATCCAGCGTCACAGGTTCTGACTGGTGGGCCGGTAGAGGATTTCGTTCACGTCCACCGCCTCCGGCTGCTCGATCGCAAAGGCGACGGCCCGCGCAAACGAGTCGGCGGACACGGCGTGCTCCTCGTACAGCTCACGCATCTCCTCCGCCACGTCCTCCTCGGAAATCTGCTCCGGCAGTTCCGACTCGACGGCCCCGGGGGAAATGATGGTGGTACGAAGGCCGTATGGTTTGACCTCTTGACGCAGCCCTTCGGAGAGGGCGCGCACCGCGTGTTTCGTGGCCGCGTAGACGGCCTCCGTGGGGTGGACCTTGTGGCCGGCGTCGGAGGCGACGTTGATGATGTGGCCAGCCTTCTGCTCCTGCATGTAGGGCAGTGCCGCAGCAATGCCGTAGAGCACGCCCTTGACGTTCACGTCGATCATCTGGCCCCACTCGTCCACCCTGAGCCGCCCCAGGGGCGAGGCCGGCATGATGCCGGCGTTGTTGAGCAT
>CAYLMT010000090.1:5437-7709 GCA_964384855.1 uncultured Salinivenus sp.
GCGAGCGCCCTGTTCGGCTAAATGACGGGCAGCAGCCTCCCCAAGGCCACTACTCGCACCGGTGATGACGACGACTTTCCCTTCGATGCCTGCACTCATGGATAACACTTGTGGTTGAAAGTCATCGACCAGGTTCAGCCCCAGGACCGAACGTCAACGCCCCGAGAACCACAGGCTACTGCACAGAAGCTGGACTCGAAACGACATTGGCTGGACGGTTCCCTACAAACTGGAAAACTACAGAGGGCACCGAAATCCGTTAGATCCGAAGGTTCTCGATCACGCCCGCCGCGCCCATCCCGCCCCCCACACACATCGTACAGAGCCCGTAGCGCACCTCGCGGCGGATCATCTCGTGGAGCAGCGTGGCGGTGAGCTTCGCCCCAGTGCAGCCGAGTGGGTGCCCCAGTGCAATCGCCCCACCGTTGACGTTGACGATGTCTTCGTCGAGCCCCACCTCGCGAATCACAGCCAATGACTGCGACGCGAATGCCTCATTCAGTTCCACGAGCCCAATGTCGTCAACGGAGAGCCCGGTCTGTTCCAGTACCTGCGGGATCGCCTCGGCTGGGGCAATGCCCATGAGTTCCGGGTCTACGCCTGCCACGGCAAACCCGCGAAGCGCCCCCAGCGGGTCGACGTCAAGATCTTCCACCCGGTCGCCGCTCATCACAACCGTCGCGGCACCACCGTCTGAGCGTTGCGAGGAATTACCGGGAGTCACGCTCCCTCCCTTCTGGAACGCAGCGGGAAGCTGAGAAAGGACCTCCAAATTCGTGTCGCGCCGGGGACCCTCATCGACCTCCAGCGTCGTGTTCATTTCGGTCGTTTCCCCCGCCTGTCCGTCGGCTGACTGGTAGTGCGTTTCCTCTACGGTGAGAGGCACGAGTTCGTCCTCGAAGCGTCCGCTGTCGATCGCGTCGACAGCCCGCTCGTGAGAGCGCAGGGCGAAGCGGTCCTGGTCCTCGCGCGAGACCTCATACTCGTCGGCCACATTCTCGGCGGTGATGCCCATCGACACGTACGTCCCGATCTTCTCCTCGGTCATCTCCGGATCGGGCTGGAAGAAAAACCCACTCATCGGCACCTGACTCATCGATTCCGCCCCACCCGCCACAATCACGTCGGCCGTACCTGTGGCAATACGCTGCGACGCCTGCGCGATCGTTTGCAACCCCGAGGAACAGAAGCGATTGATCGTGGCGCCCGGGACGTGGTCGGGCAGCCCCGCCTTCTGGGCGATCAGGCGCCCGACGTTCATTCCTTGCGGCCCCTCCGGAAAGGCACACCCCATGAGCACATCGTCCACCATCCCAGACTCCAGCCCCTCCACGCGATCCAAGGCCCCCTTCACCGCCTCGGCGCCCAGGTCCTCCGGGCGGTAGTTGGCGAGCGTGCCCTTCTCGGCCTTGCCGACGGGCGTGCGAACGCTGCTGACAATGTAGGCCTCATTCTGTACTTGCATGGATCTGTAGGTCGTTCGGAGTTGGTCAATCGAATGCTCCGTACGGATCAGGTGTCCCGGATGCCCTCAGTTTCGGAGTGGCTCGTTGTGCTCCAGCATGTGCTGGATGCGAGCCTGCGTCTTCTCCTCTCCCAGCAGGCTCAAGAACACCTCCCGCTCCAGCTCGATCAGATAGTCCTCGTGGACCTCCTGCGGGCTGCTCAGTTCGCCGCCGCACATCACTTTTCCAAGTTGCGTGGCGAGGTGCTCGTCGTACTCGGTGATGTAGTTGCCCTCCCGATACTGCATGAGCGCGACCTTGAACGTGGAGAGCGTCTTTTCGCCCAGCACTTTGATCTTGTTCATCACGGGCGGCGGGGCATAGCCCTGCTCGCTGAGGCGGAGGACCTCCTGCTTTGCGGCGTAGAGGCGACGATCCTCGTGCATGACGATGCGCGTGTTCTCGGGGAGAAAACCCATCTCAATGCCCTGCGCGGCGCTTTCGGCCACCTCGGCCATCGCCACCGTCTCGAAGTAGGGACGCAGGTGGTCTTGAATCGCGTTGTGGTTGTCATTTGGCGCTTCTCGGGCAGCCTTCGCGGCGAGGCGCATGGTGCCGGTCCCCGCCGGGATCAGCCCCACACCCAGTTCCACGAGACCGATGTAGGTTTCGGCGGACGCGACCGGGTGCGGACAGGCCATCGCCATCTCGCATCCCCCACCAAGCACGCGCTGGTGGGGCGCCACCACGACGGGCTTCGAGGCGTACCGCACCTGCTGAATCGTCCGCTGAAACTCGTCGATGTACTGGTCGATCACGTCGAACGC
>CAYLMT010000091.1:0-2623 GCA_964384855.1 uncultured Salinivenus sp.
CCGTCCGTAACGATGCGCACCTCCGTCGGCTCGTCGCGAAAGGACTCGACGACGAACGTGTCGTTGTCGTAGGCCATGAGTGCAATCTCGCTGGGGCCGTCCGCCCGTACCCACTGGTCCTGCAGAATCGTCTGCCGGAGGCGGGTGAGCACCTCGCGCGGCAGCTCGTAGAGGTCGGCAAAGTTGTCCGGGATCGTGAGCACGTAGAGCTGGCCCTCCGCGAAATCGGCGTCGTGGAGCAGGGGCCAGCCGTTAGGCCCATCGAGGGCGCCCACGAGCTCCCAGGAGTCGTTCGTGTAGTAGTGAAGCTGTGGAATGAGAATGTTCTCTTCTCCGGACACCACCTCGCCCTCCACCAGATAATCGCTGACGAGCCCCTTCCGGTCGGTGACCTGAATCTCGGCGATGTCCTGGATGCCACGTTGCTCGAGGGCGTCGAGCAGGCCGCTGGTGATCACGACGTTCTTGCCGTCGAGCAGCTGGCGCTTGATCTTCGAGACGACGCTGGAGTCGTGCTTGGCGGCCTCGGTGAGCAGGATCGTGTGGGGGGACGTAGGAAACGTGTCCTGGAGCTCGATGGGCAGGCCGATCATGCCGAGAAAGCTGTGGAGAAAGTCTTCGCCGTCGGCGTGTGGGGGACGGTAGCTTGGCAGACCCACTGGGTTGCCCAATGCGCCGAGTACGCTATCAGCGTGCGCGAGAGCGTAGCCGGCGGCCCGAGCCATTGTGAGCTTCGGCCCGAAGGAACCGTCCTCTTGGCGATACGGGTCCACCACGGCGTCGAAGTCAAGGCTCGGGTCGTGGTCGTCTTGCCATGCACCGCGGTGCTCCGGCTCGATCGGGTACTGCAGCTGCCGGAAGTCGAAAAGTGTAATCTCGGGGGCCTTCGCGAAGAGCGTGAGCCAGAGCTGTTCGGCGTACCGGTCGAGGAAGCGCATTCCCCCGGTGTCGACCCAGCCCCCGTTGTTGTGCCCCGGCTTCAGATTCTCGAAGTAGCGGAAGATATTGTAGCCGTGGTAGGGCTGCAGGTGCTGGGCACTTCGCAGCGCGTCGCGGGTCTCTGTGCCGGTATAGAGTGCGTCGAAGACGGCCGGCTGCGTCGCGAGATTGAAGCCGAGCCCGTGGAAGTGATCGTACCAGTTGGGATACTTGATGACGACCGAAATGTCGTCGTTGACCGCACGGGCCGGTCCCAGAACCAGATCGTGGGTGGCTTCGTCGAGGAGGCTCAACCGATACTCCGTCCAGCTCCGATCGCCTTTGGCCTCGATCTCCCCCTTTCGCTTGCAACTCGTGAAAAAGAAGTCGTCCAGGATCAACTCGTCGAAGTGCTCCGCCGTGTGCTCCACCACCTTCTGAACGTACGCCCGGTGCTCGGGGTTGCTATAGCAGAACGTCTCAAAGCGATTGCTCTCGTTGATGGTGAGCGTGATGCCCCCGGCGGTTTCGATGCCCCGTTCAGCGAAGAAGGCTTTGACCTTGTTGAGGGTCTCGTCGCTGACAATGAGGGTGTCACGGTGGGTTTCCAGGTACACCTTTTCCACCTTCAGGTGCTCGTCCATGACCTCAAACCGCTCGCGAAGCCAGCCCAGGTCGCTCATTTTTCGGACCTCGTAGGCGCGGGCGTAGATGGCCGCATCGAAGTTTTCGTATCCCTCAGTCTTGGCGGGATCGTCTTGCGCGACGGCCCCGGGAACCGGTTCCAGTAGGAGGCACGAAAGAAGCAGTCCACACAGCGCGGAGGCGAGGCGAAGAGATGAAGGCATCAGAGAATGGACGTGTTGTGAGACAAGAGGGAGGAGAGAAGTAGTTCGGCGACCATTCGCTAGGAGTCATTCCGCCGTTCGTCAAGGTGACGCTACCGAAGAACCGGTCTAGGGCCACAAGAGTCAAATTGATTTTATAAATCAGATCGAGATCGACTCCATTGTGCCGTTTTGTTTGTGGGAGGCGCGGAAAAATCGTATGATGGAGGCGTCTTCCCGCATTTCTAATCTGTGAAACGGATCTCAGCCGTGTCGACTCATTTTTTGAAAGCTTGTCTCCTCGCACTCGGGCTTGGACTGGTGAGCCTGCCGGTGGCGGCCCAGGAGGCAACCGACGGTCCCCGCATCACCACTCGCTTCACTACGGACTGGCAGTTTCATCGAGGGGACGTCTCCGACGCGGAGGCCCCGCAGTTCGACGATTCGAACTGGCGCACGCTCGACCTGCCCCACGACTGGAGCATAGAGGGATCGTTCGACGAGGAGCATCCGGCCGGAGCGGGCGGCGGGTACCTGCCGGGGGGCATCGGCTGGTACCGGAAGGCGTTTACGCTCGCCGACGCTCGCCGCGACCAGCGCGTGTACGTGCAGTTTGACGGCGTGTACCGCAATAGCGAGGTCTGGATCAACGGCCACTTTCTTGGGAAGCGTCCTTCTGGCTATGCCTCATTTCAGTACGAGCTCACCCCACATCTGGAGGAGGGAGAAAACGTGATTGCGGTGCGGGTCGACAATTCCGACCAGCCCAACTCGCGCTGGTACTCGGGCTCGGGCATCTATCGCAATGTCTGGCTCACCACTACGAACGATGTGCACGTGGCCCACTGGGGCACCCACGTCACCACGCCGCAGGTGAA
>CAYLMT010000091.1:2723-7627 GCA_964384855.1 uncultured Salinivenus sp.
AAGTTCTGGGACGAGTGGCACGAGCGGGACCTGCGCAGCCTGATCAGGCGTGACCGAAATCATCCAAGCATCATCGCGTGGAGCATCGGGAACGAAATCCTGGAGCAGTGGGACAGTCCCGGGATTCGGATTGCCCGCGACCTGGCAGAGACCGTCCGGGAGCTGGACGACACGCGTCCCATCACCGCCGGTCTAAACGATCCGCAGCCCTACAATACGGTCATCCGCTCCGGCGCCCTCGACCTGATCGGCTACAACTACAGCCACGAGCGCTTTGCGGACTTCGCGCAGGACTTCCCCGGCGAGCGGTTCATCGCCACCGAGACGGCCTCGGCCCTGGCCACGCGGGGCGAGTACGACATGCCCGCCGATAGCATCCGCCGCTGGCCCGAGGCGTGGGACGAGCCGTTCACGGAGGGGAACGAAGACCACACTGTATCGGCCTATGACAACGTGAGCACGCCCTGGGGCGCGACCCACGAGGAAACCCTTCGCGCCATTCAGGCGGGGGACGAACTGTCCGGCATGTTTCTGTGGACCGGGTTCGACTACATCGGCGAGCCGACGCCCTACGAGTGGCCTGCGCGGAGTTCTTACTTCGGGATTCTCGACCTCGCCGGGTTTCCGAAAGACGCCTATTATCTCTTCAAGAGCGAGTGGACCGACACGCCGACGCTGCACCTGTTGCCGCACTGGAACTGGGCCGGGGAGCGCGACTCGGTCGATGTTAAGGCGTACACCAATGCCCGAAGCGTAGAACTCTTCCTGAATGGCGAGTCGCTGGGGCGTCAGAAGAAATCGAGTGATGATATGCACCTGTCGTGGAGGGTGCCCTGGGAGCCCGGGACGCTTCGGGCCGTGGGCCGTACACGGACGGGTGAGACGATTACCGACGTGGTCCGGACGGCTGGAACGCCGGACCGTCTCGAGCTTACGGCGGATCGGGACACGCTTCGAGCCGACGGGCGGGACCTCTCATTCGTTCAGGTGGCGGTCCGTGACGCGGACGGCACGCTCGTGCCTACTGCAGACGATCGGGTTACGTTCGAGGTGTCGGGCCCGGGGAAGGTTGTAGGTGTCAGCAGTGGCGATCCCACGAGCCACGAGTCATTCAAGGCCACCCATCGGCGGGCGTTCAATGGGCGGGTCCAGGGCACCGTACAGACGACGGGTGAGGCGGGGACGATTCGCGTGACGGCGCGGGCGGAGGGACTGGCACCGGCGACCGTGGTCCTGCGGGTAGAGGAGAGGTGAGGAGGATCGTCCCTTCGGTTTCGACTGAAAGAGGCCTCACGGATCGGGAGGAGACTCCGGGTGCTCAACGACCACGCTGTGCTGGTTGGCCGATACCGTAACGGTCTTTTGGGTGCCATCCGGCCATGTCACCTCCACCGCCGCCGGCGTACGGGCCGTCCCCAGCACCTGCACGGCGCTATTCTGCGACCAGTAGCCCGACCCGGCCTGCACGGCGCGGCGCGGCCCTTTACGCTCATCCTGGTAGACGACCCGAAGGCTGGAGCCGTACGCCTCTTGATTTTGGGGAGGTCCCTCTAGCTGCACCCGAAGTCCCCGGTCCGGCGTCTGGTTCTGGTAGAGCTTCGTCGCGGCACCGTTTTGGGAGACGGCGAGGTCGACCCGGGCATCCTGGTTGAAGTCGCCGAGCGCGGCCCCGCGCTGCTCGCCGTAGATTTTCACACCGGAGGTGGTGCCGTCCACCGGCGTGAAGGCACCGGTGCCGTCGCCCCGAAGCCAGAGGCCCCGCCCGGCATCCTGGCGCGGCACCAGCTTGGGGAGGGCGAAGAGGTTCTGGCTCAGAAAGAGGTCCTCGTGGCCGTCGTTGTCCATGTCGGCCACCCCGGCGTAGAAGGCGGGGGCGTACTGCGCTTTGGGGGGGAGGGGCCGGGCGGCAAACCCACCGCTGGTGTTAAGAAAGACAGTGTGCCGGAGGGTCGTGATTTCCTTTGCGGGGAGATCGTCCGTCGAACGGTTCACCAGGTCGCCGACGGTCGAGGTTGCGAAGTCGGCGTGCGAGTCGACCCGGCGTCGAACGGAGGGGATCGTCTCGTAGAAGCTGTAGAGGGGCTTGTAGGGGACGTAGCCCCCGGTCTCCATGTCGTAGTGCGATTCAATGATCTCCGGGTTGCGGTCTTGATCGAAGTCATCATAGAACATCTTGAGCGGGCGATCGCCCGTCCGCTGGTAGCGGCTGTTGAGGCCCCAGTTCGTGGCGACGATGTCGAGGCGCCCATCGTTGTTGAAGTCGCCCGTCGCGACGCCATTCCACCACCCTTCGTAGTCGGCCAGCCCCATCTCCGCGCTGACGTCGTGGAAGGTGCCGTCGCGGTTTTCGAGGAGGACGAGCGAGTCCCAGGCCCGCGAGAGCAGGAGGTCCTGATCGCCGTCCCCGTCGTGGTCAAAAAAGACGGCCCCCGTCACGAGCCCCGCCTCCGTGAGTAGCTGTGAGTTTTGCCGGTCGAGTCGAAACGTCCCGTTCTCGTTGGTGAATAGGCGGGAGCGGGCGTCTTCCGGGTACTTGGCTGGTTTCAGGCGGCCGCCCAGGAAGAGGTCGAGGCGGCCGTCGCCGGTGTAGTCGGACGCGGCGAGGGGGCCGGTCGTGGAGCGGATGCCCGGAATGAGCTGAACGCGGGTCGTGTCGGCGTCCTGGATGCGGTAGTGATAGGCGGAGGACGCCTGGGCCTGTCCCTGTTCGTAGTTGGAGGTGCCGACGACCACGTGAAAGCCGTCCGCGGCCGTCCATCCGAGGATGGTCGTCTGGTCGCCGAGGGCGGGGTCGGTAAGCGGATCCCCGGTCCGTCGGGCAAACGCGCTGTCAGTTCTTGGAGAGAAGATCCCCAGCCGGCCGTTTTTGCCGCTGCCAATGAACAGTTCCGGTGGGCCCTCGTCGTGGGGATGGAGCCAGGAGACGCCGGGGCCTAACTGGCTGAACCGAAGGGGTACGAGCTGCTGCAGCCCGAAGTCGTTGTAGTATGGCTCGGGATGGGTATGGCCGAGGCGATCCGAGACGTCTCGAAAGGTGGGCGGGGACGAGTCGGTGTCGTCGGGAGAGGCCGCGTCATCGGTCGAGGAGGCGGCCGAATCCGGCTGTGTGATTTCGTAAATCCGGTTGGCCTGTACGCTGTCGAGGCTGGTGTGTGTACCGTTGGGCCAGGTAATGGAGAGGCGGTGATTGGGATTGTCAGCGTCGGCGGCGAAAACGACGGTGGGCGCTGAGCTCGAGAGGTAGTCGCCCCCAGTTTCCAGCTGTCTCGTCTGTGGCACCGGTCCTCCGGTGAGCCGAAGTTCAGCGCCGGTAGCCCGGGTGTTGGGGGCGGTGCCCGTGAGTCGCACCGCGATGCGGGGCTGTGTGGCCGTATTTCGGTACAAAGCTGCCGGGTCGTTCAGGCGATTGAGGGCCAGGTCCAGGTCCCCGTCCCGATCGAAATCGGCCGTCGCCAGCCCGTGTGACATGTCCTCTGTCGTAAAGCCCCAGTCGGCACTGACTTCGGTGAACGTCCGGTCGCCCTGATTTTTGAGGGCTTGGTTGGCCAGGGGCAGCGAGGGATACTTGAAAATGGGTGCTTCCTCCATCTCCGTGTTCGTCCGAACCATGCGGCTGATTTCTTCCTGCGTGTCGAGGTCCAGCACGTCGTGGGTGTGCCCGGTATTGACGAGCAGGTCCTCGTAGCCGTCCAGATTTACGTCCAGGAAGCGGGTGGCCCAGGACCAGCCGGTGGCTTCGGTGTCGCTGAAGTACGTAATCTCGGCGAACGTCGAGTCGCGGCGGCCCAGGTACAACGAGTTCCGCATATACTGAGGCTGATAGTCAAGGTCGCCGACCTCCGGATCGTACGGGTCGAACGAGTTCTGCTGGCGGGCGCGTCGCGAACGGCGGGGGTCCAGCATTTCGGTGACGAATAGATCCATGTGCCCGTCCGCATTGACGTCCGAGTAGTCGACCGCCATCGAGGAGAAGCTAAAGTTTCGGAGGGCTTTGGGCCCCAGGGCGCGGAAGGTTCCGTCGCCCTGATTCATCCAGACGCGGTCCGGTGTCCAGAAATCGTTGCAGACGTACAGGTCCGGGTGCCCGTCGTCGTTTAGGTCCTGAAACTTGGCGGCCAGCCCCCAGTCCTTCTCGAAGCCCAGCGGCTCCCCGTCCGCGGTTCGAAACCGGGCAGTGGGGTCGTCAATCTCCGTAAAGGTTCCGTCGCCGTCGTTCAGGTAGAGCTGGTCTTTGGCGCCGAGCTCGCGCCGGTCCGGGGAGCGGTGACGAGGGTAAACGATGTCATAGTGCTCGTCGAAGGGGTCGCGGAGGGCATACGGTTCACTCGTGTCCGATCTCGTCTCGCGGACGGTCTTCTTGAATGTCCGCTCCCGCGGGGCATAGAGGTCCTTGGCGGAGGTTGCCTTGTAGTTCGTGACGTACAGGTCGAGATCGCCGTCCCCGTCCACGTCGGCCAGGGCCAGGGTCGTGGGGCCGTTGCCGGGGCCGAGCCCGCTGTCTTGTTGGCGTTTGAACGATCCCGAGCCGTCGTTGAGATATACGGTAATGCCCTTGTGCATCGAGGCCACCAGCAGATCCAGTGTGCCGTTTCCGTCCACGTCGGCAAAGGTGACGCCGGTCGTGTAGTGATCGGCGTGGGCCACGCCTGCCTCGGCGGTGGCCTCGCGGAACGAGACATCGCCGGTGCCCTCGTTCAGAAACAGCCGATTGGGTCCGTCCAGCTGGCCGAAGTAGAGATCCACCCAGCCGTCACCGTTCACGTCCCCGGCCGCCACACCGGAGCCATTGGTGTAGTTGCGATTTTCTGCGATCGAGGCGCGAGTCAGCGTGTTCGCGAACGTCACGCCGGTCTGCGACGAGTCGAGTGATTCGAAGCCCGTGTGCTCAAACCACTCGCCGGGAG
>CAYLMT010000092.1:0-7623 GCA_964384855.1 uncultured Salinivenus sp.
AACAAAACCAAAGAACGGAGTGAAGTGCGGGGGTCCGGCCGTAAGCTCTACCGGCAGAAGGGCACCGGAAACGCCCGGGTTGGCGACGCACAGTCGCCCATTCGTCGGGGCGGAGGACGGGCGCACGGCGCTCGGCCTCGCGACTACACCCACGACCTGAACAAGAAGGAGAAGCGACTGGCCCGGCGTTCGGCCCTGTCCTACAAGGCCGCGAACGACAACATCCGGGTCGTCGAAGACTTTTCGCTGGACCGTCCGAACACCCGGGAGTTGACCGATCTCTTCGAGCTGTTGGATGTGGCCGGACAGGACATCCTGTTAGCGACCACCGACGTGGAGCGAGAGATTTATCTGAGTGCCCAAAACCTCTCGGACGTGAACGTACAGGAGGCACGCAGCATCAACACGGTCGACATTCTGGACGCCGACGTCGTACTGCTCCAGGAGGGAGCGCTCGACTGGCTGACGGAGGTCCTTTCGACCGACGAGGCGGAGGCGGTTCCGGCGTAGTGCCGCCACGCCTGGTTTGATTCTCCTGTTGCATTCCCCAATGAGCAGCGCTGACCCATGAGTGAACGCGTACTGATTCGCCCTTACGTGACCGAAAAGACCACCCAGCAGATGCAGGAGGGAAAGTACTCCTTCATGTGCGGGCTCGACGCCACAAAGCCCGAAATCCGGAAGGCCGTGGAGGCGCGCTACCCGGGCGTCGAGGTCGACGATGTACGGACCCAGATCGTCCCAGGGAAGCGCCGCCGACAGTTCCGCGACGGAAACATGATTGAGGGCCGGACCTCGGGCTTCAAGAAGGCCATCGTGGCCCTGGACCCGGAGGGGGAACAGATTGACTTCTTCGAGGGCATTTGACCGCTCTCACCTGAGCTTGTACGACCCTTTGAACCGCTGACATTCCAGCGCTATGTCCATTAAGAAGCGAAATCCGACCATAAACAGTCAGCGCCAGTACTCGGTGGATGACAAGGAGGACGTCACCACCACCGAGCCGGAGCGCAGTCTGTTGGAGCCGCTCTCCAGCAGTGGCGGCCGCAACAATCAAGGCCGCATGACGATGCGCTATCGCGGGGGCGGCCACAAGCGTCGCTACCGAAAGATCGACTTTAAACGGCGCGGCAAAGACGGGATTCCGGCCACGGTGAAGACGATCGAGTACGATCCGAACCGATCGGCCCGCATCTCGCTGGTCGCCTACGCCGACGGCGAGAAGCGGTACATCATTACGCCCGACGGTCTAGAAGTGGGGGACACGGTGATGAACGGCCCGAAGGCCCAGGCCGAGGTGGGCAACTGCCTGCCGCTGACCAACATCCCGCTCGGGACGGAGGTGCACTGTATTGAGATGACGCCGAAGAAGGGCGCTCAGATGGCCCGAGCCGCCGGTACTCACGCGCAGCTTACGGCCCGGGAAGGGGACTACGCCACCCTGGAGCTTCCCAGTGGGGAGACGCGGCTGGTGCCCTCCAAGTGCCGGGCAACCGTTGGTACCACGAGCAACGTGGAGCACGAGAACGTGGTGCTCGGCAAGGCCGGACGCAAGCGCTGGCTTGGCCGCCGGCCCCGAACGCGTGGCGTGGCCATGAACCCCATCGACCACCCCATGGGCGGCGGTGAAGGTCTGAAGTCTGGCGGCCACCCCCGCTCCCGGGAGGGCGTTCCGGCGAAGGGATACAAGACCCGAAAGCGCAACAAAGAGTCAAACAAGTACATCATCCGGCGCCGCACGGAGTCGAAGAAAGGAACTGGAGGGCAATAAGTGCCCCGCTCCTTCCAGGACATCGACCGTTCCTGCGAGCCGCCTACACTTTAGGATTCAAATTACTCCGACGACATGCCTCGCTCCCTACGCAAAGGCCCGTACGTTTACTACAAGCTGCAGCGCAAGGTCGACGCGCTCAACGAGTCCGACGAAAAGAAGGTCATCAAGACCTGGGCCCGGGACTCCATTATTACGCCGGACTTCGTCGGTCACACGTTCGCCGTTCACAACGGACATCAGTTCATCCCGGTGTACGTGACGGAGAATATGGTGGGCCACAAGCTCGGCGAGTTTGCCCCGACGCGCACGTTCACGGAGCACTCGCAGGCGAAGGTGGACCAGCGCATCCGCAAGCCGGGACAATAGTGCCCGGTCAGCGCACGCGTCTGCTCCACGACCCTGATTTTCCCCGCAAACCGTACGACGAGACATGCAAGCACGAGCCGTCCGCAGGCACATTCGGAGCTCTCCTCTCAAGATGCGTCGCGTCATCAACTTGGTGCGCGACCGGAGCGTGCCCGAGGCTGTCGCGATTCTGGACTACATGCCGCAGAAGGTGACCGGCGTCGTGGAGAAAACGATCCGCTCCGCCGTGTACAACCTGATGGACCAGTACGAAGAGCGTTTCGACGAGGGCGCCCTCAAGTTGAAGGAGATTCGGGCCGACGAAGGCCCCACCTTTCAGCGTCACCAGGCGCGTGCTCGGGGCCGTGCAGCGCCCATTCGTAAGCGGACGACCCACTTGAAGGTCGTTGTGGCGGTTGAGGAAGAGGAGCCTGAAGAGGCGGCTGCGTAGTCCGAACGTCGTTTTCGACATCACACGTTGCTCTCTGAACTAATACTACGAGGTACACACCCGTGGGCCAGAAAACACACCCCATAGGCTTTCGCCTCGGCGTCATCCGGGGTTGGGACTCCAATTGGTATTCTGATACCAATTTCCAGGACAAGCTCGTCGAGGACGAGGAGCTGCGCCGCTACCTGCACACGCGCCTGAAGCGAGCCGGCCTAAGTCGGGCCGTCATTGAGCGTACGCCGGAGCGGGTGATCCTTACGCTCCACACGAGCCGCCCGGGTGTGGTGATTGGGCGGGGCGGGTCCGAGGTCGAGAAGCTGAAAGGTGAGCTTGAGACCCTCACGGGGAAGGACATTCAGATCAACATTAGTGAGATTAAGCGTCCGGAGCTCGACGCTACGCTCGTGGCCAAGAACATTGTGCAGCAGTTGGAGGGACGCATTTCCTTCCGGCGGGCCATGAAGCAGGCCATGCAGGCTGCCATGCGCATGGGAGCGGAAGGCGTGCGCATCCGGGCCGCCGGGCGCCTGGGCGGGGCCGAGATGGGGCGTACCGAGGAATACATGGAAGGGCGGGTGCCGCTCCACACGATTCGTGCCGACATCGACTTTGCCCAGGAGACAGCGCTTACGATCTACGGCACCATTGGGGTCAAGGTCTGGATCCACCGCGGCGAGATCCTTGGCAAGCCGGACCTGAGCCCGAACGTGCAGGCGCAGCAGCGCAAGATGAAGGAATCGCCCCAGCAGCGTCGCCAGCGCCGCGGAGGCTCCTAGGCCGCCTCTGTTGATTTTCGCTTCCTGAACTGACCCACCTGTTCTCGTACCTACGACTCATGCTTGAGCCCAAAGAGACAAAGCACCGGAAGGTCCAGCGCAACCAGGGCCTAAAGCGAAACAAGTACGCTGTCAAGGGCACCAGACTCAGCTTCGGCGATTACGGCCTGAAGGCGCTCGAAGAAGGCGAGATTACCAGTCGCCAGCTGGAGGCGGCCCGCGTAGCGATCAACCGCTACCTGAAGCGGGACGGAAAGGTGTGGATCCGCGTGTTTCCGGACAAGCCCAAGACCAAGACGCCGGCCGAAACCCGGATGGGGAAGGGGAAAGGGGAGCCCGAGCACTTCGTGGCCCCCGTACAGCCGGGCAACGTCATTTTTGAGGTGGGAGGGGGGGCCGACGAAGAATCGGCGCGGGAGGCCTTGCGCCTGGGCAAGCACAAGCTGCCGATCAAAACAAAATTTGTGGTCCGGCCGGGCTCCCGCGCTGAGAAGTAGCTTGCTGCGTGTGTGACCGGAGACCGTTCATTCAATCCCTTTTAGGACGATGGATGCCGACCAGATTCGAGACCTTAGCATCGCGGAGATTGAGACGCGGATTGACGAGGAAGAGGAGGAGCTTGAGGAGTTACAGTTCCAGCACGCCATTCGGGGACGCCTGGAAAACCCGATGCTCCTCCGCACCAAGCGCCGCCTCATCGCCCGCCTGAAGACGATCCGTAACGAGAAGCAGGCCGCTGAGGAGCCGGCGTAGCCGTCATGGTACGTCGCCGATGCACCCCATTCAGACGAGCAAATTGCCGATAGGGTATTATGGAGCAGACTGAAGAGCACACCGACACACACACGGACGCGCAGGACGAGGCCCTCGATCGCAACGATCGCAAGGAGCGCATTGGGGTCGTCGAGTCGGCCAAGATGGACAAGAGCATCACTGTGTCCGTCCGCCGCCAGATGAAGCACCCAATGTACGGGAAGTACCTGGAACGGTCCTCCACGTTCATGGCCCACGACGAGGAGGACGAGGCCGAAGAGGGCGATACGGTCCGGATTATGGAGACCCGCCCCATTAGCAAGAATAAGCGGTGGCGCCTCGTCGAGGTCATTGAGCGGGCCAAGTAAGCCGATCCTGGACGGGCCCGGAGGGGCCTGCTTCCACGTGGCCTTTCAACTTCGAACCCTGAACCTGGAAGACACCCATGATTCAACAAGAGACGCGACTCAACGTGGCCGACAATAGCGGGGCCAAGGAGGTCCAGTGCATCCGTGTGCTTGGCAGTAGTGGACGCCGCTACGCCGGCATCGGTGATCAGATTGTGGTCTCCGTCAAGTCGGCCATCCCGAGCGGGGAGATCAACAAGGGCGACGTGAGCCGGGCCGTCGTGGTGCGGACCGCGAAGGAGACGCGCCGTGACGATGGCACCTACATCCGCTTCGACGAGAACGCCGCCGTGCTCATCAACACGGAGGAGGAGCCGGTGGGAACGCGCGTCTTTGGGCCCGTTGCGCGGGAGGTCCGCGAAAAGCAGTTCATGCGCATCGTGTCCCTGGCTCCTGAGGTGCTGTAGCTCCGTCGCGTTCCCGGTTGCACTTGCGAACCAACATTTACCGCGAAGCCCATGGCTCAGAACAAGCTACACATAAAGCAGGGCGACATGGTCATGCTCAACAAGACCATTACGTCCGCCAAGTCCGCCGGCCAGGACCGAGAGGCCGGATACGTGGGGAAGGTCCTGAAGGTGTTTCCCGAGGACGAACGAGTGATCGTGGAGGGTGTCAATGTCCGAGTCTTCCACGAGAAGCCGAGTCGGTCCAACCGTGAGGGGGGACGGACTGAGCGAGAGGCGCCGATTCACGTGTCCAACGTCAATCCGATTGACAGCAATGGCGACGCCACGCGGGTGGGGCGGAAGAAGGTAGAGGACCCGGACACCGGGAAGTCTCGCTGGGTGCGGTACGCCAAGACGACCGGCGAGGAACTCGACGACTAGGACGAGCGGGCTCCGGGCGTGAATCGTCCGTGCACCAGGAACTCCATTTACAAATTATCGATTCTCAACGTCTGCGGTGGTCAGGTCGTTTTGAATGCCGCGGCGCGAATTCCGAGCTTTGACCCTTTGAGCTATGGCCGACGTTCCGCGACTTAAAGAAAAATACCAAGATGAGGTCCGGCCCTCGCTGACGGACCAGTTTGGGTACGAAAACCCGATGGAGGTGCCTCGGCTCGAAAAGATTTGCATCAATCGGGGGGTCGGGGAGGTTTCCGAAAATCAGAAGGCCCTCGATCGGGCTGTGGAGGAGATGCGGAAGATTACGGGGCAGCACCCGACGATTCGTCGGGCGAAGCGAAGCATCGCGAGTTTTGACGTGCGGGAGGGAATGCCCATTGGCGTGAAGGTCACGCTCCGGGATGCCCGGATGTACGAGTTTTTCGACCGGCTCGTCACGCTCGCCCTCCCGAACATTCGAGACTTTGAGGGGGTGCCTGACCGCAGCTTCGACGGCCACGGCAATTATACGCTCGGCGTTGACGAGCAGATCATCTTTCCCGAGATCGACGTCGACAACGTCGATCGCATTGACGGCATGGACATCACGTTCGTGACCGACGCGGAAACCGATGAAGAGGCCTACGCCCTCCTCAAGGGATTGGGCATGCCGTTCGTCCGGCGCGGTGACGAGGAGCCGACCGAAGCGTAGTGGCGACCGGCCTTCAGGCGACGCCTTTCGTGCGCGCTTTGATCTATCAGGACAGATTCAACACACCGACGATATGGCCAAGAAAAGCTGGATTGCCCGTGAAGAGAAGCGGGAGAGGCTCTACGAGAAGTACAAAGAGAAGCGACAGCGGCTCAAAGAGGAGGGGAAATGGGTGGAGCTGCAGAAGCTTCCGCGCGATTCGAGCCCCGTTCGCCAGAACAACCGGTGCGAGCTGTGCGGTCGACAGCGCGGATACCTTCGCAAGTTTGGCGTCTGCCGGATTTGTTTCCGCGAGCTCGCTCTTGAAGGCAAAATTCCGGGCATCCGGAAAGCGAGCTGGTAACTGCCCCGATCCCAAGGCCGCGGATTCTTAAGAGCAGCACGTCCCTTGGCCTCCGAGTCCACTTCCGAACCGACGATTCGACGCCCGAAATGAGTGGTATTTCCGACCCCGTCTCGAACTACATGGCCCGCATCCGCAATGCGCAGGAGGCGGAGCAGACCTACGTGGACATTCCGGCTTCGAAGCTGAAGCGGGCCATGACTCAGATTCTCCTCGAAAAGGGGTACATCAAGAACTTCGTCAACATCGAAGATGACAAGCAGGGCTTGCTCCGGGTGTACCTGAAGTACGACGAGTTCGACCAGCCGGCGATCCGGATGATGGAGCGCGTTTCGCGCCCGGGCCGCCGCGAGTATGCGGACTCGGACAACCTGCCGGAAGTGAAAAACGGCCTCGGCATCGTCATTCTGTCCACGTCCCGGGGCGTAATGAGCGACAAGGAAGCCCGCCGGTTTGGCGTGGGCGGCGAAGTGCTGGCCAAGGTCTTTTAAGAAAGGCTCACCGTCCACGGGCGTGCCTGCCCACCGACTCCGTTGCACGAGATGAACGATTGAATCCATGGCTCGAATAGGAGACAACCCGATCCCTTTCGGTGACGAGGTCACTGTGTCGGTCGACGATCAGAACGTGTTGACCGTAGAGGGGCCGAAGGGCACCCTCACGGAGCAGATTGATCCGGAGATGACAGTGGAGATTGCGGACGACCACGTGGTCGTCCAGCGACCGACCGACCAGAAACGACATCGATCGCTGCACGGCCTCAGCCGGTCCCTCATCGTGAACATGGTCGAAGGGGTGACCGAGGGTTACAAGAAGGAGTTGAAGATTATCGGGGTCGGGTATCGGGCCCAGGTGTCGAACGACGCCCTCGAGATTGCCCTCGGCTACTCGCACCCGATTTACTTCCTTCCACCGAGTGAGGTCTCGGTGTCGGTGGACTCGGATCGGGACCAGGATGACATCATCATCGTGGAGGGCATCGACAAGGAGTTGGTGGGGCAGGTCGCCGCGAAGATTCGCAGCCTTCGACCTCCGGAGCCCTACAAGGGAAAGGGCGTGCGGTACGTAGATGAGCACGTGCCCCTCAAGGCCGGAAAGACGGCGGCCCGCTAGTCCCTTTTCTTCGGCCGTTTCCCGGTCCGCCGGGGCGGCTTGCTTCAATCGAACGACCACGACGACACAGCGGTTATGCCAAAGGGTAAAAAGGAAAAAGTCGAACGCCGACAGCGGATTCA
>CAYLMT010000093.1:0-3926 GCA_964384855.1 uncultured Salinivenus sp.
GAGCGGATGCTCGACGTGTACACCACGTTTGCCGAGGAGTACATGGCGATGCCGGTGCTGCAAGGGCGCAAGACGGAAAGTGAGCGGTTCCCGGGTGCGGTGGACACCTACTGCATCGAGGCCATGATGCAGGACGGCAAGGCGCTACAGGCTGGCACGAGCCACTTCCTGGGCCAGAATTTTGCAAAGGCCTTCGACTGCACGTTTACCAACGAGGACAACGAAGAGGAGTACGTGTGGGCCACCTCGTGGGGGGTGTCCACACGCCTCATTGGCGGCCTCATCATGACCCACTCAGACGACCAAGGGCTGGTGCTGCCCCCCAAGCTGGCACCGCACCAGGTCGTGATCGTGCCCCTCTACTTCGACGACGAGCAGGAGGGACCCGTGCTGGAGACGTGCGAGCGCATCCGGGCGGAGCTGGAAGATCGGGGTATACGCGTGAAGATGGACGACGACCAGACCCAGAGCCCCGGCTGGCGCTTTAACGAGCACGAGCTGCGCGGCGTACCGCTGCGCCTCGCCATCGGGCCGCGCGACCTGGAGAACGACAATGTGGAGATGGCCCGCCGCGACACGCAGGAGAAGGAAGTCGTGCCGCAAGAGGGCATTGCACAGCGGGTAGTCGACACACTCAACGACATCCAGCAGTCCCTCTACGAGCAAGCCCGGCAGCGCCAGGAGGACAACACCCGCGTCGTCGACGACTACGACGAGTTCCGAGAGGTGATCGGTCGCGGGGGCTTCGCGTGGGCCCACTGGGACGGCACGCCGGAAACCGAAGAGCGCATCCAGGAGGAGACCTCGGCCACGATCCGCCTCATCCCCTTCGATCGCGAGGACCACGAGGAAGGGGAGGACATGCTCACCGGCGAGTCCTCGGAGGGACGGGTGCTGTTCGCTCAAGCGTACTAAAATGGAGTCACCTTCGACTGGCCTCTATCCAAGGGCCCTCCGCGTTCTTTTCATTTCCTCGGTTTCTCCATGTTTTCGCTCCGCTTTTGGGTCATCCTCGTGATTGGAGCGGCGACCCTGAGTGTACTGATCGCCGCTCGCCCCTTTGCTTCCTCGACCGAGCCGCCGGAGCGCCGGGCGGACACGACCGACGTATTCATGTGGACCGGGGCCAGCAATTTTCTTCCAGAGGACTCCCTTCTGTTCCGGACAAAGCTCGCCTTCGCCGAGCGGCAGAACATCATCCCCTACGAGTCCGGCATCCACGATCCGGCAGAGCTTCGCCGCTTCCTGCGGGCTTGTCGGGAGGTGGGGATCGAGCGCAGCTGGATTGAGATCGGTCCCAACGACGGGATCACCGCGAAGGAATTTGCGACCGATTCGTCGGTCCGCGCAGCCACACTGGAGCGGTTTCGGGCCCTCGGGCGGGCGTACCGGGAGCACGGTCCGGAATCGGCTCACATTACAATTTTCGACGAGGCGCCGCTTGGGGCCTTCGACCCGGACCCCGGCACGGGCTACGAACAGCGCGTGGCCGACTTTCGCGAGTATGGCCCACGGGCCTTTGCGCAGATGTATCGGGCGCTCAAAGAGGGAATGCCCGAGGCGGAGGTCGGGGTCTTTCTCCACCATCCGCACAACGCCTCTCGGGCGATGGCCGGGCCGCACACGTTCGTCGACTCGTTCATGGCGGCGGCCGAAGCGAACGGGGCCACGCCCGACTTCATCTACTCTGACGTGTACCGGGGCTACTTCAATCGGGGTTACGGAGTGGAGGCCACAAACGACTACATTACCGACGTAGTGGCCCACACGAAAGAGGTGGCTCGTCGCTATGGGGCCGAGGCTCATCATCTGGGACAGACACACACCATCAAGCTGGGCTACACGCCGAGCCGCTGGGAAATAGACACGAACGTGCGGGCGATGCTGGCGGGCAATCCGGATGGGGTGGGTTGGTACTGGCCCAACTACGCGTCCACCAATCACACGAAGGGGCCGGACGGGGCGCCCGCCCAGCCCGAGGGGTACGACGTGTCGTTCGATCCTTTCGTCCCCAACAGTTGGGGGAAAACCGGTCCGGCGGGCTCCCTCTTCGCCACCTCCCGGGACCGATTCGTCTATTCGTACCTGCGCCTGCAGGAGGCCACCGGTCGCCTCCGGCCCGAGAACCGATTCGACCTCTGGCTCTACGGGTACGACTTCGACCACGCTGAGCATAAGGTGTACGTCCGCTCTCCGGACGCGTCGGAGTGGACCTTCCTCGGGGTCGTGAACCCTCAGCGGGATCGGGATGCCTACGTGGAGGAGGCTCGGCCCGAGCACGTTTACTCCTACGACGAGGAATGGCACGCCGTCGTCTTTCACGGATTGGAACGCGCTGCCCATCTATCCGAAGGCCCCGGGACGGGCATGGAGGTCAAGGTCACGACCCGCGACGGGAGCGACGCGTCCCGCCTCGGTGCCGCCTACGCCCTGCCCTACCGTGCGACCCGCCATTATGCGACGGAGGAGAACGCTACCCGTCTCATCGAACGGCACCCGCGATGGATGGCCGTCAACAGCTTGTCCCACCACGTACGCCCTGTGCCGGATACACTCCGCTCAGGAGACGCTCGCACCTATACGCTCACGACCGACGCGCCGCTCGATTCGGCCGAGGTCCGGGCGTGGAGTCGAACCTCGTCTCCGTAGGCAGCAGGGAGTCCAGAAACTGGTTTTTCTTCCGATCGCATTTCTTCGCCGCCCAATGCGCCCGTCACTACGAATTGTTGTCATTCTGCTCGGTTTGAGTATGACCGCAGTCGGTCATGGTATCGCTCAGCCGGCCGAGTACCTGCTCAGGGGGGCGTTCTGGAAGGGGCAGGGCCTTCAAACCGTCCTTCCTGCCTGGACTGAACACGCCCGCACCGAGGACGGCATCTTCTACGCTGAACTCGACCGCAACTGGACCCCAGAGGACTCGACGACCCAATACCCTGGCATGGTGGCCCGTCACGTGTTTAGCTACGCGGCGGCCTATTTGATGGGTGGAGACGAGACCCACCTCCGTCACGCCGAAGCGGCGCTCGATTTTATGATCGAGCACGGCTGGGACGAGACACACGGTGGCTGGTACAATGCCGTCTCCCGCTCCGGCGACGTGGTGGAGGCCGAGAAGGATCTCTTCATGCAGATCTACGCCGCTACGGGGCTGGCCATGTACTGGATCGCAACCCGGGACGACCGTGCCCGGGCCTACCTCCGCCGCACGCGGCAGTTTATGAACAAGCACGCCTGGGACTCGGAGCATGGCGGCTACGTGGACGTGCTCCACCGCGACGGGTCCGTCAAGCACGACCGGAAAGACTTTTCTCCCCAACTCGCGCCCCTCTCGGGCTACCTACTGTATCTCTACCCCGCCACCCGCGACACGACCTACCTCCGGCGGGCGGAGCGCCTCATGGACCTGACGCTCACGCACATGCAGGACGAGCGCGGATGGATCCTGGAGCGCTTTGCGGCGGACTGGACCTTCCTTCCGAACGACGACAAGAACAGCCACATCAATGTGGGACACAACCTGGAGGTGGCGTGGCTGCTGCTCCGGCTCCACGCGCTGACGGGCAGTGAGCGGTACCGAACGGAAGGCCTCGCCCTCACCGATCAGTTGCTGGAGCAGGCCTTCCACACGGAGACGGGTGCGTGGCGGGCCGACCTGAAGCGCACCGATCCAACGCAATTTCCGAACACGACCACGTGGTGGGTGCAGGCCTACGGCAACATGCTACAGCTATACGCCTATCGCACGACCGGCGAAACGCGCTATCTCAACGCCTTTCGGCGGGGGGGCCAGTTCTGGAATCAGAACTTCGTTGACGATGAGCACGGCGGTACAATGCTCCGCGCCTACCTCACGGGCGGTGTGGCCGATGGGGCGAAGGCCGTGCGCACGAAGACCTCCTACCACGCGATGGAGCACTCTCTGCTCA
>CAYLMT010000093.1:4026-7555 GCA_964384855.1 uncultured Salinivenus sp.
GCTGCCGACTCCGCATCGCCGTACTCCTCGGAGGCATTCTTGCGTTCACGTTCGCACCGACGAGCCGGGCCCAGCCCGCGCCGTCGGTGGACACGTTCGACCTGGTCCTCGTGGGCGATTCGCTCTCCGCGTCCAGCCATCGCGTGGCGCTAAAAACCAACCCGACGGTGGGGGAGACCTGGGAGCCGCTCACGGAGGTGCGATGCGAAGAGACGGCGCGGCTGCTTGTCTTCCCGGCCCAATCGACGGATCGATATCTGGGCCAGGACATCCGGGAAAACTACCTGGCGCTGAAGGTGTCGGCCGAGGTGGAAGGGGGCACGCTCCGGGCAGCCTACGCGGTTCCGTCAACGGACGAGTTCGGGACCAAGGCCTGCGCGCGCCTGACACGTCTCGCAGAGACGCAGCCATTGACCGTCCGTCGACACAGCCTCGCCGTCTACGAGCGGCCGCGTCCCGCTCGGCTTCGCCCGGAGAGGTCCTTCATCGACCACGTCGAGGCCCCGATCCGGCATCGCAAACCCGGAGTGATGGAGGTCGAGTGGCTTGAGATTCTGTTTGGGCAGGCCAACTAGCGCCACGGTGGGAATTCGAGGGAATGTGTGTGTAACACCTGAGTGCCCGAACGCGTGTGTAGATAGGTAGCTCGTCCTTGGTTCGTCAGACCTGTCGCTTGCCTGTACGCGATGAGTGCTCCACCGCCCGGCTCTGAGTCCGACCGTCCCGGGGACGATCCTCTGGAGGGTTTCGGCGACGAAGAGCTGTCGGGACAGGCTGCGTCGGACCCGGATGAGGCACGGGCAGCGGCCGAGGATGCGCTGGCGCAGATTGAGGCGATGGCCGACCTCGACGAGGAGCCGGAGGTGGAGGCGGCGGACTCGGAAGAGTCGTCAGCCCCCGATTCGCCGTCAGCCTCTCCCGACACGTCCACCTCGACCTCGTCCGACACGCCGGAGGATCAGTGCGAGAACTGCGGGGCGCTCCTGCACGGGCCGTACTGCTCGCAGTGTGGGCAGAAGGCGGCCGACCGAATCGTGCCGATCTGGCACATGATCAACGAGGCGCTCGAGGCCGTCATCGAGCTCGACATGCGGGTGCTCTGGACCCTGCCGAAGTTTTTGTTTCTCCCTGGTCGGCTCACGAAGGAGTACATCAACGGGCATCGCAAGCGCTACATCCGTCCTTTTCGGCTGTATCTGTTCACGACGTTCGTGCTGTTCACTGTGCTCGCCTTCACCACCGGGCGAGGCTTCCAGTTTCCGTTTGATCCGCAGATGTCCCCTGCGCAGGCGGACACCGTCCAGGCGGGAACGGCAGGCGGGACGGACACGGCCGCAGTGGCCTCGGGCTCTTCGTTTTTGGGCAGTCCCGAGCAGCGCGAGCAGTGGGCCGAGTCATTACGGAATGATCCGGACGCCGTGAATGTCGAGGTTGGAAGTCCGGAGACGCAGGCGCAGCTTGAACGAGTGCTCCGCGTGAAGTCGGCCGAGGCGCTCCAGAAACCCAACGACTTTGTCGGGAGCATGATCGATCGTGGGCCCTACGCCATGTTTCTCATGCTGCCCGTCTTTGCGTTTTTGCTCAAGCTGCTCTACATCCGGCGGGGACGCCTTTATGTAGAGCATCTTATCTTTAGTCTCCACCTGCACGCGTTTGCGTTCTTTGCGTTTACCGTCGGCATTCTCCTCGGCGAGACCCAGGTTACGTGGCTGCAGACCGCCGCGGGCTGGATTGAGATGTCGCCCCTCCTCTACCTCATCCTCGCACTCGCACATGTCTACGATCAGGGGCTCATTAAGTCGACGATCAAGGCATTCTTCTTGCTGTTTGTGTACTCGATTATTCTGGTATTTGGACTCATTCTGCTCGCCCTTGCGGCCGTGGTATTGATGTAGAGCCGTTCGGCAGCACGCCGGTCCGCCACCCTGAGTGACCGTATGTCGTCCTCTGCCCCCTCCTCATTTCGGACCGAGGCTCATGGTGGGCTGGGACTGTGGGCGGCCATCGTGGTGAGCTACGTGATCAGTCCCCTCGCTCTGCCCCCATTGGTGTACGGGGTTGTGCTCACTCACCTGGGGGCCCCTCAAATCGACGTAATGTGGGGGGCAGGAATTGGGGTCGTGTTTTTGTCCGTCGTGCCGCTCGTCTACGTAGGGTGGATGCGGCTGCAGGGTCGCATCGAGTCCCTGGAGATTCGGGATCGGTCGAAGCGCACCGAACCGTTCCTCGTGGCGCTCGGCGCCAGTGGGGTGGCCTTGGCCACAGTGCTCGGGATCGACATTGCGGGGCGTCGGTTGCTGGCGGCCCTGGTGGCGTGCCACGCCCTCAACACGACCCTCCTCTTCCTCATTACCACACGGTGGAAGATTTCGGTGCACTGCGCGTCGGTGGCCGGGGCGGTGTCGACGCTCGTCTTCGTCCAGGGGCACGTCCCGGGGTGGATGCTTGACGCGCCGATTGTGGGGCCCGCTGTGTTGATCGGAGGGGCGGGCCTGGCGGGACTCATGCTTTGGGCCCGGGTTCGGAGCCGAGCTCACACCCTCGGCCAGGCCGTCGCCGGCACGGGGATGGGACTCGTGGCGCCCTATCTGGAGTTGATTGCCCTGTCGGCCACAATTGGGGTGTGAGAACGAGGAACGCAGGGTTGGATCACACCGCGTTGTTTCGTTTCTTACCAAACATGCCCAGTGGCCCAGGGCCTGTTCGCTGTTCTGTATCGCCATTCCCCGTGCCCTCTGACGGACTGATACGGCACTCCCTGACTCATCGAACGTATTCTGTCGCTCATGCGCCTGTACCGCGTCCTCGTCCTTGGGGCATGCTGTTGGCTGTTGGGGGCTACCTCCGCCCACGCCCAGACCTGGGGCACCGTCACGGGCACCGTCACGGACTCGGTGCAGGGGGCGCCCCTGCCGGGGGTGACGGTGCTGGTGCAGGGGACCGACTTTGGCACGGCGACGAATGCCGACGGGCGATACCGCTTGGAGCTTCCCACGGGCCGCTACACCCTCCGCTTCTCGGCGATCGGCTTCACGACCCTTGTGGACTCAGTGAGGGTGACGGAGAGGACGACCCGGCTGGACGTGACCCTGGCCTCTACCGTCCTGGAAATGGACGAGCTGATGGTGACGGAGACGGAGGCCCCCGAGCGACCCGGCGTCTACAAGGTGGACCCGGAGGACGTGCAGAACATGCCCACGCCCTTCAAGGACGGCTTCCGGGCCCTCAAGACCACGCCGGGGGTGGCCACCAACAACGAGCTGACCCAGCAGTACTCGGTGCGGGGCGGGGGCTACAACGAGAATCTCGTCTTTATCAACGGCTTCGAGATCTTCTTTCCCTTCCGGCCCCGGCAGGGCGAGCAGGAGGGGATGGGGTTGTTGAATCCAGCCCTCGCGTCGGACATCACGTTCTACACGGGCGGCTTTCCGCCCAAGTACGGGGGAAAGCTCTCCTCCGCGCTCGACGTCGAGTACACCCAGCCCGAGGACGAACCCCTCAGCGGATCGGTGGACCTCTCTACGCTCGA
>CAYLMT010000094.1:0-7530 GCA_964384855.1 uncultured Salinivenus sp.
GCTCCACGGCTGCCTTCACGGCGCAGTTGGGCTCGTGGTCGTGCGTGCAGTCCGGAAACTGGCAGGCGTTCACGTACGGGGCGAGGTCGGGAAAGTAGTATGCCAGATCCTTCGGATGTACGTCGCGCACCCCAAACTCCCGGACGCCGGGCGTGTCGACGACAAAGCTGTCGTTTGAGAGGGCGTGCAGCTCGGCGTGCGTCGTGGTGTGGGTGCCCTTCTGGGTCGTGGAACTCACGGACCCCGTTCGCAGGTCTAGGTCCGGTTCCAGGGCGTTGAGGAGCGTGGACTTGCCGGTGCCGGAAGGGCCGGTAATGGCGTTGATTTGTCCGTCGAAGGCGCCGCGGAGCCGGTTGAGGCCCCGTCCTTCCGTAGCGCTCGTGGCAAGGACCGGGTACCCGAGATCGGCGTACCGGAGGTGCAGGTCCATGACCTTCGGCAGGTCGTCCTGCGTCATGAGGTCGATCTTGTTGATGATGAGGCCCGCCGGGATGTCCTGCGCGGCCGCCCCGACCAGAAGGCGGTCGAGGAAGCGCGGGTTGAAGGCAGGACGGTGCACGGCCTGCACGCTCCAGATGCGATCGACGTTGGCCACGAGGATGTGCTCCTGCCCCTCCCGCGGCCCCGCCGCCCGCCGGCTCAGCTTGTTGGTCCGCTCGTGGATTTCCGTAATGAACCCCGTCTGGTCCTCCTCTGCCACCCGGATCGTCACCCGATCCCCCACGGCAATCGGGTTGGTCACGTCCTGCGTGGTCAGGCGAAATTTTCCACGCATCCGCGAGGGGATGGTCCGGTCCCCGACCTGCACGTCGTACCAGCTGCCGGTCGAGCTCGTCACGACCCCTTCGAGGGGACCGTCCGGAGTGTCTGTCGAGGAGGAAGAAGCCATACCAGACCGCCTGATCGGGAAACCATCTGCTCCTACTGCACGTCCACGTGGTGCCTGTCAACGGCACATCCGTTGAGGCAACGCTCCCCAAACGAGGCTTCTCGCCAAACAGTTCGTTTCCATGCCGTCCGACGACGCCTACGAGCAGACCCGCCGCCGCTTCGACGAGATGGAGGTGGAGCAACAGGCTCAATTCCTCATTGAGGCATCGGCCTCCGCCCTGGCGAGGGGAATTGAGCAAGCGGGAAAAGTGCTTGCCGAGGGACTCCAAGACGTCGTGCGGCGTCCCCACCGATCGTCGTGTGCGTCGGAGGAATCCGGGCCGGGCGCTGCGGAGCCGGAGACGGCCCAGCGGCAGGCCCCGACGGGAGAGGCGACTTCCGACGCGTAACTCTCTGTCCGAGCATGCGCCCGTTCGTCACGGTCGCTCTTTTGCACTGATTCGTGCCCGTTATGTCTCAGGAGCGCCCTACGGAACGTCGCGAGCCCCATAACCTGAACTGGTTCGGGAAGACGGTCTATGCCGGCGGGACTCTACTCCGCTTGACGGCCAACCTGGTCGATGCGACCGCCGAACGGGTTTCAAAAATCGCCTCGGAGTCCAAAAAAGCGTTCGACCGCGAGCTCGATCCGAACATTGAGGAAGCCCGGGTGATCGAGGAGACCTCGCGCCGAGAGTCTGAGTCGGGACCCTAGGCCGTCCGGTGCATAGCGGCCCAAGCCTTCAATCATCCCATCTGTTAGGGAACGAAAGGTCGGAGGTACCAGCGTTTCTCTAATTCTAGTACTCGTTTCTCAGCGACTGTTGCACGGTGCGGCTCATGGACCAACTTGCTCCCGTGCTGCGAATGCTGAGGAATGGGAAACGGACGATCATCGGCCTCACACTGGTGAGCCTGGCTCTGGTAATGGGGGGGTGCAACGTCTTTGAAGGCATTGCGCCGACCGCCGACTCCGTCGACGCGCTGGTAGACGACGCCGAAACGGCCCTCGCCACCGGAAACGCGGCGCGGGCGGTCCGACTGTTCGAGCGGGCATTCGCGAAGGACTCGACCGACGTTCGGGTGCGCGTAGGATTGGGGAACGCGCTCTACGCCGACCACGGGATTGACGTGTTCACGCTGCGGAGGGCCTCGGAGCACTTTGTCGAGTCGGCGAAGGCCTCGGAGACATCGGGCGCGGGGCATTTCGCTCAAGAGCAGGCCGTCTGTACCGACGAGGCCCGGCCTGCCGCGTCGGATCGCTACGAGGCCGTGTCGTTGGGTGGGGCGCCCATCCAGGAACTGACCGAGCACGCGTCTGTGATCGAGCGTGTGCGCCGCCTCGTCGTGACGGGCGTTCTGGAGAACGCGGATAGTGGTTTCGCGTCGGCCGAGCCGCGCGTCCGTCGGACGGGATTCCTGGTGGGGAGCGTCACGGCGGTGGCTCGGGGAGTGATCAACGTAGACAGCGTTTTTGGGGCCACGGAGGGCACTCTATTCCTCGACTCCGAGTCCTCGTCGGGGCAGGCCCTGGTTGCCTGCGGGTCGACGACGGCGGACTTGAGTCAACTTCACAATGCGCTGTGTCGCCTGGGCGACGCTGCGCAGCAGGGTGGACAGTGGCTCCAGGCCCGAATCCAGGTGGCCGACGAGGCGCAGAGCTCCGTTTTGACCGAGCGTCTCCAAACGCTGGACGACGTGATTCGTGCCCGCATCGACTGCTCGTAGGCCCCATGCGCGTCCGTTGCTACACGCTGGTATTGGTGTGCGTAGTCGTTGCCGCGAGTGTCGGCACGGCGGTCGCTCAAAACAACCGCTTCACCGAGCGCTCCTTCGTCCCCTCGCCGAGCGTGCGCGCCTTTGGGGATGCCGGCGTCGCCTTGTCCGGGCCGGATCGGCCGTTTTTCTACAATCCGGCTCATCTGCCTCGCGTCTCCTCATACTTTACCGTGTTAGGGGTGCAGGCCTCCGCCAGTCAGAACCTGCGGGACCAGATCCGCTTCTTCAACGATCGCCTCCAGCCGGCCATTGAGGCCAATTTCGACATGGATTCGGAGGCGCTAGCGTCCCTCTACCAGGATGCGTACCGGCGGGGCCGTCATCCCGTTCGTGGAACCGGGGCTGTCGTCCTGCCGTCGTTCGTGTATTCGACGAATGGGGTTGGCGTCGGGGGTGGACTGTTCGCCAAAACCTCGCTCAACTACCGGATGAACGATGCCGGCTTGGGGGTGCCGGAGGTGTACTTGCTGAGTCGGACAGACGTAATGGCCGTTCTGTCGCTCGGATTCAGTCTAGAATCGTTGGGCCTGCCGGGCGCATCGGTAGGGGGGACCCTGACACGCAGTCGGCGCTTTTTGTCGTTTGAGAACAAGCCCCTGGATGCGTTTGCGCCCGACGAGACGGCCCTGCTTCTGCGGGGGAGTACCATTCAGGTCGACCTGGGCGGGCTCTACACCCTTCCGTGGTGGCCGTTTTCGGGACGCATTTCGGTCGGGGGGGCGGTCTACGACCTGCTCGACAATCCGTATGAGTACGCCTTAGGTGGGGCCCCGCAAATCCCTTTTCTAGACGGCTTCGTGGCGGAATCTGAAGCTGTCGGGTCCGGCACGGCGGCCGAGGAGGCAGACCGGGCGCGCCGTCGCTTCCGACTCCAGCCGTCATACCGCGTGGGCGTGGCGTATCGCCTCCCCTCCCTGTCGGTATTTGACGACGTGGCCTTCGCGGCCGACTATCAGGACTACGGAAATGGGCGGCAGCACCCACTCGCTCGGCTTCACCTAGGCGCTCGGGCCGAGGTGGTCGACGGAATGACGCTCCGGGCAGGGCTGAGTGCGGGGTACCCGACCGCCGGCCTCGGCCTCCAGTTCGGAGCGGTTCACCTCGACTACGCCGTGCACGCGTTCGAGGAGGGGCGAGTCCCCGGGCAGATCGGCACGTACGTGCAAACCGCTCGGCTCATGCTCCGCATTCAGTAGCGCCGAAAAGCGTCGGCGCCGGAAGGTTAGGACGACGAGAAGACGTGCTTCTGGATGGCGGTATCGAGGTCGTCGCGCTTGAAGGGCTTGGAGAGGATGCCGTCGACTTCGTCGTGGGCCGCCTCGGTCTCGGTGTATCCGGTGAGCAGGATCACGGGGAAATCGGGGGCCTCATCCTTGAGGGCTCGGGCCAGCTCCGCGCCCGTCATCTCGGGCATGCCGAAGTCGGTAAAGACCACGTCGTAGTCGTCCTCAGAGAACATCTCCAGGGCCTCGGCCCCCGACGCGGCCCGTTCCACCTCGTGCCCGCTCAGCGTAAGGAGTCGGGTGATGGTCGAGCGAACCATTTCCTCGTCGTCCACCACGAGAACCGACACGCCTTCCGGCGAGACTTTCTCTTCGGGCGACTCGTCGACGGTGGTGGGGGCTGGCTCGCCGTCGGCGGGGGGGAATGTGAGCGTAAATCGGGCACCCTCGCCGGGTTCGGACGACACGTCAATGGTGCCCTCGTGCTCCTGCACGATGCCGTAGCTGGCCGCCAGGCCCATGCCGGTGCCGTCGTCGCCCTTTGTGGTGAAGAGGGGCTCGAAGATGTTGCGTTGAACCTCGTCGCTCATTCCGATGCCCGTGTCGCTGACGTTCACGCACACCTGCCCAGTTCGGCTCGAGTAGGTCTCGAACCGGAGCGTGCCACCCTCCGGCATAGCCTGGACGGCGTTGAGGATGAGGTTGACGAACACCTCACGCAACTCGGACGCGGCCCCCAGAATGTCCGGCACCTCCTGCAGGTCGGTTTCCACCGAAATCTCGATGCCCTGACGACGCGGCTCGTTGTACCAGTACGGCTCCGTGAGCGTAATGCAGTCCTCGATCAGGTCCGTCAGGTTGACAGGCTCGAAGTGCTTCTGCGTGTCGTGACGGATGTAGCGCTGGAGCTTTTCGATGAGGGCCGCGCCGTCCTCCGCGGTCGTTTCGATCGTTTCGATTGACGGGCGGATGGAGTCGGTCAGGGACGCCCGGTCGAGCTGGTCTTTGAGGAGCTCGATGTGGCCGATGAGGCCGCTCAGTAGGTTGTTCAGGTCGTGGGCGACGCCCATCGTCATGCGACCGAGGGTCTCCATGCGGTGCCGCTGGGTCTGGCTCAGCATCCAGGACGGCGGCTCGGCCAGCACTTCCCCGCTCGCGGTGACGGCACGGGGGCTCTCCTCCCCGGAGGCATCGTCGTGCACGGGGATAAAGTTGAGCAGGACAGGGAGTGGCTCCTCACGGTGGTGCGTTTGCGCCGACACGAGCCGGTTGGTGACGAGGGCGCCCTTACGCGCCCGGAGGACCGCGGACTCTGCCATCTCCTGGTCGTCCTCGGACAGGCGGGCCCACGGGTGGTCGGGGGTGCCGAGGATGGAGGTCCACGGGTCGTTACAGTACAGCGCGTCGCCGGACAGGGCAAATGTGGCGGTGAGCAGCTCGGGTTCCACGGTGGGGACCGGGCCGGAAGTCGCCTCCCCGGGCGACGCGTGGCCGTTTTCCGGACTGAGCGAGTCCTGACCGAAGTCACTTTCTACCATGGGGGGATCTGGGGAAGAAGAATCGGCCTCGGTCGGTCCGTCCGTCACGTCGAGCTGTTCCTCCAGGGCTTCGAGAAGGCGTTCGGCGTTCTGAGGGGGCACGATCACCCGGCTCTTCAGGCGGGCCTGCATCCTCCCCGGCACCACCCGAACGAAGTCCAAAACGACCTCCTCGGGGGATTTCCGGACCAGGACCGAATTTGCGTAGGTACCCTCAGCCGTGTCCTCGTCCACGCTCACAGGAATTTCCGCGGGGGCCTCCGGAAGGCCGTCGAAGTCTGGCATACGCAGCCGACTCGTGCGGACCGTCTGACTCGGGGGCTCATCATCAGGGCCGGAGACGGTAAAGTCAGCGTCAATCTCTCTAGACGACTGACGAGGAGACTCAACCTCGGACATTGAGAATCAAAGACATTACGGAATAGGAAGGGCGATGGACGACCGGGGGTACGGCTACGCGGCACCGTTTCCGTTGCTTTTGCCCACGTTCGCAAGAGCGCTGATCAGGTCACTCTTGGTCAGAATCGAATATTCGTCTCGACCGTTGGGGCCGTGGTCGACGAGGACGGCACCTGCATCTTCTTCCAGGTACGCGGAGAGGTGTTCGAGGTGCAGCGAGGCAGGAACCACCGGAAACGGGGTCCCCATGATCTCACGCACAGGGGCCTTACGGGACTCCGGATCCTCAATGAGTTCGTTAAGGATGCGCGTCTCGGTGATGCTACCAACCACCTCCTGATCGGCGTCGATAACGGGCATTTGGGAGATGCCTGCGTCCGTCATGGTTTCGATGACGTCGCCGAGCTCGTCGTCCGGGGCCGCAGTGATGACCTCGGTTTCCTTCTGCTGGACGTTCAGTACCTTGTCGGCCGTGACGTCGGGGCTCTTTTCCAGGAAGCCGTGGTTCTGCATCCAGTCGTCGTTGTAGGTCTTCGACAGGTAGCGGAAGCCCGAGTCCGGAAACAGCACGACCACCACGTCGTCCGGCGAGAGCGAGTCGCGGTTGGCTTTGATCCACTGGAGGGTGCCCGCAAGGGCCATTCCACAGGACTGGCCGATGAAGAGGCCTTCCTCCTGGGCGATCCGGCGCGTCATCTGCATAGAGGCCTTGTCGTCAACCTCCACGAAGTCGTCGACGACGTCGAAGTCCATGTTCTCGGGAAGGATGTCTTCGCCCACCCCTTCGGTGAAGTAGGGGTAGATTTCGTCCTCGTCGAAGACCCCCTCGTGGAAGTACTTGTGGAAGACCGACCCGCAGGGGTCCACCCCGATCACGTCAATGTCCTCGTCTTGCTCCTTCAGGTAGCGCGCCGTACCGCTAATGGTGCCGCCCGTCCCAGCCCCTGCCACGAAGTGCGTGATTTGTCCATCCGTCTGCTCCCAGAGCTCCGGTCCCGTGGTCTCGTAGTGGGCCTTCGTGTTGGCGGGGTTGTCGTACTGGTTCAGGTAGATCGAATTGGGAATTTCCTCGGACAGGCGGCGGGCCACGGAGTAGTAGCTCCGCGGATCGTCCGGCTCTACGTTGGTGGGACACACCAGCACCTCAGCACCCAGGCCCCGGAGCACGTCGATTTTCTCCTGGCTCTGCTTGTCCGTGGTGGTGAAGATGCACCGATAGCCTTTGGCGATGGCGACGATGGCGAGCCCCGCGCCCGTGTTGCCACTGGTCCCTTCGATGATGGTGCCGCCCGGCTCGATAAGGCCCTCCTTCTCGGCCTCCTCGATCAGGGTCACGCCGATCCGGTCCTTGACCGAGCCCCCGGGATTTAAAAACTCCACTTTCGCGAGAATGGTGGGGGGGAGATCACTGCCAATTTCGTTCAGCCGGACCAGGGGCGTGTCTCCAATCGTGCCGAGAACGCTGTCGTGCCACATGGCAAGGAAAGAGGGTGAGCGGACGTGACGCGAAAAGGAGGGCCGCGGGGGCGGGACCGGCCTCGCCAGCACCTGTAAAAATAATATGACGGCGAACGGTTTCGGGTGGGCCGGCGAATTCGCAGGAAGGGACGGCTATTTACGGGCCCACCAGAGCACGAGTAGAGCCACGACGGCGAACGTGAGGTGTGGGAGCCAGGCGGTCCAGACGGGGCTGAGGGTGCCGGCGTACCCGAGCGGTTCCG
>CAYLMT010000095.1:0-7472 GCA_964384855.1 uncultured Salinivenus sp.
GGCCCGCACTGCCCTCCAGGACGAGCCACCGAGGATGCACGACGTGCTGCGCGCTAAGCCGAGGCGCGAGGTGCACGTACTCTCCACCGCTGAAGTAACTGGCCCGCACCCCTGATTCCACCGTCCATCGTGGTGTTGGCGTCCATGTATCCTGCACGTACCCGGCCACCTTTGCGGCAGAAACTCGACTTTCCTGCACACGCCGAGTGGACGTCCCACTCGACCGCTGTAAATCGCTGTCGAGCGTGCTTTCGAATTGAAGTGTGGAGACTTCCAGCCCAGCGGTCATCTCGTGGCTCACCGAACGATGATAATCGGCCTGTACCTTCACCCCCGCGTCGGAAAGTCGAACGCGATAGTCCGAGGTGAGTGACGCGGTCGTCGTCGGTTGTATGAATGAGGCCTCCTGCGCCCGATACCCGGAGTAGTACCCTGTCGTGGTGACAAACACATCGTCGCCGGCGAGATAGCGGTGCTGGCCACTGACGACCCGGTTGTCCCAGTTCTGGGTCACTTCAAAGAGGAGATCGGCCGGGCGAAGCCAGGAGGAAAAGTCCAGGGACAGGTCGAACGGCAGGCGAAGATCCAGGTCGTCACGCCCGTGGTAGTAGCTGAGTGAAAGGCGGTGGTCGGGCCCGAACTGGTGCGTGAGCTTGGCGCTGGTATCGAAGAAGTAGTATCCCGTGCGCAAGGTGTCGCGGCGTCCATTTTCCCCCGTGACCGGGTGCCGCCGCCCAATGAGCTTGTCCAGATACGAGCGCCGCCCCGACACCATGAACGAGGTAGAGCTCGTGAGGGGCGACTCGACCCGAAACCGCCCGCTAAGCACGCTAAGCGCCGCCACGGCCTTCGGGGTGCGACGACTTCCGTCCTTCATCTTTGCGTCGAGCACGGCCGACAGGCGCCCGCCATGTTCCACGGGAAAGGTCCCGCGATAGAGATCCGTCGAGCGGAGCGTCTGGGTCTGGAACGTCGAAATCAGGCTAAAGGCGTGCCATGGATGATAGACCGGGGCTCCGTCGAGGAGGTAGAGATTCTGGTCGGGGTTGCCCCCTCGCACACTGAGGCCCCCGCTCGTCACACCCGATTTTCGAATGCCGGGTGTCCACTGGAGGGCGCGGAATAGGTCTGGTTCCCCGAACGAGGGCAGACGGTCGAGCCGGTTTAGGGCGACCGACATCATGCCCGGAAGACGCTCATTGTCATCGAGGCTCGTGGACCCCGCCTCCACAACGACTCCTTCGGACTGGATGGACGTACCAGCCAGTGAAATTCGAAGGGGCCCAGCCCCGGCCGTGAGCGTGGTATCTACAGACCGATACCCGAGGTAGGAAATGCGAACTGCGTACTCCTCAGGGGGCAGACCGGACAGGACAAAATAGCCGTCCTGGTTCGTCGTCGTCCCGGCCTTCAGTTGTGTGAGGTACACGTGCGCCCCCGGCAATCGCTCGCCCGTCTCCGCGTCCAGCACGTACCCTTTGAGCGACGTCCGCGACGGGGCCTCCGTGCTCCCTTCAGCGGAGTCTGCCACGAGCACGTACTGACCACGGCGTACCCGTTCCCCCCGAACGCCCGTCCCGTCCAGAACACACGCAAGAGCGGCCTCCCGATCACTCCCCGTGTACGAACAACTCGCCGTGCGATCCTGCACGAGCCGCTCCGCATAAACGAGGTCGAGGTCTGTTTGCGCACGCACCTCCTCAAGGGCCGTCTTCAGAGGCACGTCGATTACGCGGATGTCGATGGGCGCCTGGGCCCGAGCGTCCACTCCACCTACGCCTCCCCATCCCGCCAGGACAATGATGACGACACACAGGAAGCGCGACACGGTCCTCGCTGACATGGACCCAGAGAGCAGACGAACACTGTTCTACTCTCACCACGGGCCTTCGTTCAGCGACAACCAAAACGCCCGAATTTTTTCGGAAAGGGTGGGGTCCGTACACCCGCTATTTCCCGGAACCAGCTCAGGAGCTGGGTTCGAGATGATAGGTGCCCTCATCCATCCGCACTTCTGCTCCCAAAGTGCGGGCAATCGTGTCGAGCACTTGCTCGACCGACTGCTCCCGTTCAAAGGTCCCCGTTACGGGTTCGTCGGCAAGGGCCGACGCCACGGTGATCGACACTCCATAATGACCGCTGAGCCGCTCCGCGATCGCACTCGTGGGCACGGCCCGGAAAACAAAGAGGCCAGTCCACTCCAGCGTGGCGGTGAGGTCCACAGGAGCCGGTGACGTGGGAGCGTGCCCATTTCGAACCATGCTGCGCTCACCGGGGGCCAACACTACCGGCTCGGCCTCGTCCTCCTCGTCTGGGCCCACGCGTACCTGACCCTCCACAAGCACGACCTCCGTGGTGTCGTTCCCGGCCGCGATCCCAAATTGTGTCCCGAGGACTTCGGTTTGGGCCGCGGGCGTAGTCACCACAAAAGGTGCCTCGTCCCGAGCTGCCACGTCGAAGTAGGCTCGACCCCGCGCCAGAGTCACGCGCTGCTCCTCGGTCGCACTCATGCCGGGTGTGTAGGACAGGGTGGCCGCTCCCACGAGTCGTACCGTCGATCCGTCCTCAAACTCCACCTGCCGCTGCTCGTCGGCCTCAACTGTTATGGTCGCCCGGTTCACCTCCTGCGGCCCATAAAAGACGGCCAGGACCGCGGCGCCGAGCAAAAGCGCCATAACGGTGAGGCGCCACGCCCAGCGGCGCCCAGACGCCTCCCCTCGCGAAGCGGCAGATCGTCGCGGCGATCGTTCTTTCCGATCCGACTGCGCTCGACGATCCATACTGGAGACTCCGTCTCGGATCTCCTCGCGGTACTGAGCCCAGACCGTCTCAAAGTCCGCCCGTTCGTCCTGGATCCGCCCCACCACCCGCTGGAGGGCCGGAACGGCCTCCACGGCCTTGGCAATGTCGTCGCGGGCTGTGTCGAGGGCCTTGGCCTCTTCAGACGTAAGCAGATCGTCGTGGCCCTCGTCGTCCAACGCGTAGAGGACGAGAAGACGTCGGTCGGGAAGGTGCTCTTGCAAACGGTTGCGTAGGTGAGTGCGCACCTGCTGCCAGCGCAACCACCCCTCGGCCAGCGCTGGATCTTCCTCGAGCCGCTCTCGCAACGTCGCCCGCTGCTCGGGCGAGAGGTCGTCCTCGAATAAAAGGGGACCGTACGCGTCGTCCATGGTCCGAAAATTCGTATCCGTCAGCAAAAGTACCGACTCCGAGGCCGGTCGGCCCAAAATGGCGCACTACGACCCCGGATTTCGCTCAGTCAGGGAGTCAGCCGCCGTCGACATGGCAAAAGTAACAGTCCAGAACATTCGGTTACAGCCCAAGAAACCATACGAGAATGAGCAGAGCACTCAGCGCGTCCTTCATGGTTTCGAAGGCACGCTTCACCTGCATCTTGACCGCCGCCTCCGTAGTATCCAGCATCTGAGCAATCTCGCGATAGAGGTACCCGTACTCGCGCAGCTCCATGATCCGCCGTGCCTTGGGCGTGAGGGCCTCAAGGGCCTTCTCCACATCCACGTGAGCACTCCGATCCTCCGGCTCCGTCGATTGCCCCAAGGGAAGATCGGGATCGCGCAAGTGCTCCTTCATGTCGTAGCGCCCCCGATAGTAGTCCTGCAATTCAAACAGGGCCGCCTTCATAGCGAACGACTTCAGACTCCCCGGCTTCTCGAGGTCATCGAGGCTTTTGTGGATTCGCACAAGCGTGTTCTGGACCAGATCATCAACGTCGGTCTCAGCCCCGATGCGCTTGATGAAGTAGCCCCGTAAAATGGGCTCTAGGCGGCGGAGAAGCCCGTTCCGAGCTTGCTCGTCGCCGTCCTGGGCCTCTCGAACCCGATCCGGATCGAACGTAGATTCAGGCATAACCAACAGAGGACACGGCGGACGGGCACGGACGACGATAGAACTCGACACCTCCCTCGACCGGCACATAAACGGAGCCGCCCCAGCGAACCGATGGCCCTCCGCGCCGTATAAGAAATGGTTCTATCGGGTTCACGGGAGTTTTCATTCCGAAGTGAGTGCCTCGACGATTGGGCAATGTTGACCGCCCGGTCGTTCCCCCACCCGCTTCGCTCCCGACTGGAGGCGACTCAGGGCCGGGCGACACAGCGCTCCCAATATCGCCTGCCTCGCACATACTGTCCCACCTAAACTCTCTGCACGACCATGAGCCTGTACGATCTGCACGACGCAACGCTTAACGATATGGAAGGAGAGGGGTTCGCCTACTCGGAGAAGACCGTCTACGGCAAGTCCTACAAAGGCGTCTTCTTCGGAGAGAACGAAGAAAAAATTGAGGATCTCGCCAACGAAGAGGACGAGGCGACCTTCGAAGGCATTCTCTATGACCGAAGTCGTGAGCGTGAGAAGAGCTTTTCGGTTGAGGTCACGGACGTAGTAAGCACCCCTTCCGGCGAGCGGGCCGACTTCGTGGCAACGGAGAAGCCGTAGGGTCCGCCACCGTTTCCATCCGCCGTGCGGAATCCAAGTGAGGAGGTCGCGCCTGTTTGTCGGGTCGGCCTCCTTTTTTATGTCTCCCATTCCAAAGCTCAATCGGCATGCCCGACCGCTACCACCCGGCGCTCGAGGATGCTGCCGACGACGAGTTCGTCTCTGAAGAATCGGAGGTCGTTACAGCCGTATCCGCCGGATACGAGACGACCTCCAACCGCACCTTTGCGAGCCCATCGCTAATCATATCCAGGCGTCCGGCCGCCGTCTTCGAGAGGTCAATGATGCGACCATTTTTGAATGGCCCCCGATCGTTGATGCGCACGACCACGGACGGCTGGGCGGGCACGTCGATGCGAGTAGCGCGAACACGGGTTCCAAACGGCAAGCTCCGGTGAGCCGCCGTGAGTTCCCCGTGCTCGTAGATCTCTCCGTTGGCCGTCGTCCGGCCCACAAATTTATCCGCGTAGTAGCTAGCAATTCCCTCTGCATCGGGAAGCCCTCGTTCCCCCACGTGCTGCGTCGACCCGCATCCCACCAGCAGCCCGCACAGAAGGAGCAAGAGCCAGCCGTGACTGGCACGTACACTCCCCGTTCCTAAATGAGATCGAATCCTCATGGGGTTTTGGAAACGGCGAAAACACGAGGCGAACCGCCGCTCATCGGAAAGCAGAGACGGATCCAAGGTTCCCTGTCACAACCGGACACGATCGCACCTTCCCGCTCAAGGTACCACTTCGAGACCGTCCCCCTCCAACGTCGCTCGTTCGTTGAAACGTTCGCGTACAACTCTGGAGTGTCCCGTTGGGTGTAGTCCGGAACGGAACCGACCCCCGCTCCACATTTTCAAAAGCGTCCGCAGTCTAGCCCGGTTTATTCGACCTTCCACATGCTCGGCACGATCGGCGAGTTCCTTCTTCTAACTGCCTTCGTGGCGTGCGGCGTGTCGGCCGTTGCTTTTTTCTTGGCGGCGCGCGCCGAGAAAGACGTGCGGACGGCAAGCACATGGAAGCGGGCCGGCCGGTGGGCATGGGGCGCCATGAGCACGGCTGTCGGCGCCACGTCGGGCGTGCTCTGGTACATGATTCTGACCCATCAGTACCAGTACGCCTACGTCTACCAGCAGTCGTCGAATGACCTCCCCGGGCACTACCTCTTTTCCACGTTCTGGGCCGGACAGGAAGGCTCGTTTCTCTTCTGGGCCCTCACGATGTGCCTCGTGGGCGGTCTCCTCATTGCCTACGTCCAGCGGGAGTACGAGACGCCGGTGATGGCCATCGTGGGCCTCTGCCAGCTGTTCCTGCTATCAATGATCGTCGGGATGCAGATCGGCCCGGTGGAGATCGGCTCGTCGCCATTTATGACCCTACCGGAAAAGTTTCCCGACGCGCCGATCTTTCAACAGAATCCCGGCTTCGTGCCGGCGGACGGCCAAGGGCTCAACGACCTGCTTCAAAATCCCTGGATGACAATCCATCCACCGGTGCTCTTCCTCGGCTTCTCGGCAATGGTGGTGCCCTTTTCCTTCGCCCTCTCGGCCCTCTGGAAGAAGCGGTACACCCAATGGGTGCGTCCGGCCCTGCCGTGGACACTCTTCGCCGTCATGGCACTCGGCGTGGCCATCGCGATGGGGGGCTACTGGGCGTACGTCACCCTTTCGTTCGGCGGGTACTGGGCGTGGGACCCCGTCGAAAACTCCTCACTCGTTCCGTGGCTCCTGGGCGTGGCGGCCTTCCACACGATGCTGGTGCAGAAGAAGAGTGGATCGAGCCAAAAAGCCTCGCTCCTCCTCTCCATCGCGGCGTACCTGTTCGTCATCTACTCCACATTCCTCACCCGCAGCGGCATTCTGGGGGACGTGTCCGTGCACTCATTCGTGAGCCTCGGCCTGTACAACCAGCTGCTGCTCTGGATCGCCGTGCTGGCCGTGCTGGGCATCGGGCTGTTCGCCTACCGGTACGGCGAGCTTCCAGTGCCCGACGAGGAGCCGCGCACCCTCTCGCGGGAGTTCATGATCCTCTGCGGCGCCGTGCTGCTGACGGCCACCGCTGCCGTCATCATTCTGGGGACCAGTGCCCCCATCTTTGGCGAGATCTTCCGCGACAACCCGTCGGCCGTGCCTCAGTCGTTTTACAACCAGTGGACCCTTCCCCTGGCCCTCGGTTTCGTTTTCCTTGCCGGGCTCGGCCAGCTCTTCTGGTGGCAGAAGATGGACGTGGCGACGGTGAACCGGGTTCTGTTGAAGCCCCTTGCCCTGGCCACCGCGAGCACCATCGCCGTACTCATCTTTACGCCGTTTGCGGAGCAGGCGCTCGTGATTCCGGCGGGAACCGGTGCCGCTCCACAAACTGCTTCGGCCAGCCTGACAGGGAGCTTGGCCGACTTCTGGGCCGCATACGGACAGGCCCTTCAAATGCTACTCCTGCTCTTCGTCGGCTTCTTCTCACTGTTCGGGAACGGGCTCGTGCTCTGGCGCATCCTGCGAGGCAATCCCCGGATGGCCGGCGGAGCCCTCTCGCATGTCGGCTTCGCTCTCATCATCCTGGGCATTATCGCGTCCAACGGATTTGACCAGGCCCTGCCCCGCATCGGAGAGCCGACGGCTGCGGATGAGGATCAGATGCCGCGCGAAAACTTCGTGGTCGCGAAGGGCCAGACGCGCATCGTGAATGGGTACCAGATTACCTACGAGGGCAAGACGACGACCGACCGGGGCCGCGGCCAGTACATCCTCGACATGCGCGACCCGCAGGGACGCACCCACACCTTCACGCCCGTCGCGTACCAGGGAAGCAACGACCAGTGGTTTAAGCACCCGGACGTAAAGGCGTTCTGGGAAAAGGACCTCTTCGTTGCTGTGACACCCAAGGAGGCGACCGGGATTGCGCAGGACGACGGTCCGCCTGGTGGTGAATTTCAACTGGCCGAGGGCGACTCCACCACCCTCGGGGATCGGGAGTACGCGGTGGCCTTCCACGGATTTGAGGTCCTGAAGGGACCGGACGGGACCATGG
>CAYLMT010000096.1:0-7401 GCA_964384855.1 uncultured Salinivenus sp.
CCACCGAGCACGTGCTGCCGGTAGAGGGAGGAGTCGTAGGACGCCTTCGTGTGGCCAAGAGCGGTGTACCAGGATCGTCCTCCATTGAACTCGTGGTACCACGCGATGGGATGGTCAGTCCCCATCGTTCCACCCTGGTACGTCGATTCGTCGAGGGTGAGAAGCACCTGCACCGAGTCGCGCGGATTGGAGCGGAAGTTGTACCACTCGTCTCGTCGCTCCCACTCGGGAGGAAGCATGTCGGTGGACGGATGGTTCGGCCGTTCGACATGGACAGCGGCCCGCTGGATCTCTGGATGATCGTCGAAGAAGGCGCCCACGAGGCGCCCGTACCAGTCCCAGTCGTATTCGCCCGCCGAGGCCGAGTGGATGCCCACGTATCCGCCGCCACCCCGAATGAAGTCCCGGAAGGCGTTCTGACCTGCCGGATCGACAATATTGCCAGAGGTGTTGAGAAAGACGACCACGTCGAAAGCCGAGAGACGATCGGGCCGGAAGACCGTGCTGTCCTCCGTCGCCATTACCTCAAACCCGTGCGTTTGCCCCAGCTCCCGAATCATTTGAATGCCGTTCGGGATGGCGGCGTGGCGGTAGCCGTTCGTTTTGGAAAAGACCAGGACCGACGTGTCCTCAAGGGTCTGGGCTTTCGCGTCGGGCAGGCACAGGGCCGTTCCCAGCAGCAGGAGGCCGAGTCCGAGGGCGAGGCGTGTTGACAGAGACATGGGCGTAGGGGGGGAGGATGGGCCAACCAATTGAGGAGACTGTACTAGGGGGCGATGCCCCTCTTCCCAAGAAAAGAGACCCGAAGGACGAGGTCCACACCGACGGGCGGTCTCAGCGGGCATTGAGCGGCCTCCGAGCTCCGTTTCGCCGTCTCGTTCGCCGGAGACGACCGGGTCCTCAGAGGTTGTCCCGTTTCATCTCCTCGACGGCGTAGTTGACCGCCCGGGCCGTGAGGGCCATGTACGTGATGGAGGGGTTCTGGCAGGAGGCCGAGGTCATGCAGGCGCCGTCGGTGACGAACAGGTTGGGCACGTCGTGGGCCTGGTTGTGAGCGTTGAGCACCGAAGTGTCCGGATCGCGGCCCATGCGGGCCCCGCCCATCTCGTGGATGCCCTCGCCCGGCCAGTAGCGCTGGTCGTACGTCTCGACCTCCGTGGCACCTGCCGCCTCCAGCATCTCGGCCGCCTGGGCCTTCATGTCCTCCCGCATCGCCTCCGCGTTTTCGGACAGTGACACGTGGGTGCGGAGGATCGGAATGCCCCACTCGTCGGTCTCTTCGTCGTCAAGCTCGACGTAATTGTCGGCGTCCGGCATCATTTCGCCAAACCCGTAGAAGTTCATGCGCCACGGGCCGGGGTCGCGGAGCTTGTGCTTCAGGCTCGCGCCGAATCCCTCTTCGCTGAGGGCGCGGGTCCAGCCCTCGCGGTACGCCCCTCCCTGGTAGCCGTAGCCGCGGAGGAAGTCGACGTCGCTGTCCTGGCCGGAGAGGTTGCGGAAGCGGGGGACGTAGATGCCGTTCGGGCGATTCCCGTAGTAGTACCGGTCTTCCAGGCCCGGGAGGGCTCCCGAAGCGCCCACCTTGAAGTGGTGGTCCATAATGGCGTGGCCGAGCATGCCGCTCGAATTGGCCAGCCCGTTCGGGAATCGGGACGAGGTCGAGTTCAGAAGAATCTTCGTGGAGCCGAGGGCGGAAGCACAGAGAAACACGACGCGGCCCTCGTACTCCCGCGTCTCTTTCGTCTTGCGGTCGATGACACGGACCCCGGAGGCACGCCCGGTCTCTGCGTCGTAGTTGACGCTGTGGACGATGCTGTCGCACTCGAGGGTCATGTTGCCCGTTGCACGGGCGGCGGGGAGGGTCGAGCTCAGGCTGGAAAAGTAGGCGCCGGCGGTGCAGCCCCGAGAGCAGGGCCCGCAGTAGTGGCAGGCCTGTCGGTTTTGGTCCGGGAGGCCCTCGGTGAGCACCGCGGCCCGTCCGATCGTCATCATGCGGTCGTCATAGGCGCTCTCGAGCGCGGCTTTGACTTGCTTCTCCCCCGCGTTCATCTCCATGGGAGGCAGGAACTGACCATCCGGGAGCTGGGGAAGGCCCTCCTCCTGTCCGCTGATGCCGACGAATTTCTCTACATAGTCGTACCAGGGGGCGATGTCGTCGTACCGGATGGGCCAGTCGACGGCGACGCCCTCGCGGGCGTTGGCCGTAAAGTCCAGGTCGCTCCAGCGGTAGCACTGCCGTCCCCACGTAATGGACCGTCCGCCGAGGTGATAGCCCCGCACCCACAGGAAGGGCTCCTCGTCGTCGAACGCGTACGGGTACTTGCTGTCCTTGACGAAAAAGTGCTTGTTGTACGCATTGAACGGCCCCGCCATGGACTGCCGCGGGTAGTGCTTCTGGAATTCCTGCTCGCTGCCCTGTCCGTGGAAGTCCATCTCCCAGGACGGCTTGTGCTCGGTGATGTAGTCCTCGCCGTGGGTCACGTCGCGGCCGCGCTCCAGGACGAGCGTATCGAGGCCCTTCTCGGTAAACTCCTTGGCGGCCCAGCCCCCCGTAATGCCGGATCCAACGACGATGGCGTCGTACGTCTTGCGCTGCGGGGCGATGTTGGGAGCGTCCATGTTGGGGAGAGGTCGGTAGAAAATAGGTGGGAAAGACGGTTGCGCCGCTAGGCCCAGGCGCGGCCGATCTCGTCGTATGGCACGTCGCCGTCGTAGCGGCCGGGGACGACGTTGGTCTTCAGTTCCTGGCTCGCGCCAATTTCTGAGGTGTAGTAGCCCACGAGGGTCAGCTCCTTCATCATGCGGAAGAACGGGGGATTCTCCCGGTCAGAGGCCGAGGCGTCCGGTCCGAAGGTTTCGTCGTCGAGCTCGCCGACGAGTGCCCGCTGTTCCTCGGGGGAGCACTCCACGAAGGCGCTGCCGTATGCGTCCTGGCAGCGGGCGTTGGTCTCCTTGAGACCGGCGAGGAAGCGGTCGCGGGTTGTCGGCGGATAGCTCCCCGTGAGCATGGCATCCACGAAGCGGTTTACGTTCGCGGCGCGGGCCCCCGGGGTGTCGGTGGCCGGAATGATGATTTCGGCAATGGTGTCGACCATCTCGTTTTGCGCCGCCGTGAGGGTCTCCGGGGTCCAGTCGGCGCCGGTCGTGCGCTCGCAACCGCTAAGCACGCCGGCGGCGGTGGGGGCGGACACGAGGCCGCCGAGCAGGACGCCGACACGGCGCAGTGCTTCTCGGCGATCAATGCCTTCAGAAGTGCTCATGGAACTAGGGGCGTGAGGAGAGACAAGGGCGATTCGACGGTCGGCACTCCGGGGCCGGGGTGTAAAAACCGCTTCCACGTAAGAGGCTCCGTACGGGCGGACAGGTGGGAATTCTAGGCGGCGAGACGTCGGTCGGTGCGCGTCGTGCCTTGAAAAATCGTACGTCCTCCCACCAATCTCAACCGACGAAAGTTTCGCGCCGTAGCAGTGGGGCTGTCGAAGGCTACCTCGTGGCCGGCGGCGTGGAGGCTTGGACTCGGGGCGACGGTCGGGGACTCGTTGAAAACGGGTCGGATCATCAAGGTCGCCCCGGACCTAAAAATCACGTCTCAATGCTTCTTGTGCTTATCCCGTCTTGTGTCCCGGGCCAATGGCCGACGCGCCTCCGTATCTACTCGCCGAGACCACCTGGAAGACCGTTCAGGAGATTGAGTACGAGGTGGCCGTCCTGCCATGGGGCTCCACGGAGGCCCACAATCGCCACCTTCCGTACGCCACCGACACCATTCAGTGCGAGTACATTGCTGCGGAGGCAGGGCGCCGGGCCTGGGAGCAGGGCGCTCGTCCGCTCGTCTTGCCGACGGTGCCGTTCGGGGTCAACACGGGGCACCTCGGCATTGCGGGCGTCGTCCACATGCGACCGAGCACGCAGCGGGCCGTGCTCGCGGACGTGGCCGAGTCGCTTGTCGCGCAAGAGATCCCCAAGCTGCTCGTCCTCAATGGCCACGGCGGCAATGCTCTTACGTCCCTGATTCGGGAGGTGCAGGCGGACCACGATGAATTGTTCATCGCACTGGCGAACTGGTACGAGATTGGGGACCAGGAGGCCTATTTCGAGGTGCCCGGCGACCACGCGGGTGAGATGGAGACGAGTGCAATGCTCCACATTGCCCCGGAACTCGTCCGGCCCCTCGACGAGGCCGGGCCGGGCACCGCCCGTGTCTTTTCCATCGATGCCCTCCGCTCCGACTGGGCGTGGGCCGAGCGCGAGTGGCGCCGGGTGACCGACGACACCGGTGTGGGCGACCCCCAGGCCGCCACCGCCGAGAAGGGGGCGGCCTATCTGGATGAGGTGACGGGCCACCTCGCGGAACTGCTCGTGGACCTCGCTGACGTCGATCCCGAAACGCTCTACCAGGATCCGGCGGCGTAGCGAGGGGGAATGAGCGCGTCCCGTCTGTTCGATCATTGCTCAGAAAGCAGTCGAGGTCCGTGGTCATCGTTCTGATGGGTGTCTCCGGTGCCGGGAAGACCACCGTCGGTACGAAGCTGGCCGAGGCCCTTGGCTGGGACTTTGCGGACGCGGACGACTTTCACCCCGAGGCGAATGTGAAGAAGATGGAGCGTGGGGAGCCACTCACCGATGCCGACCGGTGGCCTTGGCTGCGCTCGCTACGCACGTACATCCGGGAGCGACTGGCCAACGACGCCCCGGCCGTCGTTACCTGCTCGGCCCTCAAGGCGTCCTACCGTGACGAGCTGCTGGAAGGCATCGGCGACGCCTGCCTCGTTTATCTCCGGGGGTCGTACGAGTTGATTCGCCGTCGCCTGGAGGCACGCTCCGACCACTTCTTCGACGCCGAACTCCTTGAGAGTCAGTTCGAGACCCTGGAGGAGCCGAGCCCGGACGACGCCCTCATTGTAAACGTCGACGCGCCCCCCGAGGTCATCGTCCGAACGATCTGTCAGGCGCTTCCGGAGGGCGTTGCCCCCTCACAATAGGGCGCTAATGCCCAGGACGACGAGGAAGCCGACGGTGCCCACAATCGTCTCCATGACCGTCCACGACCGGAGGGTTTGGTCCTCGTCCATTCCCAGGAAGCGGCTCACGAGCCAGAAGCCCGAGTCATTGACGTGCGAAAGCACCGTGGCCCCCGCGGCGATCGAGATGGTGACCAGCCCGATCATGGGATCCGTGTAGTCCCCGGCCTCGATCACCGGGGCCACGAGGCCCGCCGCCGTTACCATCGAGACCGTCGCCGAGCCCTGCGACACGCGCACGACCACCGCGATCAGGAACGCCAGGAGCACGACGGGGAGGTTGGAGGCTGCCATGGCCTCGGCCAATGCATCGCCCACGCCGGTTTCCACGAGCACGTTGCCCAGCACCCCACCCGCACCCGTCACCAGGATAATGAGCCCCACCGGCTCCAGGGCTTTCGTCGCCACCGCCTGCACCGCGTCCATCGACATGCCGCCCCGCACGCCAAGGACGTAAAAGGCGAGGAGGACCGCAGCCGCAAGGGCCGTGAACGGGTGGCCCACCAACTCCAGGATCTGCCGGGTCGGGGTGCCTTCGGCCAGCGCGACCTCCGACAGGGTGCCGATCAGGATAAGGACGAGTGGCAGAGCGATGACGGACAGGGCCTGTACGAAGGAGGGCGGCATTACGTCCAGGTCCAGGTCGTCCTCTTCCCGCATCACGTCTGGCACGTCGAGGTGAATCCGGCCGGCGATGTAGCGTCCAAAGAAGACGCCGCCGAGAAGGATGGCGGGCCCACCGGCGAGGAGACCGAAGAGAATTACCCATCCGAGGTCGGCCCCCAGGAGGCCTGCGACGGCCACCGGGCCGGGCGTCGGCGGAATGAAGCTGTGGGCCACCGCGATGCCCGCCAGGAGGGGAATGGCGTAGTAGAGGAGCGACCGCCCCGTGCGTTCGGTCAGGGTATAGACGAGCGGGATGAACAGGATGAGGGCGACGTCGAAGAAGACAGGAATCGCGACCAGGAGGCCCGTCAGGCTGAGGGCCCACGGGGTGCGGTCGTGGCCGAAAGCGTGAAGAAGGGTGGTCGCAATCTCCTCGGCTCCGCCGGACTGTCGAAGCATCTCCCCCACCATCGCTCCCAGTCCAATGACAGTGGCGATGTAGCCGAGGGTGTCTCCCATGCCGGTCTCGATCACTCCGGCAATCTCGGACAGGGGAATGCCCCCGAGCAGGGCGGTGACGAGGCTCGTGAGGAGCAGGGCGACGAACGCGTGCAGCCGCACGTACAGGACCAGGACCAGCAGGGTCGCGACGGCGAACAGGACGAGGCCCGTGAGGGCAAGCGGAGACATAGAAAGGAACCGAAATCGGCTAGGGGCTCGTGGATCCGCTGCGTGCGACTCGAAGAGGCGTCTCTGGGTTGGCACGAGCGGAATGGAAAACGACTCCGCCTCCGCGCACTACGGCCTAGCTATACTCACTTTTGAGCTGGGAGCGGACGTCAACGAGAAGCTGCTTCGTCGCCTGGATGCCCTCCCGTTCGCTAAGATCGTCGCCTTCGTACTCGATTCCCACGTGTCCCCGGTACCCAGCGTCCAGGACGATGCTCATCAGCTTTGTATAGTCGAGGTTCGCTTCCTGCCCCTGGTCGTTGAAGACGTACGACTTCGCGCTGATGGCCTTCGCGTAGGGCATCAGTTCACGAACCCCCTCATACGGGTCATACGACTCCCCCTCGCGAATCTGCCAGTTGCCAAAGTCCGGGAGCGTGCCACAGCGCTGGTGGTCCACCGCCTTCATCACGCCGGCAAGCCACTCGCCGTTGGAGGAGAGGCCCCCGTGATTTTCGACGAGCACGTTGATGTCCCGTTCGGCGGCAAACTCGGTGAGGCGACGGAGCCCGTCTGCCGCTCGTTGCCGCTGCTCGGCGGGTGAACCGTCTCCCATTGTCTGGGCGTTCACGCGAATAGAGTGGCACCCGAGGAAGGCGGCAGCCTCGACCCATTTGCGGTGGTTTTCCACGGCGGTCGTTCGCTTCGCCGAGTCCGGATGCCCGAGGGCGCCTTCCCCATCGCACATGATGAGCAAGCTCTGCACGCCCGCATCCTCGGCGCGCGTCTTCATTTTCTGAAGGTACTCCCGTTCCGTCGCCCGGTCCATAAAGAATTGATTGACGTACTCGACGGCCCCAATGTCAAACTCTTCTCGAGCCGTACGGGCGAAGTCGAGGTTGTTGAGGTCACCGTCGAACAGGGCCCGATGTAGCGACCATTGTGCGAGGGAAATTCGGTAGAGAGGACCGTTTCCCGCGGTGCCTTCCCGCTGGGCGGCGTCGGATTCGCCCTCCGAGGCACAGCCCCACATGGGGAGGGTGGTGCCGAGGGCAAGGGCGGCGGAGGTCTTCAGGAAGGAGCGCCGGTTCGGAGCGGGCATGGG
>CAYLMT010000097.1:0-7401 GCA_964384855.1 uncultured Salinivenus sp.
GTGAGTACTGGATCGTGGATCCGGACACCCAGACCGTGGAGGTCTACCGGAATACGGAGGATGGCTTCCGCCAGCACGCCCGGGCGGTCGACGAGGGACACGTCACCTCGCCACTGTTGGACGACTTCACAGTGATACTTGAGGACCTGTTTTAGCCGATCCCGACTCCGGAGACGAGGAGGAATGGGACGAAAATTTGGCGACACCATGCCGTGGAACAGATGGACGCTCGCCCCGGTGCCGTGCAGTGTCCATGCTCGTCCTGCACAGCGTCCTCACCTAATGATCGACCGCTACACCCCTCTCCTCGTCGCTGCCCTACTCATCGGCCTCGGTACCTCCACCTCCCTGTTCGCCCAGCCGACCCCCGGTCTTCCCTCCGTCGACACTTCCCTCTACCGGGACCTCGACTTTCGGATGGTCGGGCCCACACGGGGTGGGCGCGTGACGGCCGTAGAGGGACATCCGGCCCACCCGCACACCTTTTACATGGGCGCCGCCGGCGCCGGGGGCGTGTGGAAGACGACCGACTACGGCGAAACGTGGACCAACCTGACCGATGGAGAAGGGTTCAAGAGCACCGCGATTGGTGCCCTGGAAGTGCCGAACTCCGATACGAGCATCGTCTACGCCGGCACGGGATCGGAGGGCATCCGGGCCAACGTGACGACCGGCCGGGGCGTCTACAAGTCGACCGACGCCGGGGATTCGTGGCAGTTTATCGGGCTCGAAAACGCCGGGCAGATTGGCGACATCAAAGCCCATCCCGACAACCCGGACCGCGTGTTTGTCGCCGCACTCGGACACCCCTTCGGCAAAAACGAGCAGCGGGGCGTCTTCCGCTCTACCAACGGTGGGGAGACGTGGGAAAAGGTCCTCTATGCGTCTGACTCGACCGGGGCCGTCGACCTGGCGTTCCACCCGGACAACCCCGACGTCATCTACGCGACGATGTGGCGGGCCGAGCGCAAGCCGTGGACCATCATCAGCGGCGGCGACAACGGCGATGGCCTCTACAAGTCGACCGACGGGGGCGACACGTGGACCAAACTTACGAACGGCCTACCCACCGGCCTCGTCGGCAAAATCGATGTGGCCGTCACGCCCGCCGCGCCGGATCGCATCTACGCGCTCGTGGAGGCCCCCGGCGACCAGCAGGGCCTCTACCGCTCCGACGATGCGGGGGCGAGCTGGCGACAGGTGAGCGACAAGGCGGACATCATGAGTCGCCCCTTCTACTTCACCCATATCTTCGCCCATCCCGAGGATCCCGACAAGATTTTCGTGGGCAACGTGCAGTACTGGGTGTCGGATGATGGAGGGGAGAACTTTGAGACGAAAGACGTGCCCCACGTGGACGTGCACGACTTGTGGATCAACCCGGAGCGGCCAGAGATCCGGATTCAGGGCAACGATGGCGGGGCTACGGTCTCACTGAACGGCGGGAAGACGTGGTCGACCCAGCACAACCAGCCGACGGCGGAGCTCTATCAGGTCAATACCGACGAGCGGGTGCCCTATTGGCTCTATGCGGGGCAGCAAGACAACTCGACGATCGGCGTGCCCAGCCTGCCGCCGGCCGAATCAGCGCCCGCCGGCCCGGAGGGATGGTGGAAGGCCGTGGGGGGCTGCGAGACAGGACCCGCCGTGCCTCAACCGAACACTCCGATTGTCTTCTCAAACTGCAAGGGTCGCTTCTCGCGCTTCAATTTCGAGACAGGTCAGGACCAGCAGTACTGGGTCGGTGCACAGTACATGTACGGCCGCAACCCGGCGAAGCTAAAGTGGCGCTTCCAGCGCGTGGTGCCCATTGAGGTCTCCCCCCATGACTCCAGCGTTGTCTATCATGCTTCGCAGTACGTCCACAAGACGACCGACGGGGGCGTGCATTGGACCCGCATCAGCCCGGATCTCACGGCGTTCAAGGACGAGTACCAGGTGCGCTCCGGTGGGCCCATCACTAACGACATCACGGGCGAAGAGCACTTTAGCACCCTCTACGCCGTGCAGGTGTCGCCCCACGATCCGGAGGTGATCTGGGCGGGGGCGAACGACGGGCCCGTCCACGTGACCCGCGACGGTGGAGACACGTGGACGAACGTGACGCCGCCCGACGTGCCGCCCAACGGCCGAGTGGACGCCATTTCCCCGTCCCCCCACGAGCCGGGCACCGCCACGGTTGCCATTCAGCGGCGGCTCCTAAAGGACTTTGCCCCCTACATCTACCGCACGACCGACTATGGCGAGACCTGGACCCGCAGTACGGACGGCATTCCCTCCGATTATCCGGTGCGGACCGTTCGGGAGGACCCGAACCGTGAAGGGCTGCTGTACGCGGGCACCGACTTCGGGCTCTTCGTGTCCTTCAATGCCGGACAACGCTGGCAGCCGCTCCAGCGCGACCTTCCGAACACCCCTGTCACCGACATCCGCGTCCAGCGAAAAGATCTGGCGCTGTCGACGATGGGCCGCAGCTTCTGGGTACTCGACAACCTGACACCACTCTATCAGATGGACGCACAGGTGGCCGAGGGCAACGTCCATCTCTTCGCCCCGAAGGACACCTACCGAATGCGGTACGACGGTGGCACCGAGCACGACGGTCCTGGCGGTCCCAGCACACCGGAGTACCCGGACCCTGGCGCCGACATTGACTTTGTGCTGTCGGGGACTGCGGACACGCCCGTCACGCTCGATGTCCTCACACAAGAAAGCGACCTCGTGCGCCGCTTTGTGGGCACTACTGAAAACGAGAGTGACGCGGCGTCTTCGTCCGCCGAACAAACGATGGGTGCGCCGCCGGTTCGTCCCAGTAGCATCGACACCTTTACGGTGCACACCGGCCACAACCGATTCCGATGGGACCTCCGTGAGCCCGGCCCGCAACCGCCCGCCGACGGGAGTGGTCCACTGGTCGTGCCCGGCACCTACAAGGTGCGACTGTCGGTGGGTGACTGGTCGGAGACCCGCTCATTCGAGATCAAGATGGACCCGCGTCTGAAGGAGACGAGGACGACGCGAGCCGACCTCGAAGAGCAAACGTTCTTCAACCGCCGGCTGCAGGCTGCCGTGGAGGAGGCCGAGGCCATGGCCCATGCCATCGACTCGGTGCGGACGGCGGTGCAGGAGACACGCGACGCCGGGAAGATGCCGGAAAGCGAGGCCCAGCCGCTGCTCGACCGCCTCGATGCCCTGCACGGCGAACTCGTGACATCAGAACAGGGCAGCTACCAGCCGCCGATGCTGATCGATCAGCTCGGCTACCTCTCCTGGATGACTGGCTCGGCGGATCAGGCACTTGGGGAAGACGCTTTTTCCCGCTTCGAGACGCTGCGCACCCGCCTCGACCGGATTCAGGAACGCTGGCAGTCCCTTCAGCAGGAGATTGACCTTCCCGACTCCAATTGACGGCAGGGACCTATCCCCGAACCACACTCTTGACGTCGGGGTAAACAACCTCCTATCCCCCACACGCTCAAACGCTACAACCGTGTTTACCGGTATCATTGAGGAAGTCGGCACCGTCGCCCGAGTCGACGACCTCGGTGGGGGAAAGCGGCTCACCATCGAGGCCGACCTGGCCCCCGACTTACAGGTCAACGAGAGTGTGTCGATTAACGGCGCGTGCCAGACGGTCGTCGAGGTCGATACCGACGCTTCCTCCTTCGCGGTCGACAGCATCGAGGAAACCCTACGCAAGACGACGTTCGACGCTCTGGACGTGGGCACCTCGGTCAATCTCGAGCGCGCCCTGCAGGCCGGCGACCGGCTCGACGGTCATTTCGTGCAGGGGCACGTCGACGCCACCGGTACCATCACGAACGTCGTGCGAGAAGAAACAGACTGGCTCTATACGATTCAGTTCGACCCGCAGTACGCCGCCTATTTGATCCCCGTCGGTTCCATCGCCGTGGACGGCATTAGCCTCACGGTGGCCCGCCTCGACAACGACACGCTTACCGTAGCCATCATTCCACATACCCGTGAGATCACGACCGTCTCGACCGCATGGACGGAGGGGAGGGCAGTGAATCTGGAGTTCGACGTGATCGGAAAGTACGTGGCCCGCAGCCTCACCGCAGGCGACGAGACCCCCGATCCGGAGGCGCTGGCGAAGACGTGGATGGCAGATTAGAACGCTCATCTCTCCGCCCTCTTCAGATTGTCGCATGCGCCGTGTCGGATTCTCACCTCGTCACTGTCGCCCGCTACGACTCCCAGGGCGATGCCCAGCTCGCTCAGACGCAGCTTGAAGATGCGGGCATTCCCTGCATGCTGGCCAATACCGACCAGTCCGGACTCAACACGATGTTTGACGCCACGGAGGGCGGCGTACAGGTGAAGGTGCCCGCCGACCACGCCGACGAGGCCCGGACGGTGCTGACCCTGGACGACTGACTCCGGACAACCACCGTACGCCCCCGGTTAAGCCGCTCCTGCCGCGCCGGCGCCACCCCCTCCGGCCGCGCCCGCAGCCCCGGCTGCACCCGCCGCTCCGGCCGACGACGATTCTACCGCACCCATCACAGTCACCACGGGCAAAAAAGCCGCAACAGGTGCGCTCGCCGTCTCCTCCGTCCCCACGAGACTCACGAACCCGTCCGGCAGCTCCGGCACCTCGCCTGCCTCGTCGAGCGCCTCTTTCGTCTCCTCAATCCAGGACTTTGACACCTCGTCGTGGAGAAGAAGCCACGGAAGCGCGTCCACGAGTCGTTCGGCGGCCCGGGCCGGGCTCGTCGCCCGCAACCGCTCGATCTCTGATTTCTCGTGGTCGAGGTACGAGCGGAGCGCCATGGCCCGTCGCGCCCCCGCCTCCGTCCACGTGTAGCGACGCATCGCAGCGATGAAGCCCCCAAGGCTCACACCGAATCCCCCGAAGAGGAGGTAGAGGCGAAGGGCACTGTCCCCGGTGATGACCGCAACGAATCCACCAATCAACGCGACGACGGCCCCTCCCAGAAGCAACCCAGAGCGCATCGTGTGGTCTTTTAACCATTGGCGCTCGAACAACGTGTCCCGAACGTCGCTCATGGCGGCGCGCCGGAACGACCGGGTGTCCGACCAGAAGTCGTCGAGGGTCTCATATTCGCGAAGCTCTTCGACGAACCGACGCTCGAAGTCCGAGAGGTCGGTGGAATCGGAATGCACGTCCAGGTGCACCACGTCGGTGGAGCCAATGAGTTGATCCTCCCGGTCATGCCGGAGCGTGACGTGACCCCGCCGGGCGAGATCGAATAACGTCGCGAGAAATGCCTGTCCGTCCTGATTTTGCAGCAACGCCACGGCCGCCGGCAGGTCAAGGTCGGCGGGCGGGCGTCGGGCCGTTACCTCGGGACGCGGGCCGCGCCAGGTCCACGCGGCCACGCCGCCCACCCCGCCTCCCAGGAGTAGGAGAGACAGCCCGAACAGGATCTGGGCCGTCGTCGGGAGATACTCGCCGGCCACCTGCTTGGGAAACGACACCTCGACCGAGAAGTCATCGCCCTCTTCCACGAGATCCCGTTGGAACGAAGCCACCATCTGTCCGGCCTCCCGTCGCACCGTCCCAGTTTCCGGGTCAAGCGCAATTTGGTCCGGCCGTAGGTCGAAGGCCGGTGGCAGGGCAATCCGCACGTCCACGTCCCGGGTAGTGACGACGGCCCCGTCGGCCATCACGTCGAGCTGTACGACATTGCGGTCGCCCCGCTCATAGAGGGCCTCCTCTAGAACGTAGCGAACGTCAAACTGGGTCGGGGCGGAGCGGTTGGGAAACGCCCACCGAATCTGGCGCACGCCGTCCGTCTCACCAATATGGACCGAGTCGACGGACGTCTCCGGACTGGTCACCTCCACGTTTTGGAGGGACCCCGCATCCTCCCGCACGACCGATCGGTAGGCCCGGGAGAAGGTGCCCTGTTGAAAGTCGTACTGGATCGACTCCTCGACCTCGAAGCCGCCACCGGGCCGCACGTGGACGGTGACATCAAAATCCGACAACCCGTACTGCTTCTCTTGGGCCGTCGCTGGGCCGACGACGAGAACCAGTGCAACAAGGGCAAGGCGAAGACCCGAAGGGAGAGACATGGTGGCTACAAATTTGTGAGCTGACCCTATTCCTTTACGAATCTCCGTTCGCAACCGTTACAGCGCCATTCCACCTCCCTCTAGACGATCCAGTGACATCCCATGTTGCGCACTTCCGCATAGAAACGCAGCATGCATCGGCCAGCACCGACATAAGGGCGTTTGGGGAGCCTCCAGGTCGGCAAATTTTCTGGCAGGCCCTCATTCGGATGGGGAAGGGGATCGCACAACGCTATGGGCGCGAGGAGTTCTAGTCGGCCTTCAGGAGACCGACCGCCGCACCGCCCACAAGTAGGGCCCCGCCCGCGGCGGCGTAGAAGACCGTGTTGATCGTTCCCAGAACGAGGGCCCCACCCAGCAGGAGTGGCCCGAGGGCCTGCCCGAGACGCAGGACCATGCCGTTCAACGACAAGATCACGCCCCGGGAGGCCTCCGACGAGAGCTCCGCGAGGCGCGTCTGCAGGGCTGGCTGATTAAGTCCCTGCGCAACCCCAAAGAGCAACGCCGCCGCTCCCACGCCCCACGGGCCCGTCGCCAGGGGCATGAGCGCCAGCGCCGTTGCGTCAATGAAGAGCGATCCCTGGATGAGACGGCGGGGCGACAGGATCGTCGTGAGCCGCCCAAGCTGGGTGGCCACCAGCCCGCTCGAGACGGAGGCTCCCGCGAGGACCCACCCCGCGACGACGGACGACGCCCCGAAACGAGCATCGAGCAGTTCGGGGACGAAGGTGAGGAACGCCCCGAAAAGCACAATGAAGACGCCGAGGTTCACCGCGAGCAGCCCCAGGATTCGGCGGTCATTCAGGCGGCCGCGAACCCTCTGCAGGTAGGCCCGAAAAGAGGGCAGCTCTCGAACGCGGTCGACGGCCGGGGCCTCCAGCCACACTGCCACTGCCGTTCCCACCCCCAGGGCTAACACCGGCAGCGCGAAGGGCCAGTACCAGGCGAGGGCCGCCAGCGCACCGCCGATTGCCGGATACAGGGCCGTCCCAACATTGAGAGCTGTGGCGTTGTAGCCGACGGCCGCCGCACGGGCCGTACCTTCGTACCGGTCGCCGATAATGGTGATGGCGAGCCCCACCAGCGGTGCCGCGGCGAGTCCCTGCACGGCCCGCAGGCCCAGAAGTACCGGAAATGAACGGGCCAGTACACACGCACCTCCCGCGATCCCAAAGACAAACAGCGTCGGCACCAGCACCCGCTTCCGCCCCACACGATCGGCCCCCATGCCCACGAGCGGGGCGCTCAGAATGCCCGGTAGGGAGTAGGCCGTCACCACCCAGCCGACCTGCGCCCGGGAGATCCCGAACACCTCTACCATCTGCGGGAACGCCGGCG
>CAYLMT010000098.1:0-3327 GCA_964384855.1 uncultured Salinivenus sp.
TCGTTTGCAGGGTCGTCGATCTCTACCTCGTCGAGACAGCAGACGTCGTATCGACCGGCCAACCGGTGGGCAAAGGCCTCCGGCGGCTCGGTTTGCCGAAACAGCGTGCTGGAATGCAGAAAGGCGCAGGGTACCTCGGGGACAAGAGCGTTATACATTGCACCCAGCAGGTGCGTCTTACCCGTTCCGGCCGGCCCCACCAAATACAGTCCCTGCGGCAACCGGTCATCCGTCGCTCCCAGGAGTTGTCTGAGACGCTCGATCCAGGACGGGGATCGACGAAGCTCTCCTACGAATTCGCGCGCAGCGCGAAGTGCCTCCGCCTGACTCGGCGTCTGGGGCTCGTAGCTCTCGAACGTAGCCTCGCGGAAGCGCTCAGGGAGCGTCATGTGGAGGGACGGAGTGTCTCAAACGAAATCAGGGGCCACACCGAAATCATCCCTGTGAACGGCCCTGTACCCGCGTCTGGAGTCGCTGGGCATCGACGGGGGCGTGACCCTCCCCCGCCGTGTTGTTGAAGTAGACGTATACGTCGCGGCCCTCCGTCTGCCAGTCTGCGAGGGCGTCGGCCCAGTCGTCGAGCTCGGCATCCGAGTAGCGGCCGTGGTACGCCTCGCCCGTCCCGTGCAGGCGCACGTAGACCCAGTCGGTGATGACCGTGCGGTGGGTCGACCGCCCGCCGAAGTCGTAGATGCAAAACGCCGCGTCGTGGGCCGCAAGGGCGTCGTACGTGTCTTCGTTAAGCCACGTGGGATCCCGAAACTCGAAGACGTGCCGGTGCTCGTCGTCGAGAACCTCCAGGAAATTGTGAAGGCGATCGAGGTTCTGATGCCAGTTGGGCGGGCACTGAAAGAGAATGGGCCCGAGCGCCTCCCCCAGGGGCTCCACGGCCCCATAGAGATTCTGAACGGGCTCTGCGGGATCCTTCAGCTTCTTGAAGTGGGTGATGTACTGATTGGCTTTCACCGTAAAGGTGAACCCGTCGGGCGTCTGCCGTCGCCACGCGCGGAGTGTCTCGGCCTCGGGAGTTTGGTAGAAGGTGTTGTTGACCTCGACAGTGCCGAACGTGTCGGCATAAAATGAGAGGCGATCGCTCTGGGACAGATCGTCAGGGTAGAAACGGCCGGAAAAGGTGTCGTGCTGCCAGCCAGACGTACCGATGTGTATGGAAGACACGGGAGTATAGGAGCGCGGGGGTGGAGAGCGTGGGGGGGGGGGCGGGCGTAGATAGAAGAAACAACTACGCGGGGGAGGGTTGACGGGCGGGCGAGTAGTAGGCGGTGCGGCCCGAGACCTGCTCCGTTTCGAGCGGGACCCCGGTCGTGGGGCACCGCTCGTCCCCGTACCGATGGGGCAGCATGAAGCGGTCGGGATCGAGAGCCGTGGGATCGGAGTCGACCGCGATTGCAGCCTCGACAACGTCCTGAATGGCGTGGTGGAGGCCGCGCAGGTCCTCCTCGGTCAACTCCGGCACCGGGGTGCGTGGGTGAATGCTTTCCTGATAGAGCGCCTCGTCGGCGTAGATGTTGCCGAGCCCCGCCACGACCTTCTGATCCAGCAGCCGCCCCTTGATGGTACCACGGCGAGACGCGAACAGCTTCACAAACGTGTCCCCGTCGGCCCGGCGGGCGTCGGGGCCAAGGCCCTTATCCTCGACGAACGCTTCGGGCGTGTCGATCAACCGCACGCGGGCAAACTTGCGCGGACACTCAAACGCCAGCGCCCCGCCCTCCTCAAAGTGAAACTGGACGTACGCGTATTCGGGCATCTCACCATCTGGAACGTACTGCACGCGTCCGGTCATGCCAAAGTGGAGCGCAAGCCAGCCCGTTTCGTCGCCGTATCGGGCGAAGACGTGCTTGCCGTGGCGATGCGTGTCCGTTAGCGCCCGGCCGCGGAGCACCTCGTCGAAGCGATGCGGTTCCAGTCCGTCGCCCAGGATGAGTGGATCAACAACGGTGGTACTGGCAATGGAGCGGTCGAGGGCAGCGTCGGCGAGGCGGCGCTCGTAGACGACAGCGTCGGGGAGTTCGGGCATCCGGGCGTGTGTATGTAAGGGCGCGGGGGAAAGGAGACGGATTCGTCGAGACGGTCAATCGAGGACCACAAGACGGGAAACGCGACAGTTTTCTTTGAGTCGGCAGCCCATCCGACTCACCACGAGCAACGTTTCAATTGGGTCTCGGCCCTCGTCGAGAACGCACGCACCGTGGTGCGCCCCGGCGTGCAGCGTGCGCTCCAGGGGGGTCACGATGGCCTGCTGCCCCTCCTCCAGGCGCAGGGATTCGTTGTACTGAACGACGTATGCGCCCTTCTCCAGCGTCCACCACCCGTAGTCGTCCTCCGGAGCGTCGAGCACCGGCTCGATCCGCTCGCAGGGCGCGGCCTGGAACTCCCCACCGCCAAAATCTAGCTGACCGTGCCCGATGGTTCGGAAAACGGCGTCGACGGTCAGGTCGATGCCGTTTGCGGCGCGCTGGGTGTCGAGGTGAACGAGGCCATCGAGTTGGGAGGCAAGTGCGTCCGCAGTTCGCATTACGAAAGAACGATGCCAGTGAACGAGACGAGTACGGGCGGCTTTCAAACCGGTCTCTAGGTCTTCAGGTTCGGCCGATCGCTCCCCTTTGCTCGTCGACCAGCCCGAGGACCTCATCCAAATCTCGCCCCGTTCTTCCGCGAATTCGACCCCCTTGCATTTTCCAAAGAACACATTGACAGGCTTAGGGCTTCTTCACTATACTGTAACACCTGAAAACAGAGGATACTCTCTCGTTGGAGCGGACTCACGTTTCTTTCTTCGCTCCGTCGTACGAGAGGGCCATTTTCCTCGTCCAAGTGCCTCGTTTGTGCTGTGAGGGAGACGAAAGCACTGTAGCCACGTCTCCCTCCATTCTTCGTCAACGCCGACATCTCACGATGTCCACTATGCCCTCACAATCTGTCTCTAGTGCACCTCGCCCCAAAATCGGAAGCGCTTCCGAAAGAAAGGAAGCTCCTCATATTCCAATGCTTCAGCTGGACCGCGACGGCACCATTCGGCACGCGAACGAGCCCGCCCGGCGTGCCCTCGAATACGCGCCGGACGAGACAATGGAGCCCTGTTTCTTTTCCCACGTCCACGGCCGCAACCTGCGCCGCGTCATGCGGGACCTTGCCCACATGGTAAGCCACCGGACACAGCGGGCTCGATGGCTCTTGCGTCTCCGGACCGGAAACGGCCGCTGGCGCTGGTACCGGGCATTCGCCCGCAACCACCTCGACCGCGGGAACTCCCTCATTCACGTGCAGCTTCGCCCCCTGTAGTAGCGAGCCCCTGAGTGCTGATAG
>CAYLMT010000098.1:3427-7311 GCA_964384855.1 uncultured Salinivenus sp.
TTCAGGGCGCTCACGGAGGTCTCTGTGTGAACGGCCCGGATGGCAGCGGCGAATCGAGGAGCGGCGTTGCAAATGTGCAGGCGCTCGGCGGCCGTACCCGTGAGCCGGGACGCCACGGTGTTGGTGACGAAGAGGGCATCCATCGGGGCCGCCGCCAGTCGTTCGTTTGCCGGTCCCACGAAAAGGCCATGGGTCGCCACGGCGTACACAGCCCTCGCCCCCTCCTCCACACACGCCTCGACGGCTTGACTCATCGTGCCCGCCGTGCTGATCATGTCGTCCACCACAATGGCCATGCGCCCGTCTACCGATCCGACCAGCGCCCCTCCCGTCACCTCTTCATCATTCCGCATCTTCTCAACGAACGCCGTCGGCACCTCGCGATCGAGGACGGCCCCCAATCCCTCGGCAAACTTTCCGGCTCGCTTCACCCCCCCCTCGTCCGGCGACACCACGACCACCTCCTCATCCCCAACCACATCTTTCAGTCGATGCACAAACAGGGGATGGCCCAACAGATGCTCGGTAGGCGCCCGGAAGGCATTCTGAAGAACGGCAAGGTTGTGTACGTCCATTGTGAGGACGCGGTCGACCCCCACGGCCTCGAACAATCCAGCCACGTAGCGGGTGGTGACCGGTCCGCGGGGACGGGTCTTGCGGTCTTTGCGCTGGTAGCAGAGGTACGGAATAACCGCCGTCACGCGCTCGGCCGAGGCGTCGTGCAGGGCCCCGAGCATGAAGAGGAGGCGGCACAGCTTGTCGTTTACACTCCACGCGTCGTCCGCGTAGAGCGACTGAACGACGAAGGTGTCGCGCCCCCGCACGTTCACCTCTGGGCGCACCTCGTGCTCCCCGTCCGAGAAGGTCTGCTCGTGGTGGGCATCGAGCTCCGTGTCGAGTGCCGAGGCGATGGCCTCGCCAAAGGCTTGGCTCTCGGAGAGTGCAAAAAGGCGAAGGTCATCGGGCATAAGGGGAACAGGAATTCGTCAGGGACGATGAGGCGCGCTACTCTTGGTCCGCCTTCAGGGCCCGCCGGACGAGCTCGTCGGCCGACTGAATGCCGGCGTTGTCGCGCAGCACCTGACGGATGGCCCGCTCGGCGTCGGCCTTGCTAAGTCCCAGTTCGCTGAGGGCCTCCAGGGCGTCGGCTCGCGCCTCGGCCCGGGCGTCCGACCCGCCGCTAAGGGGCGACGTGTCTTCGAGCACGTCCAGGTCTGCAAGGGGGTCGCGGAGCTCGACGATGAGCCGATCGGCCGTCTTTTTTCCAACCCCAGAGATCTGTGTCAGGCGGCTCTTGTCCCCCTCCATGACGTGGTCGCGCAATTCAGACGGGCTCATGGACGAGAGGGCCGACAGGGCCAGCTTCGGCCCCACGCGCGATACACCGGTCATGGTTTCAAACACCGTTCGCTCCGCCTTGGTGGCGAATCCGTACAGCGACTCGTCGTCCTCCCGGAGGTAGTGGTACGTGTGCAGGGTGACCTCCTCGTCGGTGTCCGGGAGGCGCTCGTAGGTGGAGGTGGGGACGTGGACCCGGTAGCCGAGCCCGTTCACATCTACGAGGGCCGACTCCGGAGTCTTGTCGACGAGCGTGCCAGAGACGTAGTCGATCATGTCTGCGTAGAGGCGTTGAGAGAGCGGGCCGCAGCCCTGCGCGTTCGACGGTGATCAATCAGGAGGTGGATCTGGGGGATGGAAATCTCTCGACTCGTCCCCCCTGCACCCCCCGGCACGCGGACCCAACGCTCCAGGGCTGTCCGGCCACACGAAGACGCCTCCTTTCACAGTGCCCGTCCGTCGAAGACCACACAGCGCCCCTACTCCGCTCCTTTCTCAGCATTTTCTTTCCGCTTTGCCTCGATCGAGATCTCGGTGTGGGGCACGGCCTCCAGCCGTTCCTTGGCGATCGGCTTTCCTGTCACGCGGCAGATGCCGTAGGTCTTGTTGTCGATCCGTTCGAGGGCGCGGTCGAGGTAGCCGATGTATTTTTGCTGGCGGGCAATCATGAGGTGGAGCTTCTCCCGCTCCATGGCATCCGTTCCTGCATCGGCCATGTGGATGCCGTACGCGGTGTTGTCGTCGGCCTGCTCTTTGGCCTGCTCCACCTGCTTGCGCATCTGTTCGATCTCGGACTTGGCCTCCCGCCGACGCTGGAGGATCAGTTCGCGGAAGTGCTCCAACTCCTCGTCGGAGAAGGGAGTTTTGCGCTCTTCTCCGTCCTCGTCCGTGCCCGACTGTGCGTGAAGCGGGGCCTCGGGCGACTCCGCCTCGGAATGTGAGTCGTCGTTCGCCATGACATTTAGAATTGGCCTCTCAAAGGGAGTAGTACGGGATACACGCCCCGGCATGCAGCGGCCCGGGCACACTCAAGCATTCAGTGCCTCGTCGGCCTCGACGCGACGAACCCCGATCGTAAGCCGCTCGTCGTCGACTTCAAAGGTCTCGACAGCCTCCCCGGTCGGCTCATCGGACGGCTGCAACTCCAAGGCCAGGGTCTCGTTCCGGATCCAGTCTCCGTACTCGACCAGGGCGTCGACAATCTGGGCCGAACCGTCGTAGGCCACCGCAATGCGATCCGTGACCTCGAAGCCCGCCTCCTTGCGCAGATCCTGAATCCGCTTGACGCCCTCACGGGCGAGCCCCTCGGCGCGGAGATCGGGGGTGATTTCGGTGTCGAGCGCCACAGTCACGTCGCCCTCCTGCTCCACGAGCCACCCTTCGATGCCCTCGCTCTGAATGATCAAGTCGTCGGGGCCAAGCTCAACCTCTTCTCCGTCGACCGTCAGCGTGAGTTCGCCGGTCTGTACGTACTCGTCGATCGTCCCGTCGTCGAGTTGACGCACCTTCTGGTTCACGTCCTTTACCAGGTCGCCGAGACGCGGACCCAGGCGGCTGAAGTCCGGCTTGGCCGACCGGCTCACGACCTCGCTGCTATGCTCCACGTACTCGATCTCCTTGACGTTGACCTCGTCGAGGATCACGTCTTTCACCTTCTCGACCTCTTCCTCCGGCACGCCGGTGCCGGTAACCACGAGGAGACGCGGCAGCGGCTGTCGCACGTTGATTTCGGCCTGGTTGCGGAGCGAGAGGGTCGTCGAGGCGATGGTCCGGGCCAGGCCCATCCGGCGCTCCAGGGCCTCGTTGCGGTCGGCCTCGTCGGGTTTCGGGAACGAGGCAAGGTGCACAGAGTCGGCCTCGCCGTCGGTAACCTCGGTCAGCGTGCGGTACAACCACTCACCGAAGAAGGGCGCGATGGGGCTCATCAGCTTCGCCGTGGCCTCCAGACACTCGTAGATCGTCTGGTACGCAGCCTCCTTTTTCGCAGCGGCAACCGTGCCACCTTGCCCAACTTGGCCATTTTGCTCGCCTTTCTTCGACGCCCAGAATCGGGACCGCGAGCGGCGCAGGTGCCAGTTCGAAAGTTCCTCCACGAAGTCCTCGACGGCCCGGGCGGCCGTGGTCGGGTCGTATTCATCGAGCGCCTCCTGGACCGTCTGCGTGGTCGTGTGTAGACGGCTGATAATCCACTGGTCCAGCTCCGGACGCTCCTCCACCGGCATGCGCTCGTTCTGGTACTGAAAGCCGTCGATGTTGGCGTAGGTGGCAAAGAAGCGGTAAACGTTCTCCAGTGTGCCAAAGAAGGTGCGGCGCAGATCGCGCAGTCCACGCTCGCTGAAGCGGATGCTCTCCCACGGCGGGGCGTTGCTCATCATGAACCAGCGCACCACGTCGGCCCCGTAGTCGTCGATGACGCGAAACGGCTCGACGGTGTTGCCCTTGGACTTCGACATCTTGTTACCGTCCTCATCGAGCACGAGGCCGTTGACGACCACGTTCTCGTAGGCCACGTCGTCGAAGACGAGCGTGGCGATGGCGTGCAGCGA
>CAYLMT010000099.1:0-7215 GCA_964384855.1 uncultured Salinivenus sp.
TGACCTCCGTGTCGGCCGAAGACGCCTGCTTTCTGGGTTGTGAGCTCTCCGACACCGTCGAACAGCACGTCCGCGACACCGGAGGGACGATCTTTCCCGGCTTCGTAAGGGTGCCCTTCCGTCCTTACCGATCATCGCTTTACACCCCCGCCGAACTTATGGAGGGCTACGAACCGGGGCAGCCCGACACGCGCACGGACACCCGAGACGCCCGCATCTACCGGTACTTCAAGTCTCGAAAACACGATGGACGGGACGCACCCGTGATGGACGCCCTCGCGTTCCGCATTCACGACCATGCCATCGACAATGCCCTCCGCGACCTTTTGTCCCCCGACGAGGGGTCCGAGCGAAGGGTGGTCGGCATTATGGGCGGTCACCAACTCGAACGAGACGCGGACCTCTACCACCAGGTCGCTCGGCTGGCCTGGCGACTGACACGGGCCGGCTTTTTCGTCGCTACGGGCGGAGGCCCAGGCGCCATGGAGGCCGCCAATCTCGGCGCCGCCCTGGCCCCGTACGAGTCCAACGCACTTGACGACGCCGTCGTCCGCCTAGCCGCGGCCCCGCACTACGAGGACGCCGCCTATCTCGATCGCGCCTACGACGTCCGGAAGCACTATCCCGACCGCGCCGAGAGCCTCGCCGTCCCCACCTGGTTCTACGGCCACGAGCCCTCCAACCTGTTTTCCACACACGTGGCCAAGTACTTTGCCAACAGCATCCGGGAGGATGGGCTGCTCGCCATCGCCACGCACGGCGTCGTGTACGCCCCCGGCAGTGCCGGCACCATCCAGGAAGTGTTCATGGACGCGGCCCAGAATCACTACGAAACCTTCGGCCCCGCCAGCCCCATGGTCTTCCTCGACCGGACGTACTGGACCGAGACGAAACCGGTGTATCCACTCATGGAGACCCTGGCCCAGGGAACGCCCTACGAGGAGCTCCTCACCCTCACTGACGACGTGGACCCCGTTGTCGCGCGCCTCGAGGAGCACGCCCACACCCGGACGGCATAGTACATTGCCCTACGGATTGCCGGATCCGGCGCTCTGTCCCTCATTCGTCCTCGTGTCGTTGTGAAGCTCGGCCCGGACCTGCTCCGGGTCCACCCGCTCCCACACCTCGCGGAGCTTGTAGTCGCCCACCTCCCCGATGTGGTACCACGTGTCGCCTTCCACCCGGGCCTCAAACCGAAGCGTCACCCCATTCATCGAGGGATCCGAGTGGTACTGGATGTGCTCGATGTACACGTCCTGCGCCGGATAATACTCGTAGCGCCCGCCCCCCGCCAGCACCGTCTCGCCGTCTTCCGTCTCCCGGCCCCAGGCGAAGTGAGTCGAGTTTAGAATTTTAAAGTTGGCCCCCCAACTGCCACTCTGGTCGATCACAGAGTCCGGGTAGACCAGCTCTTGGGACACCATCCTCCACGTGCCCTCCAACTCGTTGGATGGAAGCTGGGCCCAGGCCCCCGTTGAGCCAATGAGAACGACTGCGAAGACGAGACCGACAAGACGCCGAACCGTGTGCATGGCAAAGACCCCCGTGGGTTTGTGAGGCCATCGCGGAAGGGCTTTTGTTAAGATAACATGATCGCCACCGCTTGTCAACCAAACCCTCCCCCCTCCCTCTGCATACCGGGGAAAAGAAACGGAGATGAAGTTACGGAAAGATGCCCATCTGCTCGTAGGAGCCCGCTATCTTGTCGATTGCACTCACGAAGGCCGCCGTCCGCATGTCGACGCCTTTCTTCTTGCGGATCGCCCGAATCTCGTCGTAGGCGTGGGTCATCGTGTCTTCGAGGCCCGAGTTCACGAGGTCCCGCTCGCCGGCCCCGAAGCTGACCCGCTCGATGAGGGATTCCAAAAGGTCCCCGTCGAAATCCTCTGCGGTCAACTCGTCGACGGCCCGGAGAATGCGCTCGGCGTTTCGCTCCTCGAAACGGCGGCTCATGCGCCCGTGTCGCATGTGCGAGAGGTTCCGGAGCCATTCGAAGTACGACACCGTGACACCGCCCGCGTTGAGGTAGACGTCCGGAATAATCACTGCACCCTTCTCCTGGAGGATGGCGTCAGCCTCCGAAGTGAGAGGACCGTTGGCCGCTTCCGCGACGATGCTCGCCTGAATGTCCGGGGCGTTGTCGGCGGTAATCACCCCTTCCAGTGCCGCCGGGATAAGAATATCGCACGGAAGCTCGAGCGCCTCCGCGGAGGTCTCGATGTTTTCAGCGCCGGGGAAATTGAGGATGGTTTCCGTCTCCTCCCGATGGGCCACGACGTCATCCACGGTAAGCCCATCCGGGTCGTAGATGGCTCCTTCGATCTCGGCGATTCCCACAATGTCGGCCCCGCCTTCGTCCTCCAGAATTTTGGCAGCGTGGTAACCGACGTTGCCCAGCCCCTGGATGACGATGCTCTTTCCTTCCAGACCGGGCTCTAGACCAAGCTCCTTCATGTCCTCGGCGTATTGGCACGCCTCCCGGATTCCGTAGTAGACCCCGCGTCCGGTGGCCTCCGTACGGCCACGGACGCCCCCCTGCCCCACGGGCTTGCCCGTCACACACGCCAGGGCGTTGAGGTCCTCGTCACCAATCTGGTTGAATGTGTCCATAATCCAGGCCATCTCCCTCTCGCCCGTGCCGTAGTCCGGCGCCGGCACATCCGTTCCGGGCCCAATAAAGTCCTTTCGCGCGAGCTCGAAGGTGTACCGGCGCGTGATGCGCTCCAGCTCCGTCGTCGAGTAGTTGCGCGCGTCAATGCATACGCCCCCTTTTGCCCCGCCGAACGGGACGTCCACGATGGCGCACTTGTAGCTCATGAGCGCCGAGAGGGCCATCACCTCGTCCACGTTCACGCTGGGCGCGTAGCGGATGCCCCCCTTCGTAGGTTGCATGTGGTGGCTGTGCTCGCCGCGGTAGCCCCGGATGACCTGAATGGTGCCATCGTCGCGCTTGATGGGAAACTCGAACCGGATGATGTTGTCGCAGGCCCGAATCTGGTGGAGAACGCCGCGCGGGTGATCCGTCTGGGCCGCGGCCTTGCCGAACATCTGATTAACCTCGCCGAAAAAGCCGTGGGACGATTCGGCCTGGGCGTTCGTCTTCGGGGTCGAGTTCGAACCTTCCATGGGGAACTGGGGGACAGCCTGTGAAAAGCAGTACGGTACATGTATAAAAATGGGGACCTCCCCGAACCGCAAGCGCTTCCACATCCGTTCGCTGCGAAATTTCCTCGGAGGCTCTGTGTCCTTTGCCCCGATCTCCCCCCTTATCCGAAGTCCCCGAACGGGCGGGACGAGACACGCGTGCACTTCGCCCGTAATGAGGATGGTTTCCCTTCCGTGGTGTCTCCAATGGAGAGAAGCCGTTTCTCCCTGGAGTCCCGGTGAGGTAGGAGCCCGGTTGTGACTCTCCGGGGAAGATTCATTAGACTCTCTATCCCGGACGCTCCGGGTTCGCATTTTTCTCGCCGACGTTCTCCGGCCGTGCCAGAATCCATTCTGCTTAACATCACCGTCGTCGTCGTGCTGGGCATCGGCGCCCAGTGGGCCGCGTGGCGATTTCGGCTGCCCTCCATCCTGCTCCTGCTCATAGTGGGCTTTCTCGCCGGCCCAGTGCTGGGCGTGCTCGACCCTCAGTCCCTCCGCGGCGACTGGCTGTTTGCGTTCGTCTCCCTCTCCATTGGCATCATCCTGTTCGAGGGCGGACTGAGCCTTCGGCTCTCCGAGTTGCGCGAGGTGGGCAATACGGTCCTCAACCTCATCACGATTGGGGTCCTCATTACGTGGGGCCTCGGGGCGACCGCGGCGTACTACATACTCGAATTTGAGATCGGCCTCGCGATCCTCATCGGGGCCATCCTTACGGTGACGGGGCCGACCGTCATCATCCCGCTCCTGCGCCACGTCCGGCCCAAAGGACGCGTCAACACCGTTGCCAAGTGGGAGGGCATCACGATCGACCCAGTGGGGGCCATCCTGGCCGTGCTAGTGCTCGAAACGCTGCTCCTACTCAATGACCCACAGCGGGCGGGCGCCGGAACCTCGGCCGCCGCCGAACACGTGGCCATCGGCCTCGGGCTCGAAATCTTCGTGGCCCTCGGCATCAGTGTGGTCGCGACCATTCTGCTCGTGGTGATCCTGCGACGGCGCATGGTGCCCGATTTCCTGCGGAATGCGGTGACGCTGATGGTGGTGGTCGTGGCCTTCGTGGTCGCAAACGTGCTCCAGCACGAGTCTGGCCTGCTAGCCACGACCCTCATGGGCATTGCCCTGGCCAACCAGCCCTACGTGTCCGTCCAACGCATTATCGAATTCAAAGAAAACCTGCAGGTCCTGCTCATCGGGTCGCTCTTCGTGCTTCTCAGTGCCCGGCTGGAGCTGAGCGCCTTGACCTATATTGACCTCCGGGTGCTCATCTTTTTGGGTATCCTGGTCGTGCTCGTGCGGCCCCTCGCCGTCTTCCTTTCCTCCGTGGGGTCAAACCTGGACTGGGAAGAAAAGGCATTCCTGTCGTGGCTCGCCCCCCGCGGCATCGTCGCCGCCGCCGTGGCCTCCCTGTTCGCGTACCAGTTGCGGCCCATCTATCCGGAGGCAGTCGACGGCATGGTGCCCGTCATCTTTGCGGTGATCGTGGGGACGGTGGCCATCTACGGACTCACGCTCTCCCCCCTCGCTCAGTGGCTTGACCTCGCCGAGCCCAATCCGAACGGGCTCTTATTCGTGGGCGCGGCACCCTGGGTGCGGAGGGTGGCCCGGCACGTGCAGGAGTTGGGCCACTCCGTCACCCTCCTCGACAACAACCCGGACCACGTTCGTGCCGCACGCGAGGAGGGCCTGTCCGCCCATCAGGGCAACGCGCTCTCGGAAAACGTACTGGATGAGATTACCCTTAGTGGCATCGGGCACCTGCTCATTACGATCCCAAACGACGAGGTCGCATCGCTCACGGCACTCCATTTCTCCGAGGTGTTCGAGTCGACCGACATCTACCAACTCGCGGCCCAGCCCGACAGCCGCCACGGAGGGGAAGGTGTCATGCCGGGTCACCTGCGGGGCCGTCCCCTCTTCGGGGAAAACACCAGCTACCAGTCGCTCAAGTCCCACGTCGAGCGCGGCGATCGGATCGAAGTTCTCACTCTGGCCGACGAGGACGGAAACGAGGCCCAGGAATACTACAACTACGACGATCTGTCGGACCAGTATGAGTACGAGACACTCATTCCCCTCTTTATCCTCCACGAAAACGACACGCTGGAGATCGTCTCCGAAGTGGATCAGTTTCAACTACGGCCGGGCGAACGGTTCGTGGCCCTCGTGGGAGCAGGCGCCGATACCCGCGACCAGGAGCATCGGACCCCGGAGGTCGATCAGACGGCCGAACGCGAGGGACCTGAACTGGAAGAGGCATCCGCCGACACGGACGAGGCAGACTGATGAGAAGATCGCCGACGACGAGCGGGCGTTGGCCCGTCTCCCTGTGCAGGATCCCCAAGATCTTCCCTCCCTGGCAAAGGCCCTTCTACATCCCATAGATTCAATTAGGAGCCCCTACTTAGTCGCCCACAAGGATGAACTCACCTAGGGAGATCTGGTACACGGGGATTGTTCACAGCTTTGCGTCCGCACGTTGCCTCTTCCTTCTGGACCACCACTCCGGGAGGAGGTTGTCGTTCCCCCCCTGACCTCGCAGTTTTCCTGGATACCCTCCACCAATATGGCACAAGATGATCTTCGCCGAGAACTCGGCTTCTGGGACGCACTCACGATTGGGGCCGGCACCATGATTGGGGCCGGCATCTTTCTCTTGGCCGGGGTGGCGCTTGAGCTCACCGGTCCAGCGGCCATCTTTTCGTACCTGGCGGCAGGCATCGTCTGCATGATTACGGCCGCCAGCGCCGCAGAGCTGGCGACAGGCATGCCCACGTCCGGCGGCGACTACTACTTCGTGTCCCGCTCGCTCGGCCCCGCCCTCGGCGCCATCTCCGGGGTCGGCATCTGGCTGAGCCTCACATTCGCCATCTCGTTCTACCTCTTCGGGCTCGGCGAGTACTTGTCCCAGTTCCTCCCACTTACCCCGTTCTGGGGGGCGTTCGGCGGGGGGCTTCTGCTGACGGCCATCAACGTGTATGGGGCGAAGGAGTCCGGGCAGATGCAGGTCATAGTGGTCCTCACGTTAATGGGCATCTTAGGCGCATTTTGCGGCGTCGGGACCTTCTATATTGAGTGGAGCAACTTCACCCCCTTCTTTCCCTTCGGCGGTGCGCCTGTGGCATCGACCACGGCACTCGTGTTCGTCTCCTTCCTCGGCTTCGTGAAAATCGCAGCCGTGGCCGAAGAGATAAAGGATCCGGCCAAGAACCTGCCGCGCACGCTCATCGGGTCGGTGGCCCTTGTAACTCTCCTGTACGTCGTGATCCTGCTCGTCATCGGCGGCATGTTCGAGCAACAAACGATCGGCGAGGTCCGGGATCCACTCACGCAGGCGGCCCGGACGGTCGCGGGCCCCATTGGCGCGGGCGCCATCATCTTCGCTGGACTACTGGCAACGGTGTCGTCGGCCAACGCCAGCATCATGGCCTCCTCCCGCATCAACCTGGCGATGGCACGGGACCGGATGGTGCCCAACTGGCTGAGTTCCATCCACGAGACGCTTCTGACACCCCACCGCGCCATTTTGCTGACGGGCGTGCTGGCCCTCAGCTTTCTGCTCATCGAAAGTCTGGAGCAGCTCGCCAAGATTGCCAGCGTGCTGCAGCTCTACAGCTACGCGGCGCTCAATGTGGGATGCGTCGCGCTGCGTGTGGCGCAGCCGGACTGGTACGAGCCCTCCTACCGCACGCCCGGCTTTCCGTTTGCGCAGGGCTTTGCCGCCCTCGCCTGCCTCGGCATCATCCTGTACTCGGGCCCCTTCGCCCAGATCGCCATCGTCGTCCTTGTCCTCGCGAGCCTGGCCTGGTACTACGCCTGGGGGCGGGGTCGGGTGGAGATCGACCATGCCGTGCCGGAGTTTCGGGCGCAATGGGCCGAGCAGGGATGGGGTGCGCTTACGGCGCCAGCGCCCGAGTTTGCGGTGGAGGTCCCGGAGGTGCTGTCGGCTGCCGAGCGTGCCATCAACCCCGACGACCCGCGTCGCGTATCGGTGGCACTGGCCAACCCCGCGCACGAGCACGATCTCCTGCAACTGGGCCGGTACATCGCCACGGGGCGGAACGAGGG
>CAYLMT010000100.1:0-7160 GCA_964384855.1 uncultured Salinivenus sp.
GGTTCAAGCCGCCGCTTGAGAATGTCCTGGGCCTCGGTGAGGGACGCGACCACCGTCAGTCGCTCCTTCGGAAAGTCGGCTTCCAAGAGCCCCTCCTGGATCGGGGCCGTCTGTTCCTGCCCGACGAGCACCACGAGGTCAAGGTCGTGCTGGGCGAGGAAGCTCCCGAACTTCTTGTTTTCCGTCCACTGCCGGTCGCCAAGCTCCACCATCCCGGGCGTCACGATCACACGCTGTCCGTCGCCCATCTCGCTCAGAATCTCGACGGCGTTTCGGGCCCCGATAGGGTTCGAGTTGAAGGCATCGTCGATGATCGTCACGTCGCCCCGTTTGCGAAGCTGGAGGCGGTGCTCGATGGGCTCCACGCGCCGGGCTGCGTGGGCCATCTGGCGGAGCCGCAGGCCCATCGAGCGCCCCACGGCCACGGACAGCAACACGTTGAGCACATTGTGGCGGCCCAGCAGTTGCGTCTCGAACGACACCGTGGTGCCCGTGTCGTCCGTCACGTCGAAGGCGGTTCCGCTGGTGTCGTGCTGGATGTCGGTGGCAGTGATGTCGGCGTCGGGATGCTCCTCGGTCGAAACGCGCCAGACTGGGCCGGGAGCGCGTTCAGTCATGGCGGCCACGCGCTCGTCGTCCACGTTGAGGACCGCGGGGCCGTCCGGGGCCGTGCGCTCAACGAGTACGCCCTTCTCTGCCGCGATCTGGTCCTGCGTGCCCATCGTTTCGAGGTGGGCCACCCCCACCGTGGTTACGACCGACGCGTCCGGTTCAGCAATGTCGCAGAGCTCGTCCATGTCCCCGGGGTATCGAATGCCATACTCCAGTACGAGCACCTGATGCTCGGGCTTTAGGTGCTCGTTGACGGCGAGGCAGAGCCCCATGGGGGTGTTGTAGGAGCTCGGCGTGGCGTACACGTTGTACTTCTGTCGGAGGAGCTCGGCGACGATAAATTTGGTGCTGGTCTTGCCGTACGAGCCCGTGATGCCCACTACGGAGAGGTCCGAGCGGGTCTGAAGCCGACGCCGGGCCTGTCGTTTGAAGCCTTTCTGGATGGCCGTTTCGACGGGGTGCATGAGGGCGGCGCCCAGGGCCACCCAGAGGGGGGCCCCGAGGTCAGCCACGAGGAAACCACCGAGGTACCACAGCGCGCCCGTCGGGAGGCCGGTCGTCCATCCGTACAGCCCTCCGCAGACGACGGGGAGGAGTGCCAGGAGGCCCGAAGGGATGGCAAGGCGCGTCATGCGGGCCGTGAACGCGAGGGGCTTTTTCTCCTGATCGCTTCGGTAGCGGCGCGACGAAATGAAGGCAATCGTCCACACGAGTAGTGCGACCAGTACCACCCAGCCGGGGTCGAGGGTCGACGCGGCGAGTCCTCCCCCAACAAGCACAGCGGCGCCCACGCCATGGGAGGGTCGGACGATCAGTGACAACACGTGGTCGCTTAGCCAGCGCCCGTACCGGTCAAGCTTGTAGGTCTCCAGCTGGAAGATGTGAAGGAAAAATCGGATCCGGCGCCCGGCCCGCCACCCGGCAAACAGGGTGGCGACGACGCCGAAAAAGAGGAGTGCGCTCGTCATGCTACCAAAGACGGGTGGTGAGGACGATTCGGCCCAGGATGCGTCTGGACTCGGCGGCCCCATAAACATTGGACGCGTGTCGCGTCCGTGCAAGATGCCTCAACCGGGGGGCTACGAGTTCTCCAGGAAATGACGGAGCCCGGCGTGGACCGTTTCGGGCTGATCGAGATGGCCAAAGTGGCCGGCGCCATCGAGCTCCACGAGCCCGCAATCATTGATTTTTGCCTCCATCACCTCCATCTGTCGTCGCGACACCGCGTCGTCCTCGGTCCCCCAGAACAGGAGCGTCGGGACCTGAATGTGCTCCAGTTCTCCGTCGAGGTGGTCGTTCACGGTCTTGACGAACGTTTCGCGCATGACCCCTTCCTGGGCGTTGTAGTCGGCGGAGCCGAGCAGGCGCCAGACGAGCGAGTGGCGAAGCCAATCCTCGGCGGGGGATTGAAGGGACGATGGAAGTGCCTGCACCGGGGCCTTCAGGGTCGTGGCCAGGCCCGACCGCACGTGGTAGGCCCAGGACCGCTCGGGCTCGACGCCGGACGGGCTGATGAGGGCGAGCCGGTCGATGGCAGAGGCGTGCTCCGGTGTGCCGGCCATGTACAGCGCAATGCGGCCCCCGTTCGAGTGCCCCACCACGGTCGCGCTCGATTGCACCTCCGCTTGAATGTAATCGTGGAGCAGTTGTGCGTGCTCGGAGACGCCCCAGGGCTCAGGGGGCGGTGGGGAGGCGCCGTGGCCCGGCAGGTCGACGGCGTGCGTCCAATAGGTGTCGGCGAGAGCCTGGGCAAGGGGGCGCAGGTCCTGCAAGCTTCGCCCCCAGCCGTGTAAAAGAACAATGGGGGGCTTCTCAGAGGGCCCCCGAACCTCGACGTTCAAATTGGAATCCGTCACAAAAACGCCGAACGTCGGGTGAAGAGAGCAACGATGCAGCCTTTCGGGAAACCATCTGTGTATGGGGGCGTTCCGCTCTCTGAATGCCACCCTGTCTTCTGGCTTCCTGCCAGGTCTCATCCCGGAGTTGACCCCTCGCGGGTCGAAGGCGTCGGGAACGGTTCTCGCCAGCGTGGAGATACGCTGCGTCCTCACGTCGATCCACAAGGGCCGACGGTCTCTGGTCTTTGTGAGTCACGTCAGTCTGAGAGAACACGCTGGGGGGGCAGAGAAGTGTCCGCTCCCAATTCCGTAGGCTGCAGACGCGTCATCGACTGCGCGCGATTCTGTGAGGGGAACCGCGGTGGACAGGGAACATCCGTTTCGATGTTGGTCCCACCTGCTGATTTCCGAACCTACACCCAGCAGTACGGCTCTAAGCATCCTCCCTTCTGGAGGTTCTCATCTGGTTTTTCCTCGAAGAAAGCGCCCGCGTTCCGAGTCTGTGCTCGGATCCGTGGCAGGGTGAGGTGTTTCGAGGTCGAACCGTCGTCTTGTGTGCGCCGAGAGGGAGGGGCCCGGAATTCGTGGGACACTTGGTGTTCAGCGGCGGCATGTTGTCGCCTCCACATTGCGTATCGGCAGGCACGCTCCGTCGGAGTGGGGCTTGTCGGCTTCATCATTCACTGAAGAACTGACTATGTCAGAAAACGACAACGAAGCATTTCGAAGGCTCCTCGAACTGATTGGCGAAAAGAAGTACGGCTTCATGCGGGAGTTGCGGCCGGACCTGCCGAAGGACGAGGACGATCCCTTCATGCCGCCGCCGCTCATTGGTAAGTTTAATCTTCGCGACGGAGTCGTCATTGAGGGCGACCTGAAGCCGGGTCGTAAGGGTGGAATGCAGGTCGGATGGATCGATACCGTGATGGGGCTCCCCCCCGAAGAGTGGGCCCAGCTCAAGGATTTTGATCAGGGGGCGAGCGTGTATCCGGACGAGAAGCTGGACCTGATTACCGGGGCCGACGACGAGTCGATGCGGGTGCTCGACCTCGTGGCGCCATTGGGGAAGGGGCAGCGTGCCCTGATCGTGTCGCCTCCTCGGGCTGGCAAGACCGTTCTGCTGAAGGACATCGCCGCGGGGGTTACGAAAAACCATCCGGACGTTGAGCTTGTCGCGCTCCTCGTGGATGAGCGTCCCGAAGAGGTAACCGACTTCCGCCGCACGACCGAGGCACAGGTCTTTGCTTCCTCCAACGATCGCGGGGAGGACAACCACGTGCGCGTCTCGACCCTGGCGATGGAATACTCGAAGCGGCTCGTCGAGACGGGGAAGGACGTCGTCGTTCTGCTCGACTCCCTCACGCGTCTCGGGCGCACCTTCAACCTCTGGGTCGACGGCAGCGGCCGCACACTGTCCGGCGGTCTGGACGCGGAGGCACTCAAAGTGCCGCGCCAGATCTTCGGGTCGGCGCGCAACATTGAGGGTGGGGGCTCACTGACGATCATCGCGACCGCGTTGGTCGACACCGGAAGTCGGATGGACGAGGTCATCTTTGAGGAGTTCAAGGGTACGGGCAACTCCGAGATCGTGCTCGATCGCGAGATGGCTGACAAACGTATCTTCCCGGCCGTCAACCTTCGAGAGAGCGGGACCCGGAACGAAGAGCGGCTCCTCGGTGAGGTGCGGCGCAAGAAGCACAACCAGCTGTTCCGTGCGCTCAACTCGCGGCCACCCATCGAGGCGATGCAGGCTCTCCTCCGGCACCTGCGCAACAGCCCGTCGAACGCGCACTTGCTGAATGAGCTGGTTCCCGAGTAGTCCGGGTGAGTGCCAGGGGTCAGAAGAGGCGGGCAGGTCCTCCGATGCCGGAGAAGTGCGTTATGAACGTCGGGGAAAATGTGTCTGGGGAGTGCACAGACTCTCTCTTAGAGTCCGCTCCCCATGGCGCCCTCCGATTCCCCAGCCGGTTCTCCCGCCGAAGATTCCTCGTCTCCTGACGGCTCGGAAGAGCCCGCCCTGCTGTACCACGTTCCCATCCACGAATGGGACGAGTCCGATCAGCCCCGCGAGAAGCTGCTGAAGCACGGACCTACCGTCCTTTCCGACGCCGAAGTACTGGCGCTTCTGCTTGGGTCTGGGACCCGCACCAGTGACGGCCCCGTCTCCGCCGTCGAACTCGGTCGTTCCCTCTTACAGACCTATGGATCGCTGCACGAGGTCTCGCAGCGCAAGCCGAAAGAGCTGACCCGCACGCGAGGCGTCGGTCCAGCCAAGGCGACCAAGCTTGCCGCCGCATTTGAGGCCGGGCGTCGCGTCGAGTCGCAGCGGCAGCAAGACGAGCGTGTGCAGGTCACGTGTCCCACCGACGTGGCAGACGTCTACGGCCCCCTCCTACGCGACCTCGACAAAGAGGTGTTCAAGGTCGTCCATCTCAACACGGCCAACGTCATCATCGGCGACTACACCGTGAGCGAGGGTGGCCTCTCCTCCAGCGTCGTCGAGCCGCGCGGCGTCTTCGAGCAGGCCATCCTTGACGACGCGGCAGCCGTAATTTGTCTCCACAACCACCCCTCCGGGAACCCCGAGCCCAGCCGCGAAGACATCCGCATTACTCGGCAGCTCGTGGAGGCGGGCGACACGATGGGCATTCCGGTACACGACCACCTCATCATCGCGGGTACCGAGCACACCTCTTTAGCAGAGCGTGGCGTTATTAACTGACTACAATTTTTCATTTCGTCATTTTGCCATTTCTCTCTAGCAACGATCAATGACCAAATGGCACAATGAGCGATGATTCTCTATCATCCAAGGAGCTCGAAGATCGCCTGATCGACTTTGCGGTGCGAATTGGGCATGTGGCGGATGCGTTGCCGGACACGCGGTTGGGGCAGCATATCGCGGATCAACTCGTGCGGAGTGGAACGTCGCCGGCCCCCAATTACTCGGAAGGCTGTGCCGCGGAGAGTCGTCGCGATTTTGTCCATAAGCTAAGTATCAGTCTGAAAGAGCTGCGCGAGACCAAGACGTGGCTTCGTCTCATTCGGAAGGCCGACCTGCTCCCCGTAGAGCGTCTTCGGGACATCACCGACGAGACCGATCAACTGTGTGCCATTCTTTCACAGTCCGTCCACACCGCGAAAGAGAAAATCCGAAGCTGATAGGTAGACGTCCCTCGCCAATGCTCAATGAACAATGGGCACTCCCCGTTGCATCCAGCACACACGCTTGATACACTCTAACGCTATACCCGCGACACTTCCTCACCACGGCTCCCAGCGTCCATGAGCGACGATCTGTTCGACACCATTGTCTCTCTGTCCAAGCAGCGCGGCTTCATCGTGCAGTCGTCCGAGATCTACGGGGGACTGAGCGCCACCTACGATTACGGACCCATGGGGGTGGAGCTGAAGCGCAACGTGAAGGAGAAGTGGTGGCAGTCCATGGTGTACCAGAACGACGACATCGTGGGACTGGACGCCGCCATCATGATGCACCCGAAGACCTGGGACGCGTCGGGCCATACGGAAGCGTTCAACGATCCGCTCATCGACGACAAAGCCTCCGGAAACCGCTACCGAGCCGACGAGCTAATCGAGGACTACATCCGCGACCTGAAGGCGGATGCGGAGGAGGAGCACGCCGAGGAGGTCCACGAGCGGCTCGTGGAGGCGCTCAATGCGGGGGAGGAGATGAACGATCGGCTCCACGAGATCATCTTGGACGAGGAGATTCCGGCTCCGGAGTCCGGTGCGTTTGACTGGACGGAGGTGCGCCAGTTCAATCTCATGTTCGAGACGCAGATGGGACCAGTGGACGGACAGAAGGTCTTCCTCCGGCCCGAAACGGCGCAGGGCATCTTCGTCAACTTCCACAACGCCCGGGAGCCAGCGCGCCTGCACGTGCCGTTTGGTGTGGCGCAGATTGGCAAGGCCTTCCGCAATGAGATCGTGGCCCGGCAGTTTGTCTTCCGCATGCGGGAGTTCGAGCAGATGGAGATGCAGTACTTCGTGAAGCCGGGCACCGAGCTCGACTGGTACGAGAAATGGAAGGAGCGCCGGATGAAGTGGCACGAGAGCCTTGGCATCGATCCGTCGAACCTCCGCTTCCACGAGCATGAGCAGCTTTCTCACTACGCCAACGCGGCCGTCGACATCCAGTACGACTTCCCGATCGGCTGGAAGGAGCTGGAAGGCATCCACTCGCGGACCGACTACGATCTGAGCCGGCACGAGGAGTACTCGGGCAAGAAGATGTCGTACTACGACCCGTGGGAGGAGGAGCGCTACACGCCGTACGTCGTCGAAACCTCTACCGGCTTGGATCGCACACTCTTCATGCTCCTCTGCGATGCCTACTACGAGGAGGAGGTGAAGGGGGACACACGGTCGGTGCTCCAGTTCCACCCCGAGGTGGCTCCTGTGCGCGCCGGCATCTTTCCGCTCGTAGACAAGGAGGGACTGCCGGAGATTGCCCGCGGCATCGAGAGTGATCTGAACCAACACTTCAACGTCCGCTACGACGATCGCGGCTCGATGGGCAAGCGCTACCGCCGGCAAGACGAGGCGGGCACGCCCTTCTGCATCACCGTCGACTTCGATACGCTCGACGATCAGACGGTCACGGTTCGCGACCGCGACACGATGGAGCAGGATCGCGTGGCCATCGATCAGCTCGCCACCTACATCTTCGACCAGACGGCCAACTGG
>CAYLMT010000101.1:0-7154 GCA_964384855.1 uncultured Salinivenus sp.
CGGGCCGTGGAGACCACGACGTCGGCCCGGTGCAGCAGCCGGCTGTACTCGTCGAAGTTCTCGGCATAGCCGTAGTGGAGGATCCGGCCGGCGTAGCGCTCAAAGGCCTGTTCAAACTCCTCCGGCTGCTCGTAGAAGTGCTTGCCGGCCAGGATGAGCTGAAACGGCACCCCGGCGTCGTCGAGCCGGTTCATCATTCGGAAAAAGCCCGACGGGTTCTTGTCGTACTCCCACCGCTGGTTCCAAAGCACAATGGGTGGGGCGGTCCCGCGCGGCGTCCGGCCGGTGCGCGCCCCCTCGTATTCGTCGTGGGTCGCGAGGTCGATGCCCGGGTGCAGCACCGTGCTCTTGTCGCGGATGTCCCGCACGGTGTGCATGTTCGTAAAGTCCGGGAAGTCGCGGAGGAGCTGCGGGAGCGCTTCGATGAATTCGTCGAAGTGCGACTGGGTGTTGAAGAGGACCCGATCGGCCGCGAGGGCCGAGAGGTAATTCGTGATGGCGTAGGCCCGCTCCCGCTCCTCGTCGGGTGGTACCGGGTACGTGAGCTGGTTTTCGTGGAAGTATACGACGGTCGGCACGTCGTCGAGACGGGGGCGAGACAACGACAACACGGCTGGCAGGTTGACCATGTCCGTGGCAAAGAGCAGGTCGGGCCGGAAGCCGTCGTCCACGACCGAACGCACCTTCTGGGCCAGCGTCACGCCGCCCCCTTCCATCCGCCACTGCCAGAAGCGGCCCGGCATGGTGACCGAGCGGACCTCATGTGCACTGTGTTCGGCGAGCCCGTCCAGAAAGCGGCGACGGGACCCGCTGTACCAGGGTTCGAGGGCAAGGACGTTCATCGGACGGACGAGCGATAGTGCAGGGAGACGAGCGGAATTGATCGGCTAGTGGTCGTCGAGACGTTCGCGGAGTGCCTCGTCTTCGGCGGGCGTCGCCGGACGAACGATGGCAATGGACCGCTCCTGAAGGGCATTTCGGAGGGTGGGGTCTCGCACCTCTTCCGGTGTGATGAATGACTCTTCGCCCGGATCGAGGTGGAGTTGTCTGGATGACATCGATACCTCCACGGCCTCGGATCCGCTGTTTTTAATGAGCATGCCACGTCGAATCCGGTCGGACATCGGCCCCTGTGTGTTCGTGAGAAACGGGGTGAACGAAGCACCCTCGACGACGATCGGAGAATGCCTGGGTCTCTTCATGTTGACTCCACACCCGAAAACCTATACACTGCCGAATAGGGTTGCATTCCATTGGCGGCATTTTATTGAAAATCTGCCCTACCGGTCGGTTGGATCGCTGACCGGAGGCGCAGGGGCAATGTGTGCGATGTCACGACGATCTTCCCTTTCCACGGCCATCGCTCGGTTTGTGCACGAGCTCGGGCAGGGTCTGCTTGACGTCGTTTATCCGCCGCGGTGTCTCGGGTGCGGGGCCCGGCCCGAGTTGCCGCAGCTTCCGCTTTGTCCGACGTGTCTGCAGTCGCTGGAACGGGCGCCCGAGATGGGCATCGCTGCACGGCTCGATCGCTTGCCGGTGGGGGGAGGCGTCTTTGACAGGGCGATGGCCCTGTGGGTCTTCGACAAGGGCGGAACCTTGCAGGCCGTTCAGCACGCGCTCAAGTACCAGAACCGCCCGCGCTACGGCGTGCCGTTGGGGCGCCTGATGGGTGAGGCCTTCGCAGAACGATCCCCTGCCCCCGACGGCGTAGTGCCGATTCCCCTTCATCGGACGCGCCAGCTGGAACGGGGCTACAACCAGAGCGCCACGCTCGCGGAGGGAGCGGCGGACGCCTTAGGCTGTCCTGCTCGCTCCGACCTTCTGTCCCGACCGCATCCCACACGTTCGCAGACGGGGCTCTCTCGGGAGGAGCGCTGGCGAAACGTGCACGATTCCTTCTCGGCTGATCCGGCCGCAGCTGAGGGATCTTGGCTCCTGATAGACGACGTGCTCACGACAGGCTCAACCGCCGTGGCCGCTGGACAGACGATGGCCGACGCCGGGGCAGAGATCCTGTACCTCATGACCCTCGGCCTTGCCCGACAGTGAACGGAGGATGGTCGGAACCGAGAGCCATTCGAGCCATCCTGTGAAGCCGCGCTTCCCCCAATTACGAGGTGGCACTCGTGGCTTTTCCCTGCAACTTGTCGGCGTGCTTCTTTCGAAGTTTGGCCACCTTCGGGGAGATCACGGTCTGGCAAAAGGGCTGTGAGGGATTGCGCTCGTAATAGTCCTGGTGTTTGTCCTCGGCCCGATAGAAGTCATCGAGGGGCTCCACTTCGGTCACGATTGGGTCTCCGAAGACACCCTTGGCCTCGAGTTCATCGATGAGGGTTTCGGCGATTTCCTTCTGCTCATCGTCATGATAGAGGATGATGGACCGATACTGGGGCCCCACGTCGGCCCCCTCCCGGTCTTTGGTGGTCGGGTTGTGGATCGTGAAGAAAATCTCCAGGAGGTCACGGTATTCGATCACCGACGGGTCGTACGTGAGCTGCACGACCTCGGCGTGGCCGGTGGTGCCGTTGCAGACCTGTCGGTACGAGGGGGCTGAGACGTGGCCGCCCGCGTATCCGGAAACGACCTCCGTGACGCCACTGACTTCTTCGTACACGGCTTCCAGGCACCAGAAGCAGCCGCCTCCGAGAGTTGCGTGGTTGAGGCTCGACACGGGTTGAACGGAGTGGTTTTTGGAATGAACGCGGCACCTTTAACGTATGCGGGGAGCCCCTGTTGCCCCGTGGGATGGAGAAGGACGAGGACAACAAACTCGTTACGAGCGGGCGGCTGGGATTCACGGATGACTAACACCAGGGAGAATGCAAAGAGCCCTTCATCCCATACCTTTGGGATCCCATCCATCCGACCGTTGATTCTATCACGGTCGCGGATCCTCGATCGGAGCCGTTTACCTTTCACATCCCAACGTTCCACGACCATGGCCACCGAACGCACCCTTGCAATCCTCAAACCCGACTGTGTTCGCAAAGAAAAGGTCGGCGAGGTCCTTCGTCGGATTCAGGACGCCGGGTTTCAGATCCGGGCGATGAAAATGATGACGATGTCGAAGGCCGAGGCCGAGGGCTTTTACGCGGTGCACGAAGACAAGCCGTTCTTCGACGACCTGACCGACTTCATGTCGAGCGGGCCGTGTGTACCCATCGTCCTCGAAAAGGAAAACGCCATCGCGGACTTCCGAGAGCTGATCGGAGCGACCGACCCGGATGAAGCCGCGGAGGGCACCATCCGGAGTGACTTTGCCGGATCCATTCAGGAAAACATTGTCCACGGATCCGACTCGCCCTCGAACGGTCAGAAGGAGGCCGCCTACTTCTTTCCCGAGCACGAGATTGTCGCCAACACGTGAGTATCTTATTGGGTCGTTTCGGATTTTGGAGGAGGGGGAGACGCGGGCTGCTCATCCTTGGGATGGTCGCCGCGGTATGGGTCGGGTGCGCGCCGGAGGAGGCCGCGCCGGTACGCACGGGGGCCGAGGTGCTCGCCGAAAACGATTTTGAGTCCCTCTCGGGTCAGCGTGTGGGATTGATTGCCAATCATACGACGCGGGTCGACACGTCGCACTTGGTCGATCGCCTCGCGGCGGCGCCCACCGTGGAGCTTGGGGCCATCTTTGCCCCGGAGCACGGGTTCCGCGGGACGGCGGGGGCGGGGGAGGCCGTAGCCAACGATCGGGATTCCCGCACAGGCGCGCCGGTCTACAGCCTCTATGGCGACACACGCCGGCCGACGCCGGAGATGCTTGAGGGGCTCGACGTTCTCGTCTTTGACGTACAGGACGTGGGCGCCCGGTTCTACACGTACATCACTACGATGGGGCTGTCGATGCAGGCCGCCGCCGAGGCCGACCTCCCCTTCGTGGTGCTTGACCGTCCAAACCCTCTCGGAGGGGCCTATACAGACGGCTTCGTTCTGGAGCCCGCCCACACCTCGTTCGTGGGGCGCTATCCCATTCCCGTTGCGCACGGCCTGACGATTGGGGAACTGGCCCGCTACATCCAGGCAGAACAGCTACTTCCAGGCGTTGGAACGCTTGACCTGACGATCATGGAGATGGAGAACTGGTCACGCGACATGCAGTGGCCGGACACGGCGCGCGACTGGAGGCCACCGAGCCCCAATCTGCCAACCTGGGAGACTGCACTGCTGTATCCGGGGATGTGCTTCTTCGAAGGCGTCCAAGTGAGCGAGGGACGGGGGACGGAGCGCCCGTTTCGTCAGATCGGAGCACCGTGGCCGCCGGAGGCGGCCCAGCGGGTGGTTGACACGCTCCGTGCTCGGAATCTGGCCGGCGTGTCTGTGGACACGACCTCGTTTACACCCCGCTCAATGCCAGGGGCCCCGGCCCCGCGGTTCGAGGGGGAGCGGGTCTACGGCTTTGATGTGCGCGTGACGGACCGACGCACCGTTGAACCCGTGAAGGTCGGCATTCATGCTCTCCACGCCATGTACCAGCGGGCGCAGGCGCGGGGCGACACGGGGTTTGTGAGCCGGCCCGAGCACCTCACGCGACTGGCGGGTACGGAACAGTTGCTGGCGCAACTCCGGAACGGCGCGTCGGCGGACTCGATCATTGCGTCCTGGGGGGACGCCGTGGGGGCCTTCCGCGACCGACGGACCTCCGCTTTGCTTTACTGAGCCCGGACAGTGGACCGCTAGTTAGGAGGGATCAGTGGCTTCTTCGTCGGGGGTCCAAAGGAGCGCATAGATGATTTCGGCGTACCCGCCCACGATGAGGATGGGGGAGACGTAGAGAGAGATGAATCCCTGGTACTCGTTTTCGAGGTACATGGCCGTAAAGCCCACCACGATGAGCGCTACGCCGATCAGGAGGAGCACGTAGTTCCAATTCTCGAAGACGAGCGTTCCGGATCGATTCTGGCGCCGGGAGGACTTGGGCATGGGACGGAACAGTCTGGATGCGGGGCGACACGCCGAGGCAATGACGACAGCACGGCCTCCGAAGAGGAATAGGAGGGATCCGTTTTCGCCGACAACAAGAAACCATGGGTCATTGGGGAAGGTTCCAGCCGCCGTCATCTCGTACAACCTTGATTGTCTTCCCGTAATGCATCGCTGGTACGTCATTGTGGTAGGGCTCCTGCTCCTGCCCACACTTCAGCCGGAAGGGGTATTGGCTCAGCCTCTCGCGGACCGAATCGACTCGTTGCTTCAAGAGCGTCGTGCCGCCCACGCGTTTTGGGGGGTCAGCATCTACGACCTCGAACGGGACAGCCTGCTGTACGGACGAAATGAGGACCGGGGATTCCTACCGGCGTCCAACCAGAAGCTGTTTACCACGGCCGCTGCGCTCGACCTGTTGGGGCCGGAGCACCGGTACGAGACGACGCTTCACTTTGACGGGACTACGCAGGACTCGGTAATGAAGGGGGATGTACTCCTCGTCGGATCCGGCGATCCCACCTTCGGAAGCACGGCGCTTTCTCGCACCGATCCATTGCGCGAGTGGGCCGAGCGGCTGGCCGAAATGGGGGTGCGTCGGATTGAAGGGCGTCTCATTGGGGATGACCGGGTGTTTCTCGACGGGTTCTACCCGGACGGCTGGAGCGTGAATTATTTGACTCGGCAAAAGGGGCAGCAGATGGGCGTCCGCGCCGGGGGGCTCAGCTACCGGGACAACACGGTGCCCGTCACGGTCCGCGCGACGAAGCCGGGGGCGCCACCCGAGGTAAGCCTCCAACCCGAGGGCGTACTGGCGGTGGAGAATGAGGCTGTGACGAGCGAGCGGTGGCGGGGAAGCACGCTATTAATCAACCGCACCTTTTCCACAAATGAGATCGTGCTGACCGGCTCGGTGGCCCGTTCCTATGGCGGGGTGCGCAACGTGCCGGTGAGCGATCCGACGGCCTTTACGCTCCGCATTTTTCGGGAGCGTCTCCGAGCTGCCGGCATCGAAACGGATCTAGAGCTCGTGGACGCCGATGCGGTGGATGCGCCGCCCGAGAAGGGGGAGCCTTTGTTCGTATACCTGTCGCCGCTCCTGTCCGAGATCGTAGCGGAGATCAATAAAAACAGCAACAACTTTTACGCGGAGCAGGTTTTCCGCACGTATGGATGGGGCGGGTCCACGCGGGGAGGCATTCAACGCACCGAGTCGTTCCTGCGGCAAGCCGGAATCGATACGCGGGCGCTCTCCATCAATGACGGGTCGGGGCTGTCTCGCAAAAACCTCGTCACGCCCCGATCTCTTCGGGCCCTTCTCGTCCACATGAATGCCCACGCGACCAGCGACGTCTTTCGGACGTCAATTCCACGCGGGGGGGAGCGCAATACAACCCTCAGTACGCGTCTGGGCCGGACCTCGGTACGGGCCAAAACGGGATCCCTCGCCTTCGTGCGGGGGCTAAGCGGATACGTTGAGCGTCCGGATGGGGGGCGGGTGGCGTTTGCCTTGTTCGCCAACAACTACACCGGGCCGTCCTATCAGATTACCCACACGATGGACGACATCGTTCGGCTGTTGGCGGCTCCTCCGTCCTGAAGGGCCCAGTAGATGTACGGGGCCCCTGTACATTGCCTCTGCTGTTCCTGTCCGTATGTCGCGTTCTGCCCGTCGACTTCTTGCCGCGCTTGGGGTGTTTGGGCTGCAATGGCTCATCGTGGGGCGCCTGCGGATCTACGGAGCCTATCCCGATGCCGTGCTCCTCTTTCTCGGGTGGTACGCGTTGCGAGAGGGGCGTCGCCGCGGCACACTCGCTGGGGCGGGGCTGGGGGGCGCCCTCGATGTGATCTACGGCACGTGGGGCATCCACATGTTCGTCAAGGCCCTGATCGGCTTTCTCGTGGGCCGTTTTGCAGTGGAGGAGCACACGCCTCTCATCATTCGGCCACAGCAGGCCCTTCTGGGAAGTCTCGTGGTGGCGTTGCTTCACAATGGACTCTTCGTCGCGTTCGTCGCGCTGCAGACCCAAGCCACGACGGGCTTTTTGCTGTATGGCTTATGGCTCGGGTCGGCCTGCTACACGGCAGTCGTCGGTGGAATTGTCGCGTTGTTTGCGCGGTGAGATCCACAAGTCGCGGGGGGGCGCTATGGATCCACGTCAGGCGACCGTGACGTCAATCAAATCGTCGAACGCAGACAAAACGCGCTGGCGGACGGGAGAGCGTTCATCCAT
>CAYLMT010000102.1:0-7110 GCA_964384855.1 uncultured Salinivenus sp.
CAAACTGACGGCGCAACTCGTCCTCCAACCACGGGGCGGCCTTTTGCCCAAGCGTCCCACCCGGAGGCTCGTATTCGATGCGATCCGTTACGGTGGAGCGGTCCGGGTCGTCCGCATCGGGTTCGAAGCGGTGCGTGTGGTCCCAGTGCGTGAAGGGCCCCTGCACCTGCCGGTCGCAAAACTGCCGGCCCTCGACGACGTCGTGGTGTTCGGCCACCCACCGTACGGCTAGCGGCCCCGGCCCGACCCGAAGCACGGCCCGGTCGCCCTCGCCAATGCCCTCGAATTTTTCGAGTCGCACCGGCGCCCACGGCGGGGTCAGGCGCTCGAAAGCCCCCGGTCGGCTGTGCCAGGTGAAGAGAACGTCGGCGGACACGCCGAGCGAGCTTGAGGCGGCAAACGTATTCATCGGCGGAGAAGCGTCGGGAAAGAAGGGCGTCGAGGGGCTTGTAACGGACTCGTGGACGGCGGCGGCAGTTTCGGGTTCGGGGTGCCGAGGGGCGAGGGCTCCGTCTCGCGTGTGGCCGATTTCGGGATATGGCCGATTCGTAACGTGAGGGCGCGATTCGTCCGAAAACCAAGCCAATCGTCGAACCACGCATCGTTCGTTGGGTACCAATTTTTCTCCGGGCTGGTGCCTGCCGAATTGTGTGTTCGACGCCTGCGACGGCGTGGGCTCCTTCAGATTGTCTCCACCTGTTTATGAGTGACGCCTCCCCATCTTCCGATTCCGCAACCGATTCCAATGACGAGTCCGGGTGGACGACCCGAACGAAGCGACTCGTCGCGCTCGGGGTCATTGGGCTCGTGGTCGTGGGGCTGGCGCTTCCCAAGATCAGTGGCTCCGAGTCCTCTGATGACGGTGGTGGGGGAGACGATACGCCCATGCGCGTGGATGCGACCACTCTCCAGCCCAGCACCGTGACCGAGCGGATTCGCACGACCGGCACCCTGCGCGCGGACGAGTCAGTGGAGCTGACCGCAGAGTCTGGGGGCAAGATCACGGACATTCGCTTCGAGGAGGGGGACCGGGTGCACGAGGGGGGGCTTCTGGTTCAGATCAACGACACGGAGCTGCAGGCCGAGAAGGAGCGCCTGGAGCATCGCCTGTCGCTGGCCACCGACCGGGCCGAGCGCCAGAAGACGTTATTGGCGGAGGGGGGTGTGAGCCAGGAGGAATACGACGCCACGGTGAATGAGGTGGAGGTGCTGCGGTCGGAGCTGGATCTCGTAGAGGCCCGCATCGAGAAGACGAAGATCCGGGCGCCGTTCGATGGCGTCGTGGGGCTGCGAGAGGTGAGCGAGGGGGCGTACATTTCGCCGCAGACGATGATCGCGACCCTGCAGCGGATCGATCCGATCAAGCTCGATTTCTCAGTGTCCGAGCAGTATGCCTCCCGGGTGCAGCCGGGCCAGTCCGTCACCTTCAGCGTACGAAGCATGGAGCGGACGCTGGAGGGGACCGTCTACGCCAGCAACACGCAGATCAATGCCAACACTCGCACCCTGGAGCTGCGGGCCCGTGCGCCCAACCCCGAGGATGCGCTTCGCCCCGGCATGTTTGCCGAGGTGACCGTTCCACTCGGGCAGGTGACGGATGCAATCGTCGTTCCGTCGTTCGCGGTGGTCCCCACCCTCGACGGCCAACGCGTCTTTGTGGTCGAGAACGGGACCGCCCAGCCCCGCAACGTCACGCTCGGCGTTCGTACCGACTCGACCGTGCAGGTGACCGATGGGCTCACACTCCGCGACACTGTCATCACGTCCGGCATACAGGACCTGCGCACCGGTTTGCCCATCCGTATCGAAACCCTGGAATAGCCCAGGGTGAAGTTTGATGGATCTTCGGTGAGGCAATACAATTGCCTGGGCCTCTAGGCGCCGAAGCTCCCACGCTCTCGACCTCCACGCCCACCCTCTTTCACGCTCAATCACCCATGAGCCTCTACTCCCTCAGCATCCGGCGGCCCGTCCTCGCGACGGTGTTTGCGCTGCTCATCATGATTTTCGGGGCGGTGGGCTTCTACTTTCTGGGTGTGCGTGAGTACCCCGCCGTCGACCCGCCTATCATTAGCGTGAGCACCCAGTACCGAGGGGCCAATGCCGACGTCATCGACTCGCAAATCACGGAGCCGCTGGAGGAGCAGATCAACGGCATCGACGGCATTCGCACCATCGAGTCTGTCAGCCGCGAGGGGCAGTCCACCGTCACCGTCGAGTTTGACCTGGGGGCCGACCTCGAACGGGCCGCCAACGACGTGCGCGATCGCGTCAGCCGCGCTCAGCAACAACTCCCCCCCGACGCCGAGCCGCCCAGCGTGTCGAAGTCCGACGCCAGCGCTCCGCCCATCGTCTTCCTGAATATCGAGTCGGACACGCGGAGCCTGATGGAGCTCACCGAGATCGCGGACAAGCGGTTCAAGGAGCGGCTCCAGACGATTGAAGGGGTAAGCCGTGTCGACATATGGGGCGAGAAGACCTATTCGATGCGTCTGGAGCTTGACCCGCAGAAGCTGGCGGCCTACGACCTGACACCACTGGACGTGCGCCAGGCCCTGGATCGATCGAACGTGGAACTGCCCTCTGGTCGCATTGAGGGCAAGACGATCGAGCTCACGGTGCGGACGCAGAGCCGCCTCGAAACGGTCGAGGACTTTCGCTCGCTCATCCTCAAGCAAAGCCGCGACGGGCAGACTGTGCGGCTGGAGGACGTGGGCGAGGCCGACATCGCACCGCTCAACAGGCGCACGCTCCTGCAACGCGATGGGGTGCCGATGGTGGGCGTGGTGTTGCGCCCACTCCCCGGGGCGAACTATATCGACATTGTCGACGAGTTTTACCGTCGGGTCGACAATATCGAGGCGGAGCTTCCGAGCGACCTGGAACTGGGCATTGGCTTCGACAACACCGAGCCAATTCGGGACAGCATCAGCGAGGTGCAGCAGACGATCTTCATCGCGTTCCTCCTCGTGGTGCTTATCATTTTCCTCTTCCTCCGCGACTGGCGTTCCACGATCATTCCCCTCATCGTGGTGCCGATTGCGTTGATTGGGTCGTTCTTCGTGATGTACGCGATGGGCTTCTCGATCAACGTGCTCACACTGCTCGCGCTCGTGCTGGCCATTGGACTGGTGGTGGACGATGCCATCGTGGTGCTGGAGAACATCTATGCGAAGATTGAGGAGGGGAAAGACACTATTGTTGCGGGGCTGGAGGGCACGCGTGAGATTTTCTTCGCGGTCGTGGCGACCTCCATATCGCTGGTGATCATCTTTACGCCCATCATCTTCATGGGAGGGCTCACCGGGCAACTCTTCAAGGAGTTTGGGATGGTCATCGCCGGGGCGGTGGCCTTCTCCTCGTTCGTAGCGCTCACGCTCACGCCGATGCTGTCGACCCGCCTGCTGAAGCAGCGGGACGAGAAGCCGTGGATCTACCGCAAAACGGAGCCCTTCTTTGAGGCTCTGACCGAGGCCTATCGCCGCTCGCTGGAGACGTTCATGGAGTACCGATGGGCGGCGTTCGTCATCATGGCCGGGTGCGGGGTGGTCATCACGGCGTTCCACCTCACGCTTCCGCAGGAACTGGCCCCGCTGGAGGACCGGAGCCTGGTGCGCATGAACGCGACGGCCCGCGAGGGGGCGACCTACGATTACATGAGTCAGTACGTCGACAAGATGTACGAGGCGGTCAATGAAACCATCCCGTCCGACCATCAGCGGTCCACCCTTTCGGTGACGTCTCCCGGCTTTGGGGCGGCCAGCTCGGTCAACTCGGCGTTTATGTTCACGCGCCTCGTGCCGCCGTCCGAGCGGGACGTCTCGCAGATGCAGTACGCCGACAGCCTGCAGGCGGCGCTCTCGGAGCTGGAGGGGGCGCGTACCTTCGTCTCGCAGGAGCCGACGATCTCGGTGGGGGGCGGGGGCGGCGGACTGCCGGTCCAGTACGTGCTGCAGACCTCCAGTGTCGAGAACCTTCGCGAGGCGCTGCCCACATTCCTGGAGCAGGCCCGGCAGCAGGAGGAACTGGGCGTCGTGGACGTGAACCTGAAGTTTAACAAGCCGGAGCTGCAGGTGGAGATCGACCGCAACCGGGCCGACAACATTGGCGTCTCACCGCTCGACGTGGCGCAGACCCTGCAGTTGGCCCTCGCGGAGCAGCGTGTGGGCTACTTCGTTCGGGATGGAGAGCAACGTCAGATTCTCGCCACGGTCGACGAGGAGGATCGCGACGAACCGGTCGACCTGACGAGCCTCTACGTGCGGTCCGCGAGCGGGGAGCCGGTGCCCCTCGACAACCTCGTGTCGGTGAGCGAGCAGGCCACACCGCCCCAGATCTTCCGTTTCAATCGCTATATGTCGGCCACGGTGAGTGCGCGCCCGGCGCCCGGCAATACGATTGAGGATGGCATCAACGCCATGGACCGCGTGGCGGACGATGTGCTCGGCCCGGCGTTCTCGACGACTCTTACCGGCCAGTCGCGCGATTTCCAGGAAACCTCGAACCAGCTGCTCTACGTCTTCGGGCTGGCGCTCATCCTGATCTACCTGGTGCTCGCGGCCCAGTTCGAGAGCTTCCGCGATCCGCTTGTCATTCTCTTTACCGTGCCGCTGGCCCTGGCGGGGGCGATGTTCTTCCTCTGGTATTTCAACCAGACACTCAACATCTTCAGCCAGATCGGCATGGTGATGCTGATTGGGCTGGTGGCGAAAAATGGCATTCTCATCGTCGAGTTTGCGAACCAGCGGAAGGCCGCCGGCCTGTCGATTCGGGAGGCCATCGAGGAGGCGGCGGCGGTGCGCTTCCGGCCCATTCTCATGACTGCGCTCTCCACGATTCTCGGCGTGCTGCCCATTGCGCTGGCGCTGGGGGCCGGGGCGGAGAGCCGCATTCCGATGGGCGTGGCCGTAATTGGGGGGCTGCTGGTGGGGACGTTCCTCTCACTCTACGTCATCCCCGCCACGTACACCTATCTCACGAGCGAGGAGGCCGGACCCGTATTGGTGGGCGACGGAGCGGCCGGCGGGGACGGGCTGCCTGAAGAGGAGGTCGCGGCCCAGCAGCAGATGGCGTCGTAGGAGGGACTACGATTGCGTATTGCGTAGTGCGTATCCAAGTTCGAGTCCCACGTAGTCGACGCAATACGAAATATGCATTCCGAGTCACGCATCACGCTTTACGGTTCCCGTACATGACCTTTCGTCTTCCCTTTGTCCTGGTTCTGTGTCTACTCGTCGGAACCGTTCTCGGGCCGTCGCTTGTGTCCGCCCAGCCATCCACGCCGCGCGACACCCTCCGACTCAACGACGCCGTCCAGCGGGCCCTCGACGACAACCGTCAGGCTCGCATTGCGCGTCGCGAAACGGAGATTGCCGAAAACAACGTCTCGCTCGGAAACGCCGGCTTTCTGCCCACCCTGTCCGGTCAGGCCAACTACTCGGAAACCCTCTCCAACTCGGAGCAGGTGTTTCTCTCGGGCGAGACGCAAAGCACGGATGGTGCTCAGTCGACGCAGTCCGGGGCCGGAGCCGATGTCCGGTGGACCGTATTCGACGGTCTGCGTCCGTTTGCCACGTATGATCGTCTCGGGGCAGAGCGCGACCGGCAGGCGGCCGCGACCGAGGAGCAGGTCGAAACCCTGGTGGCCGACGTGATCGAGGGCTACTACGACGTGGCGCGGCAGCAGCAACAACTCGAGGTGTTGCGGGAGGCCGTTTCTATCTCGCGCGAGCGACTGCGCATCGTGGAGCTGCGGCGGGACCTCGGGTCGGCCTCCGACCTGGAGGTGCGGCAGGCGCGTGTCGATCTCAACGCCGACTCGACGGAGGCCCTGCGGCAGGCGGTCGCTCTCACCAACGCGAAGAACCAGCTCAACCAGCTCCTGGCCCGCCCCGATGACGCCACGACCCGGTACGCGGTGGCGTCTACAATTGAGGTGGACACGACCCTGCAGTACGCGTCCACCCAACAGACGGCCCTCCAGGAAAGCCCGGCCCTCACCCAGGCCCGAGAAGCCCTGCAGGCGGCCCGGGCCGAACAGCGGCAGCTGCGGGCGGATTTCTTCCCTACCATCGACCTCACGGCGGGCCTCAGCTACTCACAACTCAACGCTGAGAGTGGCTTTGTCCAGGAGAACACGAGCACGGAGTTCAGCTACGGGGTGTCGCTCACGCTCGACCTCTTCAATGGACTGAACCGGTGGCGACGCACTCAGAACGCCGAGATCCGAGAGACCAATGCTCGCCTCGCCGTGGAAGATGTGCGATCACGACTCGTCACGGAGCTCACGAATGCGTACGAGCGGTATCAGAATCGCCTCCGGCTCGTGGACCTCGAACGGCAGAACCTGGAGGCTGTGCGGGCGAACGTGGACGTGGCCCTAGAGCAGTTCGAGCAGGGGACCATCACGAGCGTCGAGCTCCGCGAGGTGCAGGAGCAGTTCATTCAGGCCGAGAGCCGGCTCCTCACGGTGCAGTTTGAGGCGAAGCAGGCCGAGGTGGAGCTCCGGCGCCTCAGCGGCCAGCTGCTCAATCGGTATTAGGTAGGAGCGTACGTTCCACTAGATCCGACAGGTGCGGATGTCGGTGATGATAATCCCCCGGGCGTCGAGCTCCGTCAGGTCGTCCATCACCTCGTTCACCGTGTCGCGTTTGATCATGGCCTTCACGGCCACCCAGCCCTCTTTGTTGAGGGGGGAGACGGTGGGCGACTCGATGCCAGGGGTAATCTCGCGGGCCTCGGGCAGGCGCGACTCCGGCAGGTCGTACTCCACGACCACATACTCACGGGCCACGATGATGCCCTTCACGCGCTCGGCAAAGAGCTGGGCTGCCTCCTTTTGAGCGGTCGCACCGTTCTGGGCGACCAGGACGGCCTCCGAGTGCAGGATGGGATCGCCGATCGTCTTGAGTCCGGCCTCGTCGATGGTGCGGCCCGTCTGTACCACGTCGGCGATCACGTCGGCCACACCGAGCTGAATTGAGATCTCGACGGCGCCGTCCAGCGAGACCACCCGGGCATCCACGCCGCGTGCCTCCAGGTCTTGGCGCACGAGGGTGTCGTAGGAGGTGGCGATGCGCGTGTCGGCGGTAAAGTTGTCGGGCGTGAGGT
>CAYLMT010000103.1:0-7103 GCA_964384855.1 uncultured Salinivenus sp.
GTCGTTCTCCACCTAATTCCAACACCGCGACTCGGCGATGCGCGTCAGCTATTGTGACGGGTATTACGTCCCCCTCCCGGACGGGCATCCATTTCCCATGGGCAAGTTCCCGGCCCTCCACCGACAACTCCTCGACGAAGGAGTAATTCGCTCAACCGACGTCGTCAAGCCGCGCCAGGCCGACTGGACGGATCTGCGGCGCGTCCACACAGCCGAGTACCTGACGCAGCTCGCCGAGGGCAGCCTCTCCCCGCACGCCGAGCGGCGCATGGGGCTTCCGTGGTCGGAGCGTCTTGTGTACCGGTCCCGGCTGGCTGTGCAAGGCACCATCAACGCGGCCCTCATGGCCCTCACGGACGGCGTCGCCGCTAACCTCGCCGGCGGGACCCACCACGCATTTCCCGGCCACGGCGAAGGCTTCTGCGTGCTCAACGACGTGGCTGTGGCCATCCGCGTACTGCAGGCGGCGTGCTGGGTCCAGCGCGTACTCATCGTGGACCTGGACGTGCATCAGGGCAACGCCAACGCGGAAGTTTTCGCCGACGACGATTCGGTCTTCACCTTCTCGATGCACGGCGCCAGAAACTACCCGTTCGAAAAGCCGCCGTCGTCCCTCGACGTTCCCCTCGACGATGCGACCGACGACCAGACGTATCTGGACACTCTGACCTCGTACCTCCCCCAAACCCTGGACGCCACGCAGCCCGACCTCGTCTTCTACCTTGGGGGCATCGACGTGGCCACGGACGATCGATTTGGGCGCCTCTCCCTCACCCGTGCGGGCCTGCACGCCCGGGACCGCTTCGTGATGGAGCAACTTCACGCCCGTGACCGTCCGGTGGTGCTCCTCCTCTCGGGCGGCTACGCCGAAACTCCCACGGCCACCGCCGACCTCCACGCCATCATGTACCGGGAGGCCGCACGGGTCTTCAAGACAACACACTCCTCTGCTGTCAGCTAACCTGTGCTCCCCCGGCTCGCCCAAACACGATGCGCGGACGCCCGCTCAGGTCGTCGTCGGTCTGGACGTCGTCAAACCCCTCTCGCCGAAAGAGCCCTTCTACCTCGTCCGCGTACTCGGCGTGCACCTCGAACACGAACGCGGCACCCAGCGTGCAGAGCACATGCACCCAATCGGAAAGAGCGCGATAGAAGCGGAGCGGGTCGCTACCGGCGAAAAGCGAAAGCTCGGGATCATGCTCCCGCACGACGGGTGGAAGGGACTCGGCTTCCGCGTCGGGGATGTAGGGCGGGTTGGAAACCAGAAGGTCCAAGTCCCGCGGAACGTCGTCTGAGACCTCCGTGGCGAGCACATCGTCTTTCAAAAACTGCACGTCGAGGTGCAGGTCCTGGGCATTGGCCCGGGCCACCGCAAGGGCCTCTGTGCTGACGTCGCAGGCGTACACAGTGGCATCCGGCCGCTCGTGCTTGAGGGCAAGGGCGATACATCCACTCCCCGTGCCGACGTCAAGCACACGAGGCGTCGAGACGTCCTCGATGCAGGCCAGCGCCCGATCGACGACGATCTCGGTCTCGGGGCGGGGCACCATCACGTCCGGAGACACCTGAAGTCGTAGCCCACGAAACGAGGCATACCCGAGGATGTGCTGCAGTGGCTCCCCCTGCACGCGGCGTTTCACCATCTCAGTGAACCGCTGTGCAGCGTCCGAGGGCACCGCCCGGTCCGAAAGCGCATAGAGCTGCGCCCGGTCACACTCCAGCACCTCTGTCAGAAGCCACTCTGCCGTCCGCCGCGGGGCCGAGTGGTCCGCCGTTGTCAGGCGCTTTGTCGCGTGGTCGAGCATCTCAAGCCGCGTCGGGGACGCCCCGAAACGCTCACCGTCCGAATCCTGCGGATTCTCCATGCCGATCCCTTCAGGCAAATTCGTGGCCGCGCCTAGGACCGTTTCAGCGGCGCACCTGGAAGATTTCAAACTCATTGGTCGCGTCGGACCAGTCTACGTCCACGTCCTCGACCCGTGCCATGCGTGGTCCCTGATGAACGGCCTCGACGAGAGAGTCGAGCGCCTCGCGCGGCCCCTCCGCCTCCAACCGGACCGAGCCGTCAGGCTCATTGCGCACCCAGCCGGTGACATCCAGCCGCCGGGCCCGCCGCTGCGTAAAATTGCGAAACCCGACGCCCTGCACATGTCCCGTAATCCGCGCGGACAACCGCTTCTCCGTCTCTGTCTCCATGAGAACCCACATGAGGCTGATTTGAGAACGTGACGAGCCTCTTTTCAACCGCTGGCCTCGCAGATGTTTTCTACGGTCTGCGGGTTTTATACAAACGCGCCCCGCCACTGGGCGTCCGGAGGACGGGGCGCTGTTTGGGATGCTCGACCGAAGGCAGAGCTAGACGCTACAACAGCCCTTTCTGCGTCGTCCAGTCACGAAAGCCCTCTACGAGCTGCTCGAAGGAATCCAGGACGAAGAGCTCCTCCTGCAGGTTGTACACCTCGTAGTCGTCCTTTTCCACGATGTGCTCGGGATCGAAAGGATGGAGCGTCACCTCGTCGGAGAGGGCATGCGTCACCTCCTCGTTGGAGGACACGATGCCCGCCCCGAAGATGCGCTTCTCCCCCTGCTCCTGGATCAGCCCGAACTCGACCGTGAACCAGTGAAACCGTTCCAGACGCGGGCGGTCGGCGCCCTCCGCATTCTGGGCCGCCCGACCGTAGAGCTGATAGAAGTCGGCAAACTCCGGCTGCGTGAGCATCGGCATGTGTCCGAAAATGTCGTGGAAGCAGTCTGGGGCCGGAGTGTAATCGAGCTCGTCCCGGTCACGGACGTAATTGGTGGAGGGGAATTTTCGCTGGGAGAGCAGTGAAAAGAAATCCTTCTCGTGGATGAGGCCCGGCACATTGGCCACCTGCCACCCGGTCTCCTGGTGGAGACGACGACTCAGCTCTGCCAGGTCCGGGATTCGATCCGCCTCCAGTTTCAGTACCTCCTGCCCCCGCATGTAGGCCTCGCAGGCGCGGCCCGGAAGCTGCTCCATCTGGCGCTCCACGAGAATCTGCCACGTCTCGTGGTCCTCCTCCGGGTAGTCTGGATACTCGATTTCGTCCCCGACCGGAGGGGGCTCCTCCAGCTTCTGCGGGATGGTGCGCGGATCAACGTCCTCCTGCTCCTCCTGGGCCGTTTCGAAGGCCGATCGCTCTTCGTCCGGGGTACTCTCGACGGCGTCGCTACTCATTGTATCACCTCGGGGATTGAGTTCGCGTGCGGATGACTGTTGAGGAACGCACTCCTCAATGTCGGAAGCGCTTCCAACTTTAACCAACTGCAAATGGCGCCGGAGGGAAACTTCAATGAGAACCCCCCGCCGATGATTCGCGCGGCGGGGGAACGGTCCAGTCGCTACCGTGGGGAGGCTTCGTCGCGGCGAATGAGCCAGGCGACCCCGACATACCCGAGGAACGCCGCTGCACTCATCACGAGGCCCGCCCGCGTGACCCGGGCTCCGTCGCCGATCACTTCTTCGGCCATTACCATCACCCCCAAGAAGAGAACGGAAATGGCGCACGCTCCAGCAACGACGTGCGCCCAGGACCGAAACGCTCGTCCACCAAACATGGCAATCAGGAGAAGGGACTGGAGGAACGGGAGACGCTCCCCGTTTCCTAGGGTGAGCCACACGTCCCAACACACAATCTGCTACGACGCGTGGGCCGGTTTTGCGTCGGGTTTCCACTTGATGTTGCAGCCCATGGAGGGCACCTGCTCCATCGTCACCTCTCCGGTCGAGAGCAACTCGTCGAGGGCCTGCCGAAGGTCTCCGCCGTGGGCCTCGTCGCCGTCCGGGCGCGTGTCGTCGAATCGTCCCCGATACACGAGCGTGCGATCGTCGTCGAAAAGGTAAATGTCCGGCGTGCAGACAGCTTTGTAGGCCTTGGCCACCTCCTGCGTCTCGTCCTGGAGGTAGGGGAACGGGTAGTCCTTCTCATGAGCCCGCTCGGCCATGCTGTCGAACGAGTCGGCCGGGTAGCGCTCCGGATCGTTCGAGCAAATGCCCACGAACTGCACACCCTTGTCCTGATACTCCCGGGCCACATCGAGAAGGGCGTCCTCAATGTGCTTCACGTACGGGCAATGGTTGCACATGAACACGACGACGAGCGCCTCCGCGTCGTCGTAGTCTATGAGCGAGCGCTGTGCGTCCCCTCGATCATCGACCTCGGGATTGGCCGCGGGCAGTGAAAAGTCGGGGGCCGGGTGGCCCAGTTCCAGCATCGTCGATTCAGTAACCGCCATGGCATCGGGATGTCATTCGACAGAACGTGAAGGAGGCACTGCGTGCGGTGAGGACACGTCCGCACTCCTGAAACGACGCGTCTCGACACGAGGTTCGGCCCTCGATGCAACGAGCACGAGTGCTTATACCCCGCCTCCACTCGTCAGTCCGTTGCGGAGTAGAGGTCGTGCGTTTCGATGTAGGAGCGCACGGCCTCCGGCACGAGGTAGCGGATAGACCGGCCGGCCCGTCGGCGGGCGCGGACCTCGGTCCCCGAGATCTCCATGACGGGAGCGGCCGCGTACCGGACGTGGTTGGCGAAGCGAGGATCGGCCACCGACTCGATGGCTCCGGGGCGCTTGTACACAATGAGCGGCACGCGCTCGGCGATCTCGTCGGGCCGGTGCCAGTCGGCAAAGTGGTCGAGGCTGTCGCTGCCGAGAATGAGGGCGAAGTCCGTATCGGGATGCTGGTCCTGCAAGACCCGGAGGGTCTCGACCGTGTAGGACACGCCTTCCCGCTCTACTTCTACGTCGCAGACGCGGAAGTCCGGGTTGGCCTCGACCGTACGCTCGGTCATCGCCAATCGATGCTTCACGGCCACCAGCTCGTCGTCGGGCTTGTGGGGCGGGGTGGCGTTGGGAATCCACCACACCTCTTCGAGCCCGAACTGATCGCGGACGACCTCCGCGACGATGAGGTGGGCGATGTGGGGCGGATTAAAAGACCCCCCAAAGAGACCGATGTCCATGGGCACGATGGGCCTACAAAATCCCTCCTTCAGTTGGAGCCGCGGGACGTGTCCTCCTGAGCCAGCGACTGCTCGCGCTCCCGGGCCTGCACGCGATCGAGCTTTTGCCGGGCCTCGCTGTAGAGGTCTTCTGCCCGACCGAGAAGATTGCTCTCGGGGAAAAGCTGCGTGAGCCGGTTGTAGTTCTCAATCGCCTTCTGGTAGCGCTCGGCCTGCTTGTTCTCCACACTTCGGTCCGCATACTGGATGTACGTCCGGACCGCCCCGAGCAGCGCCTCGTCGGCCCATGGGGTGTCCGGATACTGGTCAAAGGCCCGTTCGTAGACCGTCGTGGCGGCCTGCCACATGTCTCGCCGCTCGTAGAGTTGACCGGCCTCGTACTTCTTGCGCGCGAGTTTTGCCCGGAGTTCGTTGATTTTCTCTTCGGCCTCCGACACGAGCTCGTGGTTCGGATGCCGGTCGATAAAGAGGCGAAAGAGAGAAATGGCCTGCTCCGAGTCCGACTGGTCGAGCCGGTACATCGGGGACCGGAGGTAGTACGAGTTGGCCCGTTCAAATTCGGCCTGGGGGAGGAGCTCGTCGTTACGGTAGAGTTGTGTAAAGCGCTGGAACTCGTTCGCGGCCACGAGGTGCTTCCCCAACTCGCGCTGCGCCATCGCGAGCTTAAAGCGCGCCTCGGGGGCCCATTCGTTACCCCGTCCGTACTCGAAGACGGCCCGGAAGAAGCGAATGGCCTGCTGATAGTCCCCTTCGTCCATCTCGGCAACCCCCTTCTTGTACGCCTCCTCGGGCCCACTGTACGTAAGTTGACTGCTGCCCGAACATCCAACGAGGACCCCGAGAAGCGCAAACAGCAAAACGGGAACGAAAGCCGACGTACGCATGAAGGGACCGCTTCGATGAAGGCAGTCGATGGAGGAGCCGCCTCTGCTCTCGTTTGGACCTTTAGGGCGGCGCTGGCAACGCGGAGCCGAAACGGCAGGGGGGAGGGTCTGTTCCTCTCCGGGACTTTAAGCCCCGATGGATCACGCCGCACTCTTCCGGCCCCCTACTGGAGGAGATCAATTTTCTGATCGCGATATCGGTGGATAAACAGTGCCTGGTTTCCATTTTGCCCCTGGAAGCCAATGCGCATCCCGAGCCCCTCATACGTCGGGGCCGTCCGGAGCGCCCGAGGAGCGGAGCCGGTGTCGGACGGTGAGAGGGTGGTCAGCAAAAATCGGGCAACGTCGTAGCCGACGTAGGCCAGGCGCCGACCGTTGGGGGAAAGTTCGTCGGGGGGAGTGCCGGTGAGCAGGCGATAGCGGCGGACGAACCGCTGCACGGCCGGCCGATTCGGCTGGACGTAAAACCCGTTCGTGTACGTGGCGGAGACCGCACTAGCCGCCTCCTTGAACGGAAGGTCGTGCCACTCGGCATTGCCGAGCACCCGTTTCCCCGGGAGAATTTGTTGGATGCCCGTGAGAACGCCCTGAATCTTACCCGCAGTGCCCCGCCCCGAGACAGGCAGATAGAGTGCCTGCGTTTCCGCAAGCAGGGAATCGGTGGTGGCGGAGTCTCGAACGGCCCGGAGGGAGTCGGTCTCGATGAGGGTCGAGTCCTCAAGGAGGGTGGGCAGCCGCGACCAGTCCCGTGGTCCCTGCAACGGAATGCTCAGGGGTACCGTCAAATCCTGTCGGCGCGCCTCCTCCCGGAAGCCCTCGGCCATGCGCGCGCTCAGACTGTTGCCCTGCTCATAGATCACCCCCACGCGATCGATGAGGAGCCCATTTTTTGCCGTCCGCGCCATAATGCGCCCACGGTCCGGAATCGTAGGGTTGGCCTGAAAGACGTAGTTTTTCCCCTTGGAGACACTCTCGTCGGTCGCCATCGGAGCTACCAGGGGCACCCGGGCAGCCTCAGCCCGCTCGCCGGCCGGCCGCGCTACGTGGCTCCGGATGGGTCCCAAGATGACGTCCACCTCGTCGAGCCGCACGAGCGAATCCACCGCCGCGCGCGCTGCTTTGGGTCGGCGCCCGGTCCGGCGAAAGTACATCTTGGCTACCCAGTCCGGACGGTCGACCTGCTCCGCCACGACCCGTAGCGAGTCGACGCGAATCGTGTCGGTCGGCGTGG
>CAYLMT010000104.1:0-3815 GCA_964384855.1 uncultured Salinivenus sp.
CCGGAAAAGATTCGACGGATGCTTGAGGCGGCGCGATGGACGATGTCTTCCTACAACGAGCAGCCGTGGCGGTACGTCATTGCGTCTTGGCACGAGGACCCGGAGGCCTATGAGCGGCTCCTCCAATGCTTGAACGAGGGAAATCGGGCGTGGGCCCAGAATGCACCGGTGCTGATGATGTCCTTTTACAAAGAGACATTCTCAGCGAACGACCGTCCGAACCGGTGCGCCCCCCACGATCTCGGAGCAGCCTCCGCCGCGCTCACGTTCCAGGCCACGGCGATGGACCTGTACGTTCATCAGATGGCTGGCATTCAGAAGGATGTGGCCCGTGAGACCTACGACGTGCCGGACGACTTTGAGCCGATGGCGGGACTTGCGGTGGGATATCTGGGCGCCCCCGAGATGCTAAGCGACGGAAAGCGAAAGGCCGAACAGTCGCCCCGCTCCCGCCGGTCGATCGACGAGTTTGTCTTTGGGGGGGACTGGGACGCTCCGGCACCCCTCGTCGCGGACGAGTCGTCTCCCTGATGGATCGTTGACGCGATCCGCACAAAATGGGCCCGTGGCGTTTGCGCTTCTGATGGCCTCGTACGTACCCTATCATCGTAGTATCGAACGGAATAGGAGCCCGGCAGCGCTTACGGGACCCCCACGGCCACTGGGTTGACACAAGCCGTTTCCACAACCGACTTTCGAGTCCATGACTGTTCAGTCTCCCCTTCGCGACTTTTTTGAGCAGGAACTCGGTGCCGCCCAGAATCAGGGGCGTCAGCTTGGGACGGAGGTGCAGGTGTCCACGGAGCATCTCGTCAGCCACCTGGTGGAGCAGACGGTGCACCGGGCCGCGCTTGACGCCGCCACGCATCGTCTCGCGTCTGGGGAGCTTCCAGAGCAGTCGGCGGCCGAGGTCTCCTTGAAGCACTGCCTGCTGGTGGCCGCGCTCTCGGAGCTTCGACCGGTCAAGCTCTTGTCGAAAAACTGAATCGGTTGAGAGGGACATTTCCCGGCAGAGATCCGAACACGCACCCAGGGCCTTTGTCGGTTAAGTGCCGGGGTGATTTCGATTTGTTTGCCCCTTTTGTGTTTGCTCCTGTAGTGCGTCTATGGCTGCTCCCGACCGCGACGAGCGCGAGTCCACCCTCGCCATCCTGAGCCGACTCTGGGGCGTGCTTGCCCCGTACAAGGCTCGGGTGATCGGGGTCGCACTGCTGATTAGCTTTTCGGCGGCGCTGAAGGCGGCGGGGCCCCAGTTTGTGCGCTACGCGTTCGACGTGGTGATTCCGGAGGGGAGCGGCACGCTGTTTCTGTGGTTCGGACTCGTCTTTGCCGGCTTCTACCTGTTTCGGGCGATCGTGGAGTACGGGGGCATGTACTGGAGCTTTGCCCTCACGCAGCAGGTGGTGAGTGACGTGCGCATGCAGGCCTACGACCACCTGCTGACACTGCCGGTTTCCCGCTTTTCCGACGAACAGTCCGGCTCCCTCAGTTCACGCGTCGTCAGCGATCCGAATGCGCTGGAGGGCATGATCCAGGCGGCCGCTTCTCGGCTCTCCGGCCAGCTCGTGGCCATCGTGGTGGTGGCGGGCCTCCTGGTGTGGATGAACTGGCAGCTCGCCCTGGTGAACCTGGTAATTCTGCCCCTCCTGGCCCTCGTCACCTATTACTACCAGGAGCCGCTCCGCACGGCCTCCCGCAGCATTCGCGAGACGGTGGCCCGTCTGACGGCCACCTCCACCGAGGCCATCTCCAATATCCGGGTCGTGAAGGCCTTCGTCGGCGAGGACCAGGAGCGCGATCGCTTTGGGGAGCACAACCAGGCGTACGTCGACATCAACCTGGATCGTCGGAAGGACGTGGGCAAGATGGAGGGCCTCATCAACATTACCTCCAACTACGGGATCGGGGCCCTTCTGCTCGTGGGGGGCTGGATGGTGACGAGTGGCAGCCTCACGCTCGGGGAACTGACGGCCTTCATTATGTATCAGCGCCAGCTGCAGGGGCCGGTGCAGTCGGTCATGTTCTTCAACGACAAGCTGCAGGCGGGGATGGCGGCGCTGGAGCGGCTTTCCGATCTCGTCGACACCACCCCGGAGACCGGCGGTGATCGAGAGGAGGTGCCCATAGGGCCGGTGGAGCTGGAGGGGGTTCGCTTTATGTACCCGAACGCCGACGAGCCAGCGCTGCGGGACCTGTCGCTCCGCGTTGAGCCGGGGGAGACGGCAGCGCTCGTGGGGTCGTCCGGGGCCGGCAAAAGCACGGTGGCCAATCTCATCGGCCGTTTCTGGGATCCGCAGCAGGGCCGTGTCACGATCGACGGCATTGACCTGCGGTCGTTCGAGCTAGAGGCCTTGCGGGAGCACGTGGCCCTGGTGCCCCAGTCTCCGACACTCTTTTCCGGCACGGTGGCCGACAATATTCGGTACGCCGAGCCCGCCGCGCCCGACGAGGCGGTCCGCCGCGCCGCCGAGATGGCCAACGCCCATGGATTTATTCAGCGGTTGGCGAAGGGATACGGCACTGAGATCGGGGAGCGAGGGGTGCGGCTGTCCGGCGGCCAGAAGCAGAGGGTAGCCATTGCCCGTGCCATCCTCGCCGACGCCCGGATTTTGTTGCTCGACGAAGCGACCTCGGATCTCGACAGCGAGTCGGAAGCGGTGATCCAGGATGCCCTCGAGGGCCTCTTTGCGCGGGGCGACCGGCTCACCTCCATCGTCATCGCCCATCGCCTCAGTACCATCGAGAATGCGGACACGATCTTCGTGCTGGAAGACGGGCGGCTGGTGGAGCAGGGCACGCACGATGAGTTGCTGGACCGGGATGGGCGCTACGCGGAGTTGTGGACCTTGCAGCGGCGGGACGAGGACCGGCCCGAGGTCCCGTCGACCTTTGAACCTCAGGGAGATTGGGTTCAGAAGCCATAGACATGAGAACGTCGAGAACGCAGGGGTCGGCCCGGGCTACGTGTCAAACAGCGATTTCTGACCACCAGACAACCGCCGGAACTGGTCGGTCGAGAGGGCTGGGCTGCCCCCCTTGAGTCCGGCGCTCGCCCGAGCACTGCGGAAAAGCTGCTTGTACGTCCGGGCCCATTCGCCCTCCCCCCGCATTCGCCGTCCGAACTCGGTGTTGTTCAGAGAGCCGTCACGCAGGTTGCGGAGGCGACCCAGGATGCGATTCTTCCGGTTGGGGAAGTGGTCTTCCACCCAGTCGACAAAGATCTCTTCGACGGGGCCGGGCAGGCGGAGCAACACGTAGCCCGCGTCGTGGGCCCCCCGCTCGGCGGCCGCCTCCAGGATGGCGGGAATCTGCTCGTCGTTCAGTCCGGGGATGAGGGGGGCGACGAGGATGGAGACCGGCACGCCGGCCTCCGTCAGTTCCTCGATGACGCGGAGGCGGAGCGAGGGGCGTGCGGCCCGCGGCTCCAGTTTCCCGGCCAGCTCGTCGTCGATGCTCGTGAGGGACACCGTCACCGTCACGAGATTCCGATCGGCCATCTCGCTCAACAGATCGGTGTCTCGCCGGAGGAGACCGGACTTGCTGATGATGGAGACCGGATTGCGGTGTCGCAGGAAGACCTCCAGGCACGAGCGCGTGATTTCTAGCTCCCGCTCGACCGGCTGGTAGGGATCGGTGTTGCCGGAGAGCGCGACCGACTGCGGCGTCCAGCCCTCGTGCTGGAACCGCTCGGACAAGAGGCGTGGGGCCTCGTCCTTGACAAAGATTGTGGTCTCAAAGTCGAGTCCCGCCGACAGGCCCCAGTACTCGTGCGAGGGGCGGGCGTAGCAGTAGGGACACCCATGCTCGCAGCCCCG
>CAYLMT010000104.1:3915-7041 GCA_964384855.1 uncultured Salinivenus sp.
GGCATCGGGCTCGCCATCTGCGAAGGCCTCGCAGACCGGGGCCTGCACGTTGTGATGGGCTCTCGCGATGAAACGAATGGAGAAGAAGCCGCGGTGTCGATCCGAGAGCGCGGCGGATCGGTGCGCGTCGAGCAACTCGACGTGGTTGAGACCGCCTCGATCGAGGCGTGCAAGGAGCGCCTGGACGCCGACGGCGTGGCGGTCGACGTACTCATCAACAACGCAGGCGTGTATCCCGAGGCCGACGCGCTGGAGACCTCGATCGACCAGCTCGACCAGGCCTGGACGGTCAACACACGGGGCCCGTGGCTGCTGGTGAAGGCCTTCGTGCCGGGCATGATTGAGCGGGGCTACGGCCGGGTCGTGAATGTGTCGTCCGGATCGGGATCTTTCGGCGAGGGGCTCGACACAAATCACGCTGCGTATTCCGCGTCGAAGGCGGCCCTGAACGCCTTGACGATGACGCTCGACGATGCGTTGCCCGCGGGTCCCGACGTGAAGGTGAACTCGATGGGGCCGGGGTGGGTGCACACTCGCATGGGTGGCGAGGCGGCCCCACGGTCGCCCGAGGAAGGAGCGGACACGGCGCTTTGGCTGGCGACACTCCCTGAAGACGGGCCGAGCGGCGGCTTCTTCCGCGATCGAGAGCGCATTCCGTGGTAAGGCACGTTACGAACTGGGGGAGACGTGTGTCTATCGGATGAGATTCACCCGTCTCATCCGTCGTCGTGGTCCCATGCTTTCCCTGAGTCGGATTCTTTTCCTCGGTGTCCTCAGCATTCTGATCGTCCAGCCGGCCGTCGCCCAGCCGGAGACCGATACCACCATCACGTGGCGCAGCTACAGCCGTACCGGCACCGTTCAGGTGCAGGTCTATCCCGGCCCGCCCGACGACGAAGAGGAGCACACGATCGTGCTTCGAGAACTGGCCGAGAACCGAGGCCCGTCGACAGTGGAAGACCTTCAGTACCTTGCCGACCTCGTAGGACGCCAGCTCAGTGTGAATCCGGTCCGGGCGTACTGGGTACTCCACTGGGGTGGGTTCTCATTCGAAGGGGCGGATCCGGACGCCGACAAGGCCCTTTTTCTGCGCGCCACGTTCAACCGCACCCAGAGCGGCAACCTGAGCAGTCCGTACTGGAATGTGATTTCGGAAACGGACGTTCGAGAGCTGACGGATCGGCGGTGGCGGGAGTAAGACGGAAAGGGAGCAACGAATCTGGTGCGGCTCCTCGACGTTCGGGGAATACCTTCTTCGCGTCTCTCAACCCTTTTGCTACGGACCGATGGTTCAGATCGACACGGACTACCTTGGCGACCTGCGCTGCGAAGCCAAGCACGTGCCATCAGGCGTTACTCTTACCACCGACGCGCCCGAAGACAATCACGGCGAGGGGCGCTCGTTCTCTCCCACCGATCTCGTCGCCACGGCGCTTGGCACCTGCATTGCCACCATCCTCGGCATACAGGCCGAGAAGCACGACCTTAATCTAGAGGGCATTACAATTTCCGTCGAGAAAGAAATGGCCTCCAACCCGCGACGCATCGATGTGCTTCGGACGGAAGTGGAGATGCCGGTGGCTGTAGATGAACGAACCCGCAATCGATTGGAGCGTGCCGCCCGCCACTGCCCGGTTGACGAGAGCATTCACCCCGACATCGACGCTCCCATCACTTTCCACTGGCCGGAAGAGGCACCGGCGTCCTGAGGTGGGAGGCGAGGCTTCCGGCGTTTGTCCTCCTAAACGACACAATTGAAAGAGGGAGGAAAGATTAGGACGAGGTCGCGTCACGATCCACCTTGAGGGTGACGGGATCGGGCCGGTCGTTCAGGTACTCATGGATCGCGTCGAGGAAGGTGTCGACGAGTTCGGCCCGATCGTCGGGCGATAGCGACACGTCGGCGTCGGGGCGGTCCAATACGGCCAGCCGCACCGTGTCGGGGGCGGTTTCCACGAATCCCAGATCGACATAGCTGGAGCGGTCGGCGCGGTGGCGGAGAATGAGACTCGGAGCTTCCTTCAGTTCGGAGTAATGATGCGAGTCCTCCTCTAGGTAACTCCACCCCGTCGTTACGTCCGCAAAGTCACGGAGCACTTCCAGAGGGACAACCTTCGCGTCGTCGGCGGGGTGGACAGAGAGACGGATGACGGTGCTCATGGGAGGGGTCGTTATAGGGAGAGTGCAAGGCAGGGTGGAGACTCACCGGACCACGAGCAGAGGGCGGTCCAGCTCGTAGAGAAACTGCTGGAGAGAGGTGTCGGCCAGGGGAGAGCAGCCGTGGGGCATTACAAAAAGCCCGGGGTCTTCCCGACGGGCGAGGGCGGCGAGCCGGTCGACCTCGAACGGGGTGAGAGGACGCACCTGAACCTGTAAGGTGGGCGCGCCGAGGGTCTCGTGCATCTCCTTTCGCAGCTGTTCCCTCTGTGCCTCGTCGCTCGCGGGCAGGAATACCGTGAGGGGTGTGCCGCGGGCAGCGAGTCGCGCCGCCGTGCGCAGGGCCGTCCGGGCCGTGTCCGAGCCGTCGTAGTACGTAAAGAGCGGAGGCCGACGCCGTACCATGCGTCGAAGGACAAGCACCGGCGTGGAGGATTCCGCCAGGAGGGCCTGACTGGTCGTTCCAAGGCGCCGCCGGCTACTCTGTGTGCTCGTCTTGCCCATCGCCACTAGATCGGTCTCTTCGGCGGCCCGAAGCAACTGCTGCGTCACTTGGCCCTCGACGACCCGGAAGTTGTACGACACCTGGGCCTGCTCGGTCGCCTCCTGCAGGGCGGCCTCGGCCCGTTCGGCCTGATGACGGAGCTGGCGCTGCACGCGACGGTTGCTGAGGGCTTTGGGCGACACCGAGTGGGTGCGCACTTCCTTGGCGAACGGCAGCTGGGCGGCCCGGAGGAGGTTCTCGTCTTTGACAAATACTCCCTCCAGGTCTGCCTCCAAATCTGCGGCCAGCTGCACGGACAGGTCGAGGGCAGCGCGGCTGTGCGGGGAAGCGTCCAGAGCCACCAAGATCCGGCGAAACACGGGCGAAGACGACGAGATCGAGCTCATAATTTTGGAAGAACTGTCGTACATCTACGCCTCCTCCGATGTCTCCGCGTGGCCGTCCGTCAGGGCAAACTGGCGCCG
>CAYLMT010000105.1:0-7022 GCA_964384855.1 uncultured Salinivenus sp.
GTGTCGTAGGAGGTGGCGATGCGCGTGTCGGCGGTAAAGTTGTCGGGCGTGAGGTCGCTGGACTTGGGCGCAGCGTAGCAGAAGCGGGCCGCCCCGAAGCCGAGGTCGAGGACGCGGGTCACGTCTGCCTCACTGTCGTACGTGAGGTCGAGGCCCGTCACGCCGAGGTCGATGATGCCCTTGCTGACGTACGTCGCGATGTCGCGGGGCCGCAGGAAGACGAACTCGACACCGTGGTCGGGGTCGCGGACGGAGAGTTCGCGGCCGCGGCGACGGCAGTGGTAGCCCGCTTTGTCGGCCAGCTCCACGGCTCCGTCTGCGAGGGCGCCTTTGTTGGGAAGGGCGATTTGTAGCATCAAGGGGTGCGTCTGTTGGTGAGGAAAGGAAGCGTCGTGCCCCGGTCGGAGGTGAGGGAGGAACAGGAGAGTGCGAGAGGACCAGGGGCAGTGTCGTCAGTGCCCTCATTCTCCCGCACTCCCTTGCTCTCATATGCAGTCAAAGGTGTTCGTACACGTCGTCGAGGTCGAGGTCGCAGGCAATCATAAGGACCTGCAAGTGATAGAGGAGCTGAGAAATTTCCTCCGCGGTGCGGTCGGGGTCCTCGTGTTCGGCGGCCATCCACACCTCCCCGGCCTCTTCCAGCACCTTCTTGCCAATGGCGTGGCGCCCCTCCTTCACGGCCTGGACGGTCCCCGAGTCTGGATCTTGCCGGTCGACCTTGTCGGTAAGTTCGGCGAACAGTTCCTCGAAGCGTTTCATGGTGGGGGAGAGTCGGGGTGGGAAGGCAGAAACAGAATACGGGACGGGCCCGCCCTCGAAAACGACGCGGAGGATGATTGTCGAAGAATTCAGGCCGGCCCGTGCCGGAAACTCTTCACGTTGGAGTGGCCGCGGCGTTTTCCCGTGGACGCTAGCAGTGCCGTTCGGTGGGAGAGCCGCAACCGTAAAAATTCGGAAAGGGGAGCCCAGAGGACTTGCAGGTTGTCGGCCCGGTTTGCTATACTACCCGTTCACACAGCGTCCCTCGGTTGACGAATACATCCCTCCGCAGCCATGTCCAATCTGCTCTCGCTCCGCTCTTCGTACACGGCTCTCGTCGACGCGCTCCGTGAGGAACGGGCCTCCGCGCTCCTCCAGGCGATTGGAGTGGTCGGCTTTGCCCTGCTGACGGCCCTTGCGGCGCAGGTGCAGTTCCGAATCTACCTTTGGGAAGTGCCCATCACGTTGCAGACGGCGGCCGTCTACGCCAGCGGGCTATACCTGGGGTGGCGCAACGGGCTGCTCGCGCAGGGGCTGTATCTGGTGCTCGGTCTTTTTCTGCCGGTGTTCGCAGGGGACGGATACGGCGCAAGCTATCTCTTCGGTGTCGCCTCGGCTGGCTACCTGCTCTCCTATCCGTTTGCCGCGGCGGTCATCGGGGCGCTCTCGAAACGGTGGAACGCATTTTCCGGGAGCACGCTCGCTTCCATGGTCGGGGCGGCACTCATCTTCGTGTGCGGCGTCGTGTGGCTGCACTACGCGGCCGGTCACGGCACGTGGATGGAGTCGATCGATAAGGGCTTCCTCCGCTTTGCGGTGATCGACCTGGTGAAGGTGCTCGGCGTTGGTCTCCTCTACAGTGGAACGCGGTACCTGGCCCGGGACGAGGCGTAAGTTTGGGGCTGCCGCGGGAGGGGAGCGAAAACCGGCGCCGAGAACGTTACAAGTCGTCGAGGTCGACCTTCTCCTTGATGGCCTTGTAGACCTCCCACGAAATGAGCACGGCGTGCGGCTCGTTGTTCTTCTGAATCAGCACACCGTTGTTCGTCGATTGGACCTGGTCGATGAGGTCGGAGGTCTCCGACCGCAGTTCAGTGATGGTCGCGACGGCGTCTACGCCTTCGGTATTATACATCGGTGGACGTGGAGGTCTCGTGCAATATATAATGGAGGCAGGTGCGCCAACGCCGACGGGTGCGATTTCTATCGGTCGAGAGCGCAAAACCTGTCCCGCTATACCTACAGAAACAACTCCATTCTTTTTGGAAAGATCCCAAGCTGTGGAGGGTGGGGCAGGGGTCCTTGCGGAGTCGTGACGCGTATGGTCCCATCTGTTGATGTCTGAGTCGATGTATCTTGCCACGTACGGTACCCTCATGCGGACGGTGGGGGGCGTGGAGTGGCTCGGAGTAGCGGATCGGGTCTCGTTTGTGGACACGTGCCGGTTTGAGGGTCTTCTTTACGACCTCGGTCGTTTTCCGGGGGCGGTTCCGGGAGACGGCATCGTACAGGGAGAACTCATTCGTCTCCACGACCCGCAGGTGTGGACGGTGCTCGACCGGTACGAAGGATGGGATCCGGACGACGAAGAGGGCTCCCTCTTCGTGCGGCGGCACGTGTCGTTAGTGGAGCCTAGCGATCGGACGGCGTGGGTGTACTGGTACAACGGTGATCCGACGGGCCGTCCGCGGATATCCTCGGGCGACTGGTCCGCCTACGTCCAGTCCAGGGATCAGACGTGAGGCCCTACCCGGGCCCTTTGGGTTGTGACCGTCGCAGTAGATCCCGATCTTACAGCGCTTCACCTTCCTCGAACAGAATCTCCTGACTCATGCACGTCCTCACAACGATTGGGCCGGACAACAGCACGAAAGCCGTTCTCCCGTTTATTGCGGGAAAGGGCGCCCTCAGCCGCGGGGGCAGCGTCGCGCTCTTTGCGATGCAGGAAGCCACCTACCTCGGAGCGCCCAGCCACGCCGATCTCGACGAGCTCAAGGCGCCGGGGTTGCCGACGGTGCAGGCCGTCCTCGACGAGCTTCGCGCGGAGGACGCCCTGGACGAATTTGTGGTCTGCAAGCCCTGTGCGGAGGCTCGAGGCATCGACGAGGCCGACCTCGCGCCCTGGGCCACGTTCGGCGGGGCCGAGGACCTAGCCCGGCAGGCCGCCGAGCACGACACGACGATGACATTCTGAGGACCCTCGACGTGAGAATTCCGGCACGGTGGGCATAATATTTGTTCGCTGGTATCCAGGAGATCCTCCTTACACAGTGCCCCGTCCCATGTCCCTGCCGACTCCTGTTCGTTCCAACATCGTCCGGTGCCTCCTTCTCCTCGTGTCCGTGGGGATGATGGGATGCGCGACCCTCATTCATGGCTCGTCGCAGGAGATCCAGGTGGATTCGACCCCGTCCGGGGCGGACGTCGAGGTCGACGGTCGGCCTGTGGGGGAAACCCCTTTGACGGCGGTTCTGGAGCGAGATCGGGAGTACTCTATCAGCATGTACCACGAGGGGTACGAGCCACACCGTACGACCCTTCGTCCGGGACGGAGCATCTGGATCACGGTCAATGTTCTTAACCTCTTTGTCCCGGGACTGCTTGTGGACGCGTCGACCGGGGCGTTCCACTCACTAAACCCCGGAACCGTTACGGCGGAGTTGGTACCGGAGGACTCGAGCGTGGTCGAGTCGCCCGAGCCCGACGGTGTTCAGGGGGGCTCGCGATAGCAAGTTTTTGGCCTCTCTCACCGCTTCTCGTCGAGGACGAGATCGGCCAGGAAGCGCCCACTCCGACGGCAGGGTCCGAGGGAATGTGTAGGTGAAGACCACCAGAGGGGCTACTCGATTGACAATTCGCTCACGCGCTGCTCGGCCTGTTCGAGCCGCTCAAGGCACTCATTGGCGAGGGACACGCCCTCTTCATAGGCGTCGAGCGCCTTGTCCAGCGAGGGCGGATCGTCTTCGAGGGTTTCGACGATCTCTTCCAGGCGTTCCAGGCTTTCCTCGAACGTACGGTCGGCGGCGTCGGGCGAGTCGGGCATGGAGTGTTGAAACTGTGCAGTGTTGCGAGCGGGGAGGAAGGAAAAATCCGAGACGGGGCCCTGTCCAAATGCGTTGAAACCCCGGTCGGTTCGGGAAGAAGAGATGGACGGGGACCGCGGCGGTGTCTATCCTGTCCGGTGCATACGGCCGTTTCTCTCACGACTTTTCGTTCCCGTTATGGACCTCGGACTTCAAGATCGGACCGCCATCATCACCGGCGCGAGCCGCGGCATCGGCAAGTACATCGCACAGGCCCTCGCTCGGGAAGGATGTGACGTGGCCATCTGTGCGCGCACCGCGTCGGACCTCGAAGACGCCGCGGACGAGATTCGTGAAGAGGGGGCCGAGGTGTTGGCCCTGCCCATGGACGTGACGGAGGCGGGCGAGCCGGAGCGTCTCGTGGAGGAGACCTACGACCGATTCGGGCGCATCGACACCTACGTGGGCAACGTGGGGGGCAACCGGCGCGGCGACTTTGAAGAGCTGTCCGACGAGGACTGGGAGGACCTGATCGATCTCAACTTCATGTCGCACGTGCGCGTGAGCCGGGCGGCTGTCCCGCACATGCGGGAGGTAGACGGTGCCTCCATTTGCTACATCTCGTCCATCTTCGGGCGCGAACTGGGCGGCGCCGGGCTCTCCCTCTACAACACCACCAAGTCGGCCCTCATCAGCGTGAGCAAGGTGATGGCTCAGGAGCTCGCCCCCGAGATTCGTGTAAACAGTGTGGCGCCGGGCTCCATCCGCTTTCCGGGCGGCAGCTGGGACCGCCGCGTGAAGGAGAATCCGGAAGAGATGAAGCAATTCGTCGAGGAGAACATTGCGATCGAACGCTTCGGGCGGGCTACGGAGGTGGCCGACACCGTCGCGTTCCTCTGCTCCGAGCGAGCAAGCCTCATCACCGGAGCCTGCCTCAACGTCGACGGCGGCCAGAGCCACTCGTTGATCTGAGACGAGCGGCTATTCGAAGCGGGTGAGGGTGGCCCGGACGCGGCGGGCCTGTGGCTGAGACGTGCGCCACTGCACGAGGATCGGGCTCTGGTAGCGACCCTGCTCAATCGTCCCCTCGCCATTGGCCTCGTCTTCGGTCACGAGCAGGCTCACCGACCGCTTCATCCGGAGGAATCGCTCGGCCGGGACGGCCAGGCACTTGTCAATGATGCGCTCGACCAGGGACTCACTCAGGCCGAGCGTGTCGACAACCTTGTTGACGAGGCGGACGAGGTCGTACTTCGCGTAGTTCTTCGCCTTGTTGGGGATGGCACCGGGGTCGCGGAGCATGTTGCGCCCCTTCCGGGCCATGAACCGCAGCGGGTCCTGAAGCACCTCCACCAGGTCGTGCTTCATGAGGAGGGTCTCATACTCGTTGACCGTGAGCCCCACGTGCTGCTCCTCGGGGATGAGTTCGAGGTGCACCCGGCCCGTGGTGACCCCGTGGGCGGCCAGCCGCTCGTGGAGCTCCTTGAAGATTCCGAGCCGGGGGTCGCGCAGGCTCACGGAGTCGATGGAATGGTCGGAGACGGGGACGCGGAGCTCCGTTTGGTCGACGATCCGCTCGTTGTCGTACCCGATGACCGTCGTGTGACGCTCGCGGCGGTCCCGATTGTCCTTATTGATCCCGTCGAGATCAATGAAGAAGACCGGACGGGCAGGGGTGCTGGGGTAGGTGACGCAGTTTTCGAGCCCTGAGCCGATGAAGGTGAGGTGGGAGTCGGCGTTGCGCGGCTCGGTGCGTCGCTGCTTCGCACTCAGCTCTTTTCGGAGGTGCAACTGGTCGTGCTGGTAGTTGGCCCCATACGGAAAGAGCTCCCGGAAGGGAGCCAAAAACTCGTGCACCTGGTCCTGGCACTGGTCGAGCCGGTTGCAGATGGTTTCCTCGAGGTACCCGGCCGTGGTGTGGTACGAACAGTAGAGCGCCTCTTCGTGATCGTGGAGGAACCCGGTGGCCTCCTTTTCCACGTGCTCGTTTACGTCAATGACGTCAACGCGCTGCTCCGGCTGGAACTGAATGGTAAGTTGGGTGGGGTCCGAAGCCATGGATCGCAAGACGTTGACAGTCGGGCCAGCCGTGCGGCAGAGAAGCGAAAGGACTGTGGGGCCAGGGCCATTGTCGGAGAAAAGAGGCCCCGGTAGGAGAGCGGTCGGATGTACAGCCTACAAACAGGGCGGTTCCTGGTCAAGACCTCGCGGGCGTCCCTCCTTCTCCGTGGCGCGTGGGGGAGGTCCGGGGGAGGATTTTACGAGGCCGTGACATCTTGAACCCGTCCCAAAAAGCGTCCGGTGGGCCATGTCGACCGGGCCGGGCAGGCTACCCGTCGGTCGGGAGCACCTCGGCGTCGCGGTGGCCGTCCTGAAAGTGGAGGCGCACCCGGTCGCCGTCTCGAAGGGACTCGACGGACTGGACGGGCACGCCGTCGCGGGTGAGGTGGACGTATCCGCGCCGCAGGGGCTGCTCGGGGTCGAGGGCGTGCAGGCGGTCCTGCAGGCGGTTGAGACGTGTACGGGCCTGCTCCAGAACGCGGTTGCCGCCCCTCTCCAGGCGGCTCACGAGGGCGTCGAGGTGTTGCTGGTGCTGTTCCAGGCGGCGGATGGGGGCGTGGAAGGCGCGGGAGGCGACGAGCGCATCGACGTGCTGGCGGGCATCCTGGAGCCGGCGCGTCACCAGGGTATGGAGGCGGTCGTGGAGCGCCCGGATCCGTTCGGCCACGTCCCGGCGGTCCGGCACCACAAGCTCGGCGGCCATCGAGGGAGTGGCGGCCCGCTCGTCGGCTACGAGGTCGGCAATCGTGACGTCCGACTCGTGTCCGACGGCGCTCACGATCGGCAGTTCGGACCTGGCGAGCGCACGCGCCACCACTTCCTCGTTGAACGCCCATAGGTCCTCGGTGGAGCCGCCGCCCCGGCCCACGATCAGCAGGTCCGGCCGCTGGGCATTGTCCGCGGACAGGTCGTTGAAGGCGGCCACTGCGTCGGCAATGGCCTGCGGAGCGTCGAGGCCTTGCACCTTTACCGGACACAGCACTACCTCCGCCGGCGGGAACCGCCGCGCCAGGCCCGTCTGAATATCGTGGATGGCCGCGCCTTGGCCTGACGTGACGACTCCAATGGTTTCGGGGAAGAGGGGAAGCGCCTGCTTGCGCTCCGCGTCGAAGAGCCCTTCCGCCTGCAGTTTCTGCTTCAGCTCTTCGAACGCCTTCTGCTGGGCGCCCTTGCCCGCCT